>NZ_JAVKPH010000029.1:0-50060 GCF_031432425.1 Ruixingdingia sedimenti | reverse complement strand
GGCCAGGCCAGCGCCTGCCCCGGCGGGCGAGAAGCGCCCGCCATGGGCGGGGCGGGCGCTGGCCGGGGGCTTGGGGCCCCCGGCCGGGGCAACGCGATCTGTATCGCGGTGGCGAAGGCACGCGCCTTCGCCAGTCAGATCGAGGGGTCGAAGGGCGATCCGCCCCCAAGTACAGCCTCAGGCGGCGGCCTCGGCGGCCTCCAGGCTGTCGAAGAAGGCGATGTCGGCTGCGGTGAAGGCGGTGACGCCCAGAAGGCGGAAGGCCTGCCGGGGGATCGGTTCGGTCACGCCGTTGCCGCGGTCGATCACGCCCTGTTCGTAGAGGTATATATCCGTATAGCCGAGCGCGGGATGGTTCGCGATCTCGATCCGCACCGCGCCCGCATCGCCCGGGGGCAGGATCACGCCGAGGCTGTCCTGCCCCGGGGTGAAGTCGGTGATCAGCGTGGCCGGATAGGCCCGTGCCGTATCGTAATCCCACTCCCCGCCGGCGCGGGCGTCCAGCACCACCAGATCCGCGCCCGCCCCGGTGGCGATGGCCCCGGCGCTGCCCGTCAACTCGCCCCGCAGGTGGATGATCGTGTCGTCCCCCGGCCCGCCGTTCAGATAGGCGTCGCCGTAGCCCACCAGCAGGTCGTCGCCCGCGCCGCCATAGAAGGCGCCGTTGAAACCGGCGGTCTGGTCCTGCGCCACGATGCTGTCGTCGCCCCCGCCGCCCTCGACCTGGCCGATGCTGCCGGCTGCCCGCCCGGTGGCGATGACGGCGATGGCATCGTCGCCCTGGCCGCCGAAAAGGTCGTCCCGCCCGGTGATCGTATCGCCGCCATGCCCGCCATGGATCGGGCCGGGGCCTTGCAGCACATCGTCGCCGCCCCGGCCCAGGATCAGCGCCGGCGGCCCGTCGAGCCCGGCCAGCAGGGTATCGGCGCCCTCGGTCCCGTCCAGCAGCGACAGGCCCTGCGCGGGATCCAGATGGCCGACATCGGGATAGATCGCAAAGGCTGCCGGGTCGAAATCCGTCACCCCGTCCAGCCGCAGGGTGGTGGTCTCGTTGCCGTAGCGCAGCGCGACATCGGTATGGGCGCCGTCCGGCGCGGCGGTCACGCTCAGCCCGAGGCGGGAGGGATCGGCCTCGCGCAGGATCACGCCGAGCCGGTCGCCCGGGGCATAATCCCCGATCGTCAGCACCTGCCCGGGCACGAAATCGGCGAGAAACAGATCCGCCCCCTCGCCGCCATGCATCTCTGCCCGCTGCGCGCCGCGCAGCGTGTCGTCGCCGGCGCCGCCATAGCCCTCGGCATCGCCCCGCAGGATGAGGAAATCGTCGCCGTCGCCGCCATGCCCCTCGGCCTCGTCCGACACCTCCAGCCGGTCGTCGCCCGCGCCGCCGTAGCCCTCGGCATCGCTGTAGAGGAACAGGCTGTCGCGCCCCTCGCCGCCATGGGCACGCGCGTCGCCGTGGGCGTGAAGCGTGTCGTCGCCCGCATCGCCATGGCCTTCGGCGTGGCCGTAAAGGGTCAGCGTATCGTCGCCCCGGTTGCCGTGGCCGGTCGCGTCCTGATGCAGGGTGATGGTGTCGTTCCCGCCCCAGCCGGATACGGTATCGTTGCCCGCCGCCACCAGCAGGTCCTCGCCCGCGGTGCCGTGGGTCGCGGTGGCGGGGTCGGTTTCGGGCGCCTCGCCCTCGTCGTCCCTGTCGCTGTCGAGCAGCCCGAACGCCGCCATCAGCCCCCCGCCGATCATCAGCGCGCCGATGATGAGATAATCCATGCCACTCGTCCCTAACCGATTCTTTCCGCGAGTATAAAGGCCCCCGCCCCGGCGGACACGGCAGGGGTGTTTCCGGCCCGTCAACAGGCCGTTTCCGGGATCGGCGGGGCCTTGCCGATGCTGCATTGCCGCATCGCCCCGCGGCAAGCGCGATCCGCCCCGTCTTTTCCTGTGCAAAGGCCATGTTCCCCGGTTGCGGGGGGCCCACCCGTCTGTTAGAGACGCCGCAAAATCGGTAGACGCATGCCCCCGTATGCGCCCGGAAAGGCTGCGGCCAGACGGGCAAGAGGTGGGGGCCAGACAGCGGAAGGGATGACGTGTCCGAACCAGCTTCGATCTCGCTCGGCATCGCGGGGCGCTATGCGCAGGCCTTGTTCGAGCTTGCCAAGGACGACAACGGGCTTCCGGGCCTCGAGGCCGATGTGGATGCGCTCGCCGCCGCGCTGGAGGCCAGCGCCGACCTGCGCGAAATGATCGCCTCGCCCATCCTCACGCGCGAGGATCAGGGCCGCGCCATCGCCGCCGTGGCCGGGGCGATGGGCCTGTCGCCGATGGTGGCGAACACGCTGGCGCTGATGGCGGCCAAGCGGCGGCTGTTCGTGCTGCCGCAACTGGTGGCCGACCTGCGCGCCCGCATCGCCGCGGAAAAGGGCGAAGTGACCGCCGAAGTCACCTCTGCCGCGCCGCTTTCGGCCGAACAGGCGCGTGCGCTGGCCGAAACGCTCAAGGCGAAGATCGGCAAGACCGTGAAACTGAATGCGACCGTCGATGAAAACCTCATCGGCGGTCTTGTCGTCAAGGTGGGCTCGAAGATGATCGACACCTCGATCCGCTCGAAGCTCGCATCCCTCCAGAATGCCATGAAAGAGGTCCGATAACATGGGTATCCAAGCGGCTGAGATCTCTGCGATCCTCAAGGAGCAGATCAAGAACTTCGGCAAGGACGCGGAAGTCGCCGAAGTCGGCCGGGTGCTGTCGGTCGGCGACGGTATTGCCCGTGTGCACGGTCTCGACAACGTTCAGGCCGGCGAGATGGTCGAATTCCCCGGCGGCATCCGCGGGATGGCGCTGAACCTCGAAACCGACAACGTCGGCGTGGTGATCTTCGGCACCGACCAGGACATCAAGGAAGGCGATACCGTCAAGCGCACCAAGTCCATCGTGGACGTGCCGGCGGGCAACGGCCTTCTGGGCCGCGTGGTCGACGCGCTCGGCAACCCGATCGACGGCAAGGGCCCGATCGCGGCCGCCGAACGCCGCATCGCCGACGTGAAGGCCCCCGGCATCATCCCGCGCAAGTCGGTGCACGAACCGATGGCGACCGGCCTCAAGTCGGTGGACGCGATGATCCCCGTCGGCCGCGGCCAGCGCGAACTGATCATCGGCGACCGCCAGACCGGCAAGACCGCCATCGCGCTCGACACGATCCTGAACCAGAAGTCCTACAACGAGGCCGCCGGCGACGACGAATCGAAAAAGCTCTACTGCATCTACGTCGCCGTGGGGCAGAAGCGGTCGACCGTGGCGCAGCTGGTGAAGAAGCTGGAAGAAACCGGCGCCATCGCCTACACGATCGTGGTGGCCGCGACCGCCTCCGACCCGGCGCCGATGCAGTTCCTCGCGCCCTATTCGGCGACCGCGATGGCGGAATTCTTCCGCGACAACGGCCGCCATGCGCTGATCATCTACGATGACCTGTCGAAACAGGCCGTGGCCTATCGCCAGATGTCGCTCTTGCTGCGCCGCCCGCCGGGGCGCGAGGCCTATCCGGGCGACGTGTTCTATCTGCACTCCCGCCTGCTGGAACGTTCGGCCAAGCTGAACGAGGATTTCGGCGCCGGGTCGCTGACCGCGCTGCCGATCATCGAGACCCAGGCGGGCGACGTGTCGGCCTATATCCCGACCAACGTGATCTCGATCACCGACGGCCAGATCTTCCTTGAAACCGAACTCTTCTACCAGGGCATCCGCCCGGCGGTGAACACCGGCCTGTCGGTGTCGCGCGTGGGATCCTCGGCGCAGACCAACTCGATGAAGTCGGTGGCGGGGCCGGTGAAGCTGGAACTGGCGCAGTACCGCGAAATGGCGGCCTTCGCGCAGTTCGGGTCCGACCTCGACGCGGCGACGCAGCGGCTGCTGAACCGCGGCGCGCGCCTGACGGAACTGATGAAACAGCCGCAGTATTCGCCGCTGACCAACGCGGAAATCGTGGCCGTCATCTATGCCGGCACCTCGGGCTTCCTCGACAAGATCGCGGTGAAGGATGTGGGCCGGTTCGAGGCCGGGCTGCTGCAATACCTGCGCAGCAAGCGCCGCGACATCCTCGACTGGATCACCAGCGCCGACCCCAAGATCAAGGGCGCCGACGAAGAGAAACTGAAATCCGCGATTGCCGAATTCGCCAAAGATTTCGCGTAAGTCCGGCCTGAGAGGACAGGGATATGCCCAGCCTTAAGGACCTGAAGAACCGGATCGGAAGCGTCAAGAACACGCGGAAGATCACGAAGGCGATGCAGATGGTCGCGGCGGCGAAGCTCCGCCGCGCGCAGGAGGCCGCAGAGGCCGCGCGCCCCTATGCCGAACGGCTGAACGCCGTGATGGGGGGGCTTGCGGCGGCTGTCGGCGGGGCGGACGGCGCGCCGCGCCTTCTGGCCGGCACCGGCAGCGACCAGGTGCACCTTCTGGTGGTGATGACGTCCGAGCGCGGGCTCTGCGGCGGCTTCAACTCCACCATCGTGCGTCTGGCGCGGGCCCATGCCAACGCCCTGCTGGCGCAGGGCAAGACGGTGAAGATCCTCACCGTCGGCAAGAAGGGGCGCGAGCAGCTGAAACGCGACTTCGCCGACCGTTTCGTCGGCCATGTCGATCTGTCCGAGGTCAAGCGCATCGGCTATGCCGAGGCTTACGGCATCGCGCAGGATGTGCTGAAGCGGTTCGAGGCCGGCGAATTCGACGTCGCCACCATCTTCTACAACCGCTTCCAGTCGGTGATCGCCCAGATCCCGACCGAACAGCAGATCATCCCCGCCCGGTTCGAGGAAGGGGCGCAGACCAGCGCGCTCTATGACTACGAACCTTCGGAAGAGGCGATCCTGGCCGACCTGCTGCCGCGGGGGGTCGCGACGCAGATCTTCACCGCGCTGCTGGAAAACGCCGCCTCGGAACAGGGCGCGCGGATGAGCGCGATGGACAACGCGACGCGCAACGCGGGCGACATGATCAACAAGCTCACGATCCAGTACAACCGTTCGCGGCAGGCTGCGATCACCAAGGAGCTTATCGAAATCATTTCGGGCGCCGAGGCGCTCTGACGGAACCGGAGATAGACAATGGCAAGCAAAGGCAAAGTGACCCAGGTCATCGGCGCCGTCGTCGACGTTCAGTTCGAGGGCGAGCTGCCTGCGATCCTGAACGCGCTCGAAACCGAAAACAACGGCAAGCGCCTGGTTCTGGAAGTCGCGCAGCATCTGGGCGAGAACACCGTGCGCACCATCGCCATGGACGCCTCCGAGGGCCTCGTGCGCGGCGCCCCGGTCAGCGACACCGGCCGGCCGATCTCGGTCCCGGTGGGCGACGCGACGCTCGGCCGCATCCTGAACGTCATCGGCGAGCCGGTGGATGAAAAGGGCCCGGTCGAGGCGCAGGAAACCCGCGCCATCCACCAGCCGGCCCCGGAATTCGCCGCGCAGTCCACCGAAAGCCAGGTGCTCGTCACCGGCATCAAGGTGATCGACCTGCTGGCGCCCTATGCCAAGGGCGGCAAGATCGGCCTGTTCGGCGGTGCCGGCGTGGGCAAGACGGTTCTGATCATGGAACTGATCAACAACATCGCCAAGGTGCACTCGGGCTATTCCGTGTTCGCCGGCGTGGGCGAGCGGACCCGCGAGGGCAACGACCTCTACCACGAGATGATCGACTCGGGCGTCATCAAGATCGACAACCTGGCGGAATCCAAGGTGGCGCTGGTCTACGGCCAGATGAACGAACCCCCCGGGGCGCGTGCCCGCGTGGCGCTGACCGGCCTGACGTTGGCCGAACAGTTCCGCGACCAGTCGGGCACGGACGTGCTGTTCTTCGTCGACAACATCTTCCGCTTCACCCAGGCGGGTTCCGAGGTGTCGGCGCTTCTGGGCCGCATTCCCTCGGCGGTGGGTTATCAGCCGACGCTGGCCACCGACATGGGCGCGCTGCAGGAACGCATCACCTCGACCAAATCGGGCTCGATCACCAGCGTGCAGGCGATCTATGTGCCGGCCGACGACCTTACCGACCCCGCGCCCGCCACCTCGTTCGCGCACCTCGACGCCACCACGGTGTTGTCGCGCGCGATCTCGGAACTGGGCATCTATCCGGCGGTGGACCCGCTCGATTCCACCTCGCGCCTGCTCGACCCGGCGGTGATCGGGGAAGAGCATTACAACGTCGCGCGTCAGGTGCAGGGCATCCTGCAACGCTACAAGTCGCTTCAGGACATCATCGCCATCCTCGGGATGGACGAACTGTCCGAAGAGGACAAGCTGACGGTGGCCCGCGCCCGCAAGATCCAGCGTTTCCTGTCGCAGCCCTTCGACGTGGCGAAGGTCTTTACCGGCTCGGACGGCGTGCAGGTGCCGCTGGAAAAGACCATCGCGTCCTTCAAGGCGGTGGTCGAGGGCAAGTACGACCATCTGCCCGAGGCCGCCTTCTACATGGTGGGCGACATCGACGAAGTGATCGCCAAGGCCGAACGGCTTGCCGCGGCTGCGGCGTAAGGGGGCGACATGGCCAATACGGTGCAGTTCGACCTGGTATCGCCCGAGCGCCGGCTTGCCGCGATCGCTGCGACCGAGGTCCAGATCCCGGGCGCCGAGGGCGACCTGACGGCGATGGAGGGGCACGCCCCCACCATCACCACCCTGCGCCCCGGCGTGCTGCGCGCGGTGTCGCCGGCGGGCACGCAGGCCTATGCGGTGACCGGCGGTTTCGCGGAAATCACCGCGGCCTCGGTGGTCGTGCTGGCGGAACGCGCGATCCCGGTGGCCGAGGTGACGGCGGCCGACATGGACGCGCTGGTGGCCGAGGCCCGCGCGCGGGCAGAGGCCCCGGCCGACCGCGCCGCGGCGGACAAGTATCTTGCCGACATGCTGGCGTTGCAGGCGGCCGTGAACGCCTGATCGCCGCGGCATCGGAACAAAGGGCCCCCGCCGCAAGGCCGGGGCCCTTTTTCACGGCTGCTGCCCGCCCCGCGCCCATCCGTCGCGCTTGCGGTAGAGGGTCGATGGCGCGACGTCGAGTTCCCGTGCCGCGCGCGGCACCGATCCGCCGTGGCGGGCGATCGCGGCCTCGATCACCAGCTGTTCGATTTCTGCCAGCGTCCGGCCCGCCAGCGTTTCGATCCCGGGCGCGGCGGGCGGCAGGGCGGGGCCGTCGGGCGCCGCCGGATCGGTGCTTTCGACCAGCCGGTCGGGCAGCATCGCGGGCGTGACCAGCGGCCCGTCGTTCAGCACCACCACATTGCGGATGACATTCAGCAACTGGCGCACATTGCCGGGCCAGGGCAGGCTGCGCAGCAGCGCCTTCACATCGCCGTCGAGCCCGGCGAAACCGCGTCCCTCCTCGGCGGCAAAGCGGGTCAGCGCGGCTTCGGCGATTTCCACCACATCGTCGCCGCGCTCGCGCAGGGGCGGCATGTGGATCGGCACCACGAACAGCCGGTAGAACAGATCCTCGCGGAAGGTGCCGCGGCGCACGGCCTCCAGCGGGTCGCGGTTGGTCGCGCAGACGATGCGCACATCCACCTTGCGGGGCTTGGTCGCGCCCACCGGCGTCACCGTCGAGGTTTGCAGGAACCGCAGCAGTTTCGGCTGCAGCGCCAGATCCATCTCGCACACCTCGTCCAGAAAGAGGGTGCCCCCGTCCGCTGCCACCGCCGCGCCGGGCTTGTCGCCGACCGCGCCGGTGAAGGCGCCGCGCACATGGCCGAACACCTCGGATTCCAGCAGGTCGGTGGGGATCGCGCCGCAGTTGAGCGCGATGAACGGCCCCCGCGCGCGCGGCGACAGGTCATGGATCGACTGCGCGCAGATCTCCTTTCCGGTGCCGCTTTCGCCGGTGATGAAAACGGTGGCCATCGAGGGCGCGACCGAGCGGATCTTGGCATGGATGTCGGTCATCGCCGCCGAACTGCCCAGAAAGCCCTGGGTCGGCGGGGCGCCGTTGTGGCGGGGGCGGGCGCCCGGGGCGGGGGGCGGCGTTTCCTGCACCCTGAGCGCGTTTTCCACCGAATGGATGATGCGCTGTTCGTCCACCGGCTTGACCAGAAAGTCATGCGCGCCCGCCCGCATCGCCTCGACTGCCTGGTTGATCGAGGCGTTGGAGGTGATGACGATGATCCGCGTCCCGGGCCGTGCGGCCAGCATCTCGCGCATCACCGACAGGCCGTCGCGGTCGGGCAGCATGAGGTCGAGCAGCACCACCCGCGGTTCCTCGGCGTGAAAGGCGCGCAGGCCCGCGGCGGCGGTGGCGGCGGCGGTGATCGTGTGGCCCGCGGCCTCCAGCACCGCGCGATAGGCGAAACGCAGCGCGGGCGTGTCCTCGATCAGCAGCAGCGGCGGGGTCATGCCGGGCACCCCGCGGCGGCGGCCCGCAGAAGGCCGGGCAGGGCGGCAAGCTGGCGGCGGATCCCCGGCGCGATGCGGCGGATCGCGGCGCCGTCGCGGGCGCAGGCGGCGGCATGCAGCCGTTCCGCCCCCCGGCGCAGCCCGTCGGCCCCGACGGTGCCGGTCAGCGCGATCAGCACATGCGCCTGCGCCCGGATCTCGGCCCAGTCGGGCCCCGGGGGGCGCGCGGGCGGCCGGGGCAGGGCGGCGGCAAGGCGGCGGTCGACCTCGGCCAGATCCTCGGTCAGGCGGGCCAGAAGTTCGGGCACCGCCTCTGCCCCGATGGCGGCAAAAAGCTGGTCGAGCCGCGCGACCCGCAAAGATGGCGCTGCGGCGGATATGGAAAAGGCATTGCTGCGGCGCCTCTCGGCGGCCCTGTTGCCGCCGTCGTCGTCGGACATAAAATCACCTTGCACCCTTCACACTGTTCCAGATTACGCAACAATGCAGCCGGGGCAAGACTGCCCCGGCATTTTCACACGCTTAACGTGCGGGCAGGCCCAATCCGGCCAGCGCCGCGCGGATCTCGTCGAGGATCGCGGGGTCGTCGATGGTGGCGGGCACCTTGAACGTCTCGCCATCCGCGATCTTGACCATGGTCGCGCGCAGGATCTTGCCCGAACGGGTCTTGGGCAGCCGGTCCACCACCACGGCCTTCTTGAAATCCGCCACCGGGCCGATGCGTTCGCGCACCAGTTTCACGCATTCGGCCACGATGTCGGCATGCGGGCGGTCGCAGCCCTTGTTGAGGCAGAGGAACCCGAGCGGCACCTGACCCTTGAGCGCATCGGCCACCCCCACCACCGCGCATTCGGCGACATCGGGATGGCTGGCCAGCACCTCCTCCATCGCGCCGGTGGACAGGCGGTGGCCCGCGACATTGATCACGTCATCGGTGCGCGCCATGATGTAGAGGTATCCGTCATCGTCGATATAGCCCGCATCGCCGGTTTCGTAATAGCCGGGGAAGTGGTCGAGGTAGCTTTTGAGGAACCGTTCCTCCGCGTTCCACAGCGTGGGCAGCGTGCCGGGCGGCAGGGGCAGTTTCACCGCGATCGCGCCGAGCGTGCCGGGCGGCACCGGGTGCCCGCCCTCGTCCAGCACCTGCACGTCATAGCCCGGCATCGGCACCGAAGGCGAGCCGAGCTTGACCGGCAGCAGTTCGACCCCCACCGGGTTCGCGGCGATGGCCCATCCGGTTTCCGTCTGCCACCAGTGGTCGATGACCGGCACGCCCAGCTTGTCCTGCGCCCAGGTGATCGTGTCCGGGTCCGCCCGTTCCCCTGCCAGATAGAGCGTGCGCAGCGACGACAGGTCGTAGCCGCCGACCAACCGGCCTTCCGGGTCGTCGCGCTTGATGGCGCGGAAGGCGGTGGGGGCGGTGAAGAAGCTGGCGACCCGGTGGTCCTGGATCACGCGCCAGAAGGTGCCGGCATCGGGGGTGCCCACGGGCTTGCCCTCGAACACGATGGTGGTGTTGCCGTGGATCAGCGGCGCATAGCAGATATAGCTGTGCCCCACGACCCAGCCCACGTCCGAGGCGGCCCAGAACACCTCGCCCGGGTCCACCCCGTAGATGTTCCGCATGGACCAGTTCAGCGCCACCAGATGGCCGCCGGTGTGGCGCACGACGCCCTTGGGCTGGCCCGTGGTGCCCGAGGTATAGAGGATATAGGCCGGGTGGTTGCCCTCGACGGGCACGCAATCCGCAGGCTCCACCCCGTACTGGAAGGCATGCCAAGCGTAGTCGCGGCCCTCGACCAGTTGCGCCACCTCCTGTTCGCGCTGGAAGATCACGCAGAAGTCGGGCTTGTGCGCGGCAAGGTCGATGGCGCCGTCCAGCAGCGGTTTGTAATGCACGATCCGCCCCGGCTCGATCCCGCAGCTGGCGGCGAGGATGGCCTTGGGTTTCGCGTCGTCGATGCGGGTGGCGAGTTCGGCGGCGGCGAAACCGCCGAACACCACCGAATGGATGGCGCCGATGCGGGCGCAGGCCAGCATCGCCTCCAGCGCCTCGGGGATCATCGGCATGTAGATGATCACCCGGTCGCCCTTGGCGATGCCCTTGGCGGCCAGGGCGCCGGCAAGGCGCGCGACACGGTCCTGCAGTTCGGCATAGGTGATCTTGTGGACGGTGCCGGTGACGGGGCTGTCGTGGATGATGGCGATCTGGCTGCCGCGCCCGGCGGCGACATGGCGGTCCACCGCGTTCCAGCAGGTGTTGACCAGCCCGTCGGCAAACCATTCGTAGATCGGCGCGCGGTCGGCGAACAGCGCGCGCGAGGGCGCGCGCACCCAGTCGATGGCGCGGGATTCGTTCATCCAGAATGCTTCGGGGTCGGCTTTCCAGCGGGCATAGAGATCTGCGTAGGCCAAGATGTTCCTCCTCTGGGGCGACAGTCTGTTACGCGCTGAGGGAAATTTTCACAAGAATATTACTCAAATTTACAAGGCTCTGCCCTGCGGCGGATCGCGCGGTCAGCCGAAGCTGCGCGTCGGGCGGTCGAACACCTTGCGGCCCATCAGGCTGCCGACCAGATCCACCATCAGCTTGGCGGTGCGCCCGCGTTCGTCGAGGAAGGGGTTCAGTTCCACCAGATCGAGGCTGGTGACGAGGCCGCTGTCGTGCAGATGTTCCATCACCAGATGCGCCTCGCGGAAGGTGATGCCGCCGGGCACGGTGGTGCCGACCGCGGGCGCGATGCCGGGGTCGAGGAAATCGACGTCGAGCGAGACATGCAGCATCCCCCCCGCCGCGCGCACCCGGTCGAGAAAGGCGCGCAGGGGGGCGACGATGCCGGATTCGTCGATGTCGCGCATGTCGACGACCGTGACCTGCCGGGCCAGCATGGTGGCATATTCCGCCGGGTCGATGGACCGGATGCCGTAAAGGCAGATCCGGTCGGCGGGGACCGGCGCGGGGAAGGGCGCAAAGGCGTCGAAGCCGGGCTCGCCCGCGATATAGGCCAGCGGCGTGCCGTGCAGGTTGCCGCTGGTGGTGGTCAGCGGCGTGTGGAAATCGGAATGCGCGTCGAGCCACAGCACGAACAGGGGCCGCCCCACGGCCGCCGCCTGCGCCGCCACCCCGGCGACGGACCCGAGCGAAAGCGAATGGTCGCCCCCCATGAAGATCGGAAACCCCGCCGCCATCGCCGCCTGCCCGGCCGCGGCCAGCGCGCGGGTCCAGGCGACGGTTTCGGCCAGGGAATGGACGGCCGGATTGGGGCTGTGGATGGCCGAAAGGGGGCCGGGGGCCAGATCGCCCCGGTCCTCGACCCCATGGCCCAGATCCGCCAGCGCCTGCGCGATCCCCGCCACGCGATAGGCCGCGGGCCCCATCAGGCACCCGGCCCGGCGCTGGCCACTGTCGATCGGCGCGCCGATCAGGATGCGGGGCAGGGACATGGCGGCACCTCCGTTCCGGGGGCCAGCGTCCGACATTGCGCCGCGTCCCGCAAGGGGCTTCACCCCGGCGGTGGCGCGGGGGGATGGGGCGGTGGCCTCCGGCGGGGATATTTAGGGACAGAAAATGAACAGGGGCGCTTCCCGCCCGGCCTCCGGCCCGGCGGGAAGCGCAGGAGCCTCCGGCGGGGATATTCAAGTCCAGCCTGAAGAGGCGGGGGCGTGCCCCTGTTCACTTTCTGTCCATAAATATCCCGGGGTCCGGGGCAGCGCCCCGGCGCCGCCCCCGACGCGAAAGCGCCGCCGGGGGCACGGGGCCTCAGCCCTCGAACTCCACCAGCAGGTCCTTGGCCTCGACCTGTGCGCCGGGGGTGATGTGGACGGCCTTGACCACGCCCGCGCGTTCGGCATGCAGGCCGGTTTCCATCTTCATCGCCTCGATGGTCAGCATCAGGTCGCCCGCGTTGACCTTCTGCCCCGCGCCGACCGCGACCGAGGCGATGGAGCCCGGCATCGGCGCGCCGACATGGGCGGGGTTGCCGTCCTCGGCCTTGGGGCGGCGGGCGGCGGTGGCCTTGATCGCGCGGTTGGGCACGCGGATCACGCGCGGCTGGCCGTTCAGCTCGAAGAACACCTTGACCTCGCCGTCCTCGCCCGTCTCGCCCACCGTCAGCAGGCGGATTTCCATCGTCTTGCCTGGGTCGATCTCGACCGAGATTTCCGCGCCCGGTTCCATCCCGTAGAAGAAGGCGCGCGTCGGCAGGGTGCGCACGGGGCCGTAGACGGCGTGGCGCTGGCGGTAATCGAGAAAGACCTTGGGATACATCAGGTAGCCGTTCAGGTCCTCGTCGTCGATGGTCTGGGCATCGGCATCCTCGCCCGCCCGGGCGCGCACCTCGGCCAGCGCGGTGGCGCGGGCGGCCTCGAAATCGACCGGGGGCAGGTGCCGGCCGGGGCGGTCGGTCGAGGGCGTTTCGCCCTTGAGCACCTTGCGCAGGATGCCTTCGGGCCAGCCGCCCGGGGGCTGGCCGAGGTTGCCGCGCAGCATGTCCACGACCGAATCCGGGAAGGCGACCTCGACCGCCGGGTCCTCGACCTGCGCGCGCGTCAGCCCCTGCGCCACCATCATCAGCGCCATGTCGCCCACCACCTTGGAGGACGGCGTGACCTTCACGATGTCGCCGAACATCGCGTTCACATCGGCATAGGCCTGGGCCACCTCGTGCCAACGGTCCTCGAGCCCGAGGCTGCGCGCCTGCGCCTTGAGGTTGGTGAACTGCCCGCCGGGCATTTCGTGCAGGTAGACCTCGGACGCGGGGGCCTGGAGGCCGCTCTCGAACGCCGCATATTCGCTGCGCGCGGCTTCCCAGTAGTTGGAAATCGCGCGGATCGCGCCGATGTCGAGCCCGGTGTCGCGGTCGGTATGCCGCAACGCCTCGACGATGGAGCCGAGCGTGGGCTGGCTGGTGTTGCCCGACAGCGCATCCATCGCGCAATCGACCGCATCCACCCCCGCCTCTGCCGCCGCCAAAATCGTGGCGCCGCCGAGGCCCGAGGTGTCATGGGTGTGGAAATGGACGGGCAGGCCGACCTCTTCCTTCAGCGCCTTGATGAGGATGCGGGCCGAGGCCGGTTTCAGCAGCCCCGCCATGTCCTTGAGGCCGAGGACATGCGCGCCCGCGTCGCGCAGCGCCTTGCCCATGGCGACGTAATAGGCCAGGTCGTATTTCGGCCGCGCCGGATCCAGCAGGTCGCCGGTATAGCAGATCGCGGCCTCGCAGACCTTGTTGGCCTCGATCACCGCATCCATGGCGACGCGCATGTTCTCGACCCAGTTGAGGCTGTCGAACACGCGGAACACGTCCACCCCCGATGCCGCCGCCTGCGCGACGAAGGCGCGGACCACGTTGTCGGGGTAGTTGGTATAGCCCACGCCGTTCGAGGCGCGCAGCAGCATCTGGGTCATCAGGTTGGGCATGGCCCGGCGCAGGTCGCGCAGGCGCTGCCAGGGGCATTCCTGCAGAAAGCGGTAGGCGACATCGAAGGTCGCGCCGCCCCAGCATTCGACGCTGAACAGCCCCGGCAGGTTCGCCGCATAGGCGGGTGCGACGCGGATCATGTCGTGGCTGCGCATGCGGGTGGCCAGCAGCGACTGGTGCCCGTCGCGCATCGTGGTGTCGGTGATCAGCAGCCGCTTTTGCGCCGCCATCCAGTCGGCCACCGCCTGCGGCCCCTTTTCGTCCAGCAGGGTGCGCGTGCCCGGCGCGGGATCGGCGCGCAGCGCGGGTGGGCGGGCGGGGCGGGCCTGCGCGGCGGGGCGCGGGCGGCCGGCGGTTTCGGGATGGCCGTTCACGGTGATGTCGGCGACATAGGTCAGGATCTTGGTCGCCCGGTCGCCCCGGCGCTGGAAGTGGAACAGATCCGCCGTCGTGTCGATGAACTTGGTCGTGTACCGGTTCGACAGGAAGGTGGGATGTTTCAGCAGGTTTTCGACGAAGGCGATGTTGGTGCTGACGCCCCGGATGCGGAATTCGCGCAGCGCGCGGTCCATCCGGGCGATGGCCATTTCGGGCGTGGGGGCCCAGGCCGTGACCTTTTCCAGCAGGCTGTCATAGTACCGCGTGATCACCGCACCCGAATAGGCGGTGCCGCCATCCAGCCGGATGCCGTGGCCGGTGGCGCCGCGATAGGCGGTGATGCGGCCGTAATCGGGGATGAAGTTGTTCTGCGGATCCTCGGTCGTCACCCGGCACTGGATGGCATGGCCATGCAGGCGGACCTCGGACTGGCCGGCGGCGCCCGTGGCCTCTGCCAGCGTCGCGCCCTCGGCGATCAGGATCTGGGCGCGCACGATGTCGATGCCGGTCACTTCCTCGGTGACGGTATGTTCGACCTGGACGCGGGGGTTCACCTCGATGAAGTAGAACTTGCCCTCGTCCATATCCATCAGGAACTCGACCGTGCCGGCGTTGCGGTAGCCCACGGCGCGGCCGATCTTCAGGCCGAGATCGCAGATTTCCGCCCGCTGCGCATCGGTCAGATAGGGCGCGGGGGCACGTTCGACGACCTTCTGGTTGCGCCGCTGCACGGTGCAGTCGCGTTCATAAAGATGGTAGAGCCCGCCGTGGCCGTCGCCGAGCAATTGCACCTCGACATGGCGGGCGCGCTGGATCATCTTTTCCAGATAGCCCTCGCCGTTGCCGAAGGCGGCCTCTGCCTCGCGCCGCCCTTCGCGGACCTTGGCGTCGAGTTCGTCCGCGTTCAGGATCGGGCGCATGCCGCGCCCGCCGCCGCCCCAGCTGGCCTTGAGCATCAGGGGATAGCCGATGGCATCGGCCATGCGGCGGACCTCTGCCATGTCGTCGCCCAGAACCTCGGTCGCGGGAATGACAGGCACCCCGGCCGCGATCGCCACCCGCCGGGCGCTGGCCTTGTCGCCGAGCCGGCGCATCGTGTCGGCGGTCGGGCCGATGAAGGCGATGCCGGCCTCGGTGCAGGCATCGACGAATTCGGGGTTTTCCGACAGCAGGCCATAGCCGGGGTGGATGGCGTCGGCGCCCGACATCTTGGCCACCCGGATGATTTCCGGGATCGAGAGATAGGCCCCCACCGGCGACAGGCCCTCGCCGATCCGGTAGGCCTCGTCCGCCTTGAAGCGGTGCAGCGAAAGCTTGTCTTCCTCGGCGTAGACCGCGACCGTACGCTTGCCCAGTTCGTTCGCGGCCCGCATCACGCGGATCGCGATCTCGCCGCGGTTGGCGATCAGAAGTTTCTGGAAATCAGCCATCTTTCCCCCCGAGGGTGCGAGTCGCGCCGCACTGTAGAGACGAATTGCCGCGGTGCAATAGAGGCGGTGCAGCGAAGTGACGTTTTAATGACAGCCATAGGTTTGCGCTTCTGCCACCGCACAGGGGGACGGGCGGGGAGACGGGGCGGGGGCGGTTCAGCGGCCCGTGGCGGCGTCGAAGGCGGCATGGGTTCCGAAGGTCTCTGCCATCCGCGCGATGGAGGTCAGGGGACGGGGGAGTTCGGCGGCACCTCGATCCGGGTGACGCCCGCGGCCACCGGCGCCGCGGCCACGGGCAGGGCCCCGGGCGGGGTCAGGCCGCGCAGGATGGCGATCCGGGGGTGGTGCTGCATGGGGCCGCGCCTTCGGTCCGGAGGCCGGAAATCGAGCCCCCGGAAACAATCCCGGTGCGACGGCGGGGCCGCTTGAAGGCCGCGCGGCGGCGCACTACGGTCGCGCCATGCGGAATGCCCCTCCTCCTCTTCCGGCGCGCCTGTGCCCTGTTTCCCTCGCGCTGCGGGGGCGGCCATGACCCTCGGTTGGGCGGGGATCCTGCGCATCGGCGTGGTGCAGATGAGCCTCGGCGCGGTCGTGGTGCTGATGACCTCGACGCTGAACCGGCTGATGGTGGTGGAATTCGCGTTGCCCGCGGTGCTGCCGGGGGCGCTGGTGGCGTTCTATTACGGGATCCAGATCACCCGGCCGAACTGGGGGTTCCTGGCCGATACCGGCGGCAGCCGCACGCGGTGGGTGCTGCGGGGGATGGCGGCGCTGGCGGCCGGGGCGTTCCTGGCGGCCTGGGCGGTGACGCTGCTGGATACGGCGCGGGCGGCGGCGCTGGCGCTGTCGGTGCTGGCCTATGGGCTGATCGGCATCGGCGTGGGGGCGGCGGGCACCTCGGCGCTGGCGCTGCTGGCCATCGCCACCGCGCCCGCGCGCCGCGCGGCGGCGGCGGCGCTGACCTGGGGGATGATGATCTTCGGCATCGCCGCGACGGCGACCATCGCGGGGGGGATGCTCGACCCCTACGGGCCGGGGCGGTTGCTGGCGGTGGTGGGCGTGGTGACGGCGGGGGCGCTGGTGGCGACCGTGCTGGCGGTCTGGCGCATCGACCGCGGCCTGCCCCCGGCGCCGCCGCCCGAATCCACCCCCCTGCGCGCGGGGCTGGCAGAGATCTGGGCCGAACCGGCGGCGCGGCGCTTCACCCTGTTCGTGTTCCTGTCGATGCTGGCCTATTTCATGCAGGAACTGATCCTGGAACCCTTCGGCGGCCTCGTCTTTGCCATGACGCCGGGGCAGACGACCACGCTGTCGGGGATGCAGAACGGCGGCGTGCTGGCGGGGATGATCGTGGTGGCGGTGGCGGGCACGGGCCTTGGCTGGGGCAGCCTGCGGGTCTGGGTCACGGCGGGCTGCGCGGGATCGGCGGGCGCGCTGGCGGCGATCGCGGCGGTGGGCGCCGGGGGGACGCAGGCGATGCTCTGGCCCGCGGTGGCGGGGCTGGGGCTCTTCAACGGGATGTTCGCGGTGGCGGCGGTCGGCGCGATGATGGCGCTGGCCGGGCAGGGCCGCGCGGCGCGCGAGGGCACGCGGATGGGCCTCTGGGGTGCGGCGCAGGCGGTGGCGGCCGGATCGGGCGGGTTTCTGGGCGCGGCGCTGGCCGATCTGCTGCGCCTGATGCTGCCGCCCGCGCCCGCCTTCGGCGCCGTGTTCCTGGCCGAGGCGGCGCTGTTCCTCGCCGCCGCGGTCATGGCCTGGCGGGTGATCGCGGCCCCGGGGGCGCGGGCGGGGGCCACGGCATGACCGGCGCGGCCGATACGCCGATCCCCGCCTGGGTGGACGGCGTGCTGACGCCGGTGGGCAAGCTCGCCGTGCACCGGCGGGGCCTGCGCCACAAGGCGGTGTCGGTCTTCGTCATCCGCGGCGCCGAGGTGCTGATCCAGCGCCGGGCGGCGGGCAAGTACCATACCCCCGGGCTCTGGGCCAACAGCTGCTGCACCCATCCCCACTGGGCCGAGGATCCCGCCGCCTGCGCGCTGCGCCGCCTGCGCGAGGAACTGGGGATCACCGGCCTGTCCCCCGCCTTCGCCGGGCAGGTGGAATACCGCGCCGAGGTGGGCGGCGGCATGGTGGAACACGAACTGGTCGACATCTTCACCGCCCCCGCCCCGCCGGGGCTGGCGGTGACACCAGACCCTGCCGAGGTCGCCGGGATCCGCTGGATCGACCGCTACATGCTGGCCGCCGAATGCACCCGCCACCCCGAACGCTTCACCCCCTGGTTGCGCATCTACATGGCCGGCCACGCCGACCGCATCCTCGGCCCCTAGGGGGCGTGGGTTGCCACCTCGGGGGGCATCGAGCCCCCCTCGCCGGCGCTGCCGCGGCCCCGGGGGGGCGCGCTGGCCGCGATTTCGGACGGGTGGTGCGGGTGGGCGGGTCGGGGGCCTCCGGCGGGGATATTTGGGGACAGAAAGTGTGCAGGGTTTCGCGCACCGGTTTGCGTCGCTTCCCGTCCCTGAATATCCCGGGGCGCCGGCGGGTAGCGCCGCGGGTTCGAGAACCGGCAGGCCACGGGGCGGCCGGCCATGTGCCCCGTTCCGCGCGCGGGTCCGCCGGTATTCCGCCATCCCGCCGCGCCCCCTTGATTTCGCCGTGATCCGGCGGCAATCGCTGGTGCGCCCGCCCCGCGCCGGCCCGAATCCCGGAGAGTCGTCTTGCCCCTGCCGCCCGTCCGCCTGCCCCTTTCGCCCCGTGCCGCCCTGGCCGCGCTTTGCCTGACGCTCGCCGCCCTGCCGCCCGCCGCCGCGCAGCAGGCGGTGGCGGTGCCCGCCTCTGCCGTCCAGGTGCAGGGGGGCGAGATCCCGTTCAGTTTCGACCTGCTCGCCGCGCGCGCCGCGGCCCTCGCCGCCGCGCCCCATGTCCCCGCCCCGGTGCGCGCGCCCGAGGTGCTGGAGCGGATCGACTACGACGCCCACTGGCGCATCCGCTTCCGCCCCGAGCGCACGGTGGATCTGGGCGGCGTGCCGGTGCAGCTGTTCCATCTGGGCACCTATTTCCGCCAGCCGGTGCGGATGTTCGCCGTCCGGGACGGCGCGGCGCGCGAGATCGCCTATGCGCCCGATTTCTTCGACATGCCCGCGGACAGCCCGGCCCGCGCGCTGCCCCCGGATGCGGGCTTTGCCGGGTTCCGCATCATGCGGCCGGATCTGGCGTCGGACTGGATTTCCTTCCTCGGCGCGGCCTATTTCCGCACCGACGGGGCCGAACGGCAATATGGCCAGTCGGCGCGCGCGGTGGCGGTGGACACCGGGCTGTCCACGCCCGAGGAGTTTCCCCGCTTCACCGAATTCTACATCGAGCCGGCCCCCGGCCCCGACCATGACGTGGTGATCCATGCGCTGCTGGACGGCCCGCGCCTCGCCGGCGCCTGGCGGATGGCGATCCGGCATCGCGACGGGGCGGGGCAGGTGATGGATGTCGAAAGCCGCCTCTATTTCCGCGCGCCGGTCGAACGGCTCGGCATCGGGCCGCTGACCTCGATGTACTGGTATTCGGAAACCAACCGCTTCCAGTCCTTCGACTGGCGCCCCGAGGTGCACGACACCGACGGGCTGATGATGCTGACCGGGGCGGGGGAACGGATCTGGCGGCCGTTGATGAACCCCGACCGGGTGGTGACATCGAGCTTCGAGGACGTGAACCCGCGCGGCTTCGGCCTTGTCCAGCGCGACCGGGCCTTCGCGAATTACCAGGACGACGGGGTGTTCTACGACAGGCGCCCCGCGGTCTGGATCGAACCCCGGGGCGACTGGGGCGCGGGCGCGGTGCAGCTGGTCGAGATCCCGACCGATGACGAGATCTATGACAACATCGTCGCCTTCTGGAACCCGGCGCAAAAGCCGCAGCCGGGGCAGGAGATGCGCTTCGACTACCGCATGACCTGGGCCTCGGACGTGCCGGAAAAGGGGCCGGTGGCGCGCACCGTGGCCACGCGGATCGGCGCGGGCGGCGTGCCGGGCCATCCGCGGCCCGAGGGGCAGATCAAGGTGGTGATCGACTTCGCGGGCGGGGCGCTCGAGGGGCTCGGCCAGCAGGACGGCGTGGTGCCGCGGATCAGCGCGCCGGCGGGGGTGGACCTGCTGAACCCCTACGCGCTGCCGATCGCGCGGCACGGCGGCTGGCGGCTGGTCTTCGACCTGAAGGCCCCGCCGGGGGTGGAGACGCTGGACCTGCGCGCCTATCTGGAACGCGAGGGCGTGGCGCTGACGGAAACCTGGCTGGGTCAGGTGCATCCCGGCCAGATCGCGCGGCTGCGGTAAGGGGCCGGGCGTGCTGCGGGTGGAGGGGACAGCGCCGGGGGCCAGCCCCCGGACCCCCGGAGTATTTGAGAAAAGGTGAAGCCGCATCCGCCTTGTTCAAGGGGAAAGCGCGCCCTGCATCTTCAGGCTGGCCCAAATATCCCGGGGGTCCGGGGGCTGGCCCCCGGCGCTGTCCTCGACGCCGCGCGCCGCCCGGCGGTCGCCCCGGCAGAAAGGGGCGGGCCGGCGGATTGAGTCCCCACGGCAACAGGCCGCACCAAATCTTGTGGCCTGCGCGAAGGGCCTACCCAGCCGATGCCGTGCCGCCTATAGTGCTTGCGGAAGGTTTCAGGCAACATCCGAGGGACACCCATGCGCTGCCCGTTCTGCGGCAATATCGACACGCAGGTGAAGGACTCCCGCCCTGCCGAGGATCACGTCTCCATCCGCCGCCGCCGGTTCTGCCCGGCCTGCGGCGGGCGCTTCACCACCTACGAACGGGTGCAGCTGCGCGACCTCGTGGTCATCAAGTCCAGCGGCAAGCGCGAGGATTTCGACCGCTCGAAACTCGAACGCTCCATCCGCATCGCGATGCAGAAACGCCCGATCGAGCCCGAGCGGATCGACCAGATGATTTCCGGCATCGTGCGGCGGCTGGAAAGCATGGGCGACACCGATGTGCCCTCGAAGGTCATCGGCGAGATCGTGATGGAGACGCTGGCCCGGATCGACACCGTGGCCTATGTGCGGTTCGCCAGCGTCTACAAGAACTTCCAGGCCGCGGGCGATTTCGACAAGTTCGTCTCGGAACTCCGGCCGCAGGCGCGGGACGAGGAGTGAGCGCCGATAACGACGCCCGCCACATGCGCCATGCGCTGGCGCTGGCGGCGCGCGGGTTGGGGCGGGTCTGGCCCAATCCGGCGGTGGGCTGCGTGATCGTCGCGGGCGGGCGGATCGTCGGGCGCGGCTGGACGCAGCCGGGCGGGCGGCCGCATGCCGAACCCGGGGCGCTGGCGCAGGCGGGTGCGGCGGCGCGCGGCGCCACGGCCTATGTCAGTCTTGAACCCTGCGCCCATCACGGCAAGACCCCGCCCTGTGCCGCAGCCTTGGCCGCCGCGGGCGTGGCGCGGGTGGTGACGGCGCTGGAGGACCCGGACCCGCGCGTCGCGGGCGGCGGCCATGCGATGCTGCGCGCCGCGGGGGTCGAGGTCGCCACCGGCGTGATGACGGCAGAGGCCGCGCGGCTCAACCGCGGCTTTCTGTCGCGGATCACCCGCGGGCGGCCGATGGTGACGCTGAAGCTCGCCACCTCCTTCGACGGGCGGATCGCGACCGGGGCGGGCGAAAGCCGCTGGATCACCGGGGCCGAGGCGCGGGCGCGGGTGCATCTGATGCGCGCGACGCATGACGCGGTGCTGGTCGGCGGCGGCACGGCGCGGGCGGACGACCCGGAACTGACGGTGCGCGGCCTCGGCATCGCGCATCGGCCGGTGCGGGTGATCGCCGCCGCCACGCTCGACCTGCCGCGGGGCGGGCGGCTGGCGGCCAGCGCGGGGCAGGCGCCGTTGTGGCTGGTGCACGGGCCGGATGCGCCCGCGGCGGCGCGGGCCTATTGGCAGGGCCTCGGCGCGCGGCTGGTCGAGGTCGCGGCCCCCGGCGGGCGGATCGACCCCGGCGCGATGCTGGCGCAACTGGGGGCCGCGGGGCTGACGCGGGTCTTTTGCGAGGGCGGCGGGCAATTGGCCGCCGCGCTGCTGGACTCCGGGCTGGTCGATGAACTGGTGGGCTTCACCGCCGGGCTGATGCTCGGGGCCGATGGCCGGCCCGCCATCGGCGCGCTCGCCCCCCGCGCGCTGGCGGCGATGCCGCGCTTCCGGCTGATCGAGACGCTGCCGGTCGGCGGCGACGTGCTGCATCGGTGGGAGCTGGCCTGACCCAAGGCCGTCCCTCTTCACTTTCTGTCCTTAAATATCCCGGGGTCCGGGGCAGCGCCCCGGCGCCGCCCTTTCCACCTCTACCGCCAGAGCGGTGCAAAGGAGGCCAGCGCCCCCTGCGCCTTGGCCAGCACCCGCAGCACGGGGCCACCGCGCGCCACGGCGCCGGAGGCCAGCCGCTCCACCGCCACCTCGGGCGGGCAGGGCAGGCCCGTCACCGGGTCGCGGTAGCGGGGATAGGCGATCAGGGCGGCATGGGCCAGCGCGTGCAGGCCGGGGCGCGCCTGCCGCCGGGCGGGCAGGGGGCAAAGGTCGCGGGTCAGGCCCCAACCGGCATAGAAGGGCGTGCCGAGGCAGGTGACGGGCAGCCCGCGCAACAGCGCCTCGAAGCCGAGGGTGGAGGTGATCGTCCAGACCTCATCGGCCACGGCCAGCGCGGCGGCGGCGTCGATGCCTGCCAGCGTCACATCGGCCAGCCGCGCCGCATCCGCTGCGGCCACGGCCCCCGGGCGCAGGCCCGCGGCCACATCGGGGTGGGGTTTCCACAGGATCACCGCTTGCGCGTTTTCCGCCCGCACCCGTTCCAGCAGCGCCAGATTGGTTGCCACCTCCCCGGCGCCGAGGCGGATCGAGGCGTCGTCCTCCACCTGACCGGGCACGAGGATGCGGCGGCCCGGCGGCAGGTCGGGAACCGGCCCGCCGCCGAGGTTGTATTTCGTCACCCCCCGCGCCGCCAGCGCCGCCACCAGCCGTTCCGCCCGCCGTTCGCCCCCCGCCGGGCAGGGGGCGGCGATCAGCCTTTCCAGCCGGCTTTCGCCTGCGGGGTCGTAGTAGATGCCCAGATCGTCGGTCACGAGGCTGAGCGGCGGCACCAGATCGGCGCCGAGGCCCCGGGATCGCAGGAACCCGTCCTCCACCCGCCGGACCGTCACGCCGGGGGCGGCCAGCCCCTCCGGCGCCTTCCCGGCCCAGACCAGCAGCCCGCGCCCCTCGGCCCCGGCCTGCGCCAGCGCGCGGGCGGGCGGGTCGGCGAAGCGCAACGGTTTTTCGGTGCCGAAGAACCGTTGCAGATGGCCGCGTTTCCACAGCCGCATGCCGGTGGCGACATGGCCCGTGCGATCCTCGCGATAGGCGCGCACCTGCGCCTCCAGCTGGTCCAGCGCCTCTTCGAAGGAACACAGGCGGTCGCGGCAGGGGTCGTACCATGTTGGGGCGAGGATCATCGCGGCGGCGAAGATCTGCGCCCGCGTCAGGCGGCGGCTGCGCCGGGGCAGGGGGCCGGCCTCGTCCCGGCTCAGCCCCCAACCGGCATAGAAGGGGCGGCCGAGAACCACGGGGCGGTGGCCGGCGAGGATCGCCTCGAACCCCAGTTGCGACGACACGGTATAGACCGCGATGGCCCCTTCCAGCAGGGCCTGCGGCGCGACCGGATCGGACAGCAGCGTGATGTTGCCCCGCGCGTCCTCGGGCCCGAAATGGCCCGCGCGCAGGCCCATCGCGGTTTCGGGATGGGTGCGGATGACGATCCGCGCGCCCGGATGGTCGTCCTGCGCGCGGAACAGCATCTCGCGGAAGGTGGCCCAGGTCGCCCCGCCATGGGTGATCGCGGCATCGCCGGCGGTCTGGTCCACCACCAGCACATAGCCGGGGGGCGGGGCGGGCAGGGCGGGGTCATGGGCGTTGTATTTCGACAAGGACCCCGCGGCCAGCCGCGCCATCCCCTCGCGCGCGCGGTCCAGCAGGGCGGTGTCGTCGAGCGGGTGGCGCGCCAGCAGGACCTCCAGCGCCGAGGGGGCGGCGGCGTCGAAATGCACCCCGCCCGTGCGGTCGATCAGCAGCCCCAACGGCCCCTCGCCCGCCCGCCCGGGGCGGATGGAGCGTAAAAAGGCGTCCTCGATCCGCACCAGCCCGGCGCCGGTGGCCGCCGCCAGCCGTTCGCCCCGCGCGGCGATGGGGCTGCGGCCCCAGACGCCGACCAGATCGTCCGGCCCGGGCCGCCCCAGCACCACCGGGCGCAGCCCCGCCAGCGTCAGGATCCGCCGCACCCGCCCCGGCCGCGCCAGCCCCCCCGCCCGAACGAAAAGCCGCCGGGGGGCATCCCCGGCGGCTTCCAGTCCTGCGGCGGCATCCGCCCCCCGCATGGCCTAGCTGCCGGAGCCAAGGCTCGCCAGCGAATCCGCGGTGGTGGCGCTGCCGGTGATCGCGCCGAGCGTCTTTTGCCATTGCACGAAGGGCGCCTCGGTCACATAGACGGTATCGCCGTCGCGGATCACGAAGTCGCGGGCGTGGAACATGCCCATCGGCTGCGTCAGGTCCAGCACATAGACCATCCGCTGATCGCCCCGAAGGTCGTTGCGGCCCAGAACGTTGTTGGCGATTTCCGCCGGTTCGTTGCGGAAGACGAAGACGCCCGTGGGATCGGCAAGGTTGGTGGACAGCCCGCCGACGGTGGCGATGGCCTCGATCGCCGAAAGGGTCTGGGTGTCGAAGGGCACGCGCGTCTGCGCCCCGGTCGCGCCGAGGGCGACGAAGGCGCGGCGGTCCTCCTCGACCACGATCCGGTCGCCGGGGCGCAACGGAATGTCGAGCGAGGGGTTGTCGTAAAGGTCCTGCAACCAGACCTGCCCGGTGCGCGCCCCGCGCGTCACCCGCACCAGCGCCACCGCCGGTTCGATCGCGACGCCGCCCGCGGCGGCGATCATCGCGGTCAGCGTGCGCGTCGGCCGTTCGATCGGATAGACGCCCTGACCGCCCACGCCGCCCGATACCGTGACCGTCGCCCCGTTGCCCGCCACGCGGTTCACCGTGACCTGCGGGTCGGGCGTCTGGGTGTCGAGCTTGCGGGTGATCGCCTGGCGCAGCCCTTCGGGCGTCTGGCCGGCGGCCTTGATGCGCCCGGCATAGGGCACGAAGATATAGCCCTGCCCGTCGACCTGCACTTCCTCCAGCACCGCGACGCGGCTGCCGGTGGCGGACAGCAGGGGTTCGTCCCGCACGTTCTCGATCACCTGCAACGACAGCGTGTCGCCCGCCGCGATGGTGTCGGACCCCATGATCCCGGCCCCCGTGAAGGCCGACCCGAAGCCGAGCGCGGGCACCACCGCGGTCGCCCGCGTCACCCGGTCGTTGACCGCCACCACGAAGGCATCGCCCTGCTTCAGCACCGAACCGGCATAGATTTCACGCTTGTTGGGCCCCGAACGCGGCAGGCCGCAGGCCGCAACCGTCGCGCCGACCGCAACGAGGGCCAGAAGCCGGGCCCCGGTCGAAAGATACAATTTCACTGCTCGCGCTCCTTGGTGGAAGCCGTATGTTTTTTGCCACGCTAGCGAAAAATCGCCCGTCGCGCCAGTTTTCCGGCCCGCTGTCAGTTCACGAGCCGCAACTGTTGCCGTGGTGCCGCGTTTCCGCTGCTGAGCGCGTCATAGGGATCCTGCGGCGCCAGCATCATGTCGACCACCTGCCGCAGCAACTCGCGCCGCCCCCGCGCGGAATAGAACCCGCCCGCGATCTGGCTGGTTTCCAGCAGGTAATGGCGGTAGTCGCGATAGGCGCGGCTGTCGGGCCGGGTGGGGTTAGCGAAGAATTCCGCCAGCGGTTGCGCGGACACGAATTCCGGTTTGGCATAGACCGCCGCGCCGAAAACCTTGAGCGGCATCCCCCGCCACAGCACCTGTTGCCCGGCGGTGGAATTGACCGTCACCGCGGTGCGCGCATGGTTCAGAAGACCCGCGAGCTTGCCGCCGCGCACGAAATGCACCCGGCCCGCCACGCCCAGATCGGCGGCCTTGCGCCGGATTTCCCGCCGCAGCGCGACGCGCCCGTCCTCCAGCGGATGGGCCTTGAACACCAGATGGTGGTGCGAGGGCGCGCCGCGGGCAAAGCCTTCCAGCACCAGATCGGTGAATTCGGTCATGGTGGAAAAGGGCGAATGCATGCGGAAGCTGGAATCGTGTTCCAGTTGCAGCAGCACCAGATGATAGGGATAGCCGCCCGACCGCACCCGCCAGCTTTCCACCGCGCGTTCCAGCCGGTGGAAGGGCATCAGCAGCAACCGGCGCAGGTAAAGCTGGAACTCGCGCATCACCGGCACGCCCCGGTGCGGGTGGAAATTGCGGTAGCGCCGGTTCAGCGCCAGCACGCAGCCGTGATAGAGCGCGCCATAGAAGATGTGCTGGCGCATGTCGCCCCACCGCGCGGGGGCGTCGGGCAGATCCATGTCCAGCTGCGCCAGCGCCGCCTGCATCTGGGGCAGGGTCATCTGCATCAGCCGCGAATGCCCGTTGGACCCGCCGCGTTCGTAGCTGACCCAATAGGGGCGCAGATAGCCTTCCTCGAACACATGCACGGCGATGCTCTGCGCGCGCGCCGCCGCCACCGCCTGCGCATGGATCGGGCGGGTGTCGCCGTAAAGCACGATGTCGGTGATCCGCTTTTCGGCGCTGATGCGTGCGAAGGCCGCGGGCCAGTCGGCGGCGGCGCCGGTGAAGGGGATATAGCTCGCACGGTCGGGCCAGAACGCCTCGTCCCCGCGGTTGAAGCCGACGCGCCAGACCTCTGCCCCCGCGGCGCGCAGCATCCGGCCGAGCGCGTGGAACCAGGGCCCGTGCGGCCCCTGAAGGAACAGGAACCGCCGGCCCGTGCCGGGGGTATGGGTCGCGCCGGGGCTGTCGGTCGTCATCGCTGTCCCTGCCTTGATGGCCCATGCCTGTACCAAAACGGCCATGCTGCCAAGGGGGATGATCCGCAGCGGTGGGGCGGATTTATGGCCCGGGCCGGGCGCCGGGATGTTTTCCCGCAGCGTTGCGCCCGGCGATGAGGACAGCGCCGGGGGCTTCGCGCCCCCGGATCCCCGCGGGATATTTGGGCCAGCCTGAAGAACGGGCGCTCTTGCGAGACGGGAACGAAGGCTGTTCTTCAGGCTGGATCTAAATATCCCCGCCGGAGGCCGCCGTCCTCACCACCTGCACATATGCCGCGGGCTAGGGCACGTCCCCCTTCATTTTCTGTCCTTAAATATCCCGGGGGTCCGGGGGCTGGCCCCCGGTCCTGTCCTCTTCGCCCTCAGGCGCGCTTGCCGTCGAGGCTTTCCAGGAACCGCAGGATATGGGCGTTCAGTTCCCCGGTCGCCTCGCGCTGGATCCAGTGGCCCGCGCCCTCGATCAGGAACACGCCGCGGCTGTCGGCATAGTTCCAGTCGGCATCGGCATAGCGGTCGTAGCCGTCCATGAAGCGCGATCCCTCGCGCGTGCCGCCGACGAAGATCGCCGGCTGCTGGATCTTGCGGCCGCGCCAGGGGGCCATTTCCTGCCAGTCGATGTCCTGCGCGCGATAGCGGTTCAGCGGCCCGCGCATGCCGTTGCGGCGGAAGAGTTCGGCATATTCCGCGACCTCGGCGGGGTTCATCCAGTGCGGCATCGGGTCGGGTTCCGGCAGCCCGTCGAGCAGCGTCGTCGATCCTTCGGGCCGCAGCAGCGCCACCAGCGTGTCCTGCGGCGCATCGCCCGAGAGGTTATAGTGCATCACCCGGACGAAGCGTTCGAGGTCGCCCTCGAATTCCGCCTCCGCCTGGCCCTCGAAACGGTTGAAATAGTGCTGGTAGAAGAGTTCCTTGGGATACCGCTTTTCCCAGTAGTCGCGCGGGTTCACGGTGTATTTGTGCGGCGTGGACGACAGCCCGATCAGCGCCCGGATGCGTTCGGGGTGGACCACGGCGGTGTTGTAGACGATGGGCGCGCCCCAGTCGTGGCCGACGATCACCGCGGTGCCGTCATCGCTCAGCGCCGCGATGGCGGCGGCGTTGTCGGCGCAGTGGTTCAGCATCGTGTAGGACGACACCTCGTGCGGCGCGCCCGAGCCGCCATAGCCGCGCACGTCGATCGCCGCGGCGCGATAGCCGGCGGCCGCCAGCGCCTCCATCTGCGGGCGCCAGGAGATCCAGGCATCCGGCCAGCCGTGCACCATCAGCACCAGCGGGCCTTCGCCCAGGGTGTGGACGCAAAGCCGTACCCCGTCGGGTGCGGTGACGAAATGTTCGGTATAGTCGGCCATGGCGATCCTCCCCGGTCTGGCGGGGAAAGGCTAGCCCGGCTTTCCCGGGGCGCAGTACCGCCCCGGGGGGACAGTCATTCCGCCAGATAGCCGCCGTCCACCGGCAGCACCGCGCCCGTCACCCAGTCGGACGCCGCGCTGGCGAGGAAGGCGGCGGGGCCCACCATCGCCTCGGGCGTCACGAACCTGCCCATGGGCATGCGCGCCAGCAGGGCATCGGCGGCGGCATCGTCCAGCACGCCGTTGGCCATGTTGGTGGCGAAGCCGCCGGGGGCGATGGCGTTCACCGTCACGCCGCTGCCCGCCAGTTCCAGCGCCAGTTGCCGTGTCAGGTTCACCACCGCGCCCTTCGATGACGCATAGGCGGTGAAGGGCGCGACCCGCGTGCCCCGGATGCCCCAGGTCGAGGCGGTCAGGATGATCTTGCCCGCCCCCTGCCGTTTCATCCGCCGCGCCGCACCCCGTGCGGTCAGGAAGGTGCCGTCGAGGTTCACCGCATGCACCCTGCGCCATTCGTCGAGGCTCAGCGTGTCGATACCCATCGGATGGCCCGCGATCCCGGCATTGGCGAAAACGGCATCCAGCCGCCCCGCCGCCGCCAGCGCCCTGTCCAACGCGGCCTCCACCGCCGCCTCGTCCGCCACATCGGCGGTGAGGGGGGTGAAGCCCGCGCCCGCCGCCGCTGCGGTTTCCGCCAGCCCCGCCGCGTTCCGGTCCAGGCCGAAGACCTGCGCGCCCATGGCGGCCAGTCCCTGCGCGATGCCTTGGCCGATGCCACTGCCCGCGCCCGTCACCACCACCGCGCGGCCGGAAAGATCGAACAGCCCCGCCATCTCAGGCCCCCGTCTTCAGCGCCGCCGCATCGGCGTCGCGCAGCCCGTCGAGTTCCGGCGTCAGCACCACGTTTTCCTGTTCCGCCGGGTCGTTGCGGGCCGACAGCGCGGTGGCGGGTTCGCTGTCCGACAGGTTGAAGGCGACATGGGGGATGCCTGCGGGGATGAAGCAGAAGGTGCCGGGCACGATCAGGCTCAGTTCCTCCAGCCGGGGCCCGTGGTAAAGGGCGATGCGCCCGGTCATGCCGTAGATCGCGGTCTCGAACCCGCGGTGGTAATGGGCCTTGGCCTTGCCGCCGGGGCCGAAGGCGGTGAGGTTCATCGAAATGCCTTGCGCCCCCGCCGTGGCGCCCGAGATGCCGAAGAACTGCGGCATGCCCTGTTTGGCGATGGCGGTGGTGTCGGGGTTCAGGATGGTGACTTTCTGAGTCATGGTGTCCTCGTGTCGGGCGCCGGGATCGGCGCGGCGTTCCAGTGGTAAAGCCGCCGGTCGGGGCGCAGCCCGGCCAGGCAATAGGGGTCCTCGTCCATCAGCCGGGCGGCCTCTGCCGCCGTGTCGGCCTCGATCACCCAGAGCGAGCCGCAGAAGGCCCCGCCCGCGGGCGGGCGCAGGCCCCCCGCCAGCGTGATCCGGTCGCGGTGGCGGGCGAGGTAGTCGAAATGCGCGCGCGTGAGATCGGGGTCGAGGTCCGCCGGGGTGAGCGTGTCGAAGAACATCGCGGCAAAGCGCATCGCCTCAGGCCCCCTTCGCCTTCGCCTGTTCGGCCAGCCGGTCGAAGGTCACTTGCACCGCGGCCAGCGCGTCGGGATACATGCCGATGCGCGTCGTGTCGGTGATGGTGCCGATCCGGTCCAATACGGTTTCGGCGGTGATCCGCGCGGGGTCTGCGATGTCGATGCCAAGCGTCTCGATCGTGCGGGCGATGGCGAAATGGCCGCCCCCGGCGATCAGCACCTCGCCGTTCAGGGTGCAGTCGGGGGAACTCAGATATGTCACCCCCGCGCTGACGAATTCGGGGGCCAGTTCTTCGGCCAGTTCCTTGGGGAACAGGTCCACTACCATGCGGGTGAACGCGAAGGGAGAGATGCAGTTGACGCGGATCCCCGCGGCCTCGGCATCCAGCTTGATGCCGTGCATCAGGCCCAGGACCCCGTTCTTGGCCGCGCCATAGGCGACCGCATCGACCTGCCCGTAAAAGCCCACCTGACTGGTGGTGAACACCACCCGGCCATAGCCCTGCGCCACCATCTGCGGCCAGACCGCGCGGGTCATGTTGAACGCCCCGCCGAGGTGGATGCCGACGAGCGAGTCGTAATCCTCGCGCTCCGTTTCGGCAAAGCGCAGGAACCGTTGGTTGCCGGCGTTGTTGACCAGAATGTCGATGCGGCCGAAGGTGTCGATCACCCGCTGCACCAGCGCCTCGGTGTCGGCGGGGCTGGCCACATCGGCGCCGTCGGCCATCGCCCGGCCGCCGGCGGCGATGATTTCGCCCGCCACCGATTCCGCCACCGCGCTGTCGCGGCCCGCGCCCGCCACGGTCAGCGCGCCCAGATCGTTCACCACCACTGTCGCGCCGCGTTTCGCCAGATCCAGCGCATGCGCCCGCCCCATGCCGCGCCCCGCGCCGGTGACGATGGCGACCTGTCCTTGCAGATTGATCATGTCCGTGTCCCTGTCGTTGTCATGTCTTGCGGCGGAACAGCGCCGTGATCTCGCGCCCGCCGGTGATGCCCTGCGGGCGGTAGATGAGGATGACCAGCATCAGCCCGGCCAGCACCACATCCCCCAACCCCGCGGGCGCGGTCAGCGTCAGGCCGGTGCCGGGCAGGGGCAGGCCGGATTCGACCTGCCGCAGCGCCTCGGACAGGGCGGCGACGGTGACGGTGCCGATGACCGCGCCGGTCAGGCTGCGGGTGCCGCCGACGACCAGCATGGCGACGTACAGGAAGGTCGGGTCGAGGTAGAAGTTTTCCACCCGCAAGGTGCCCTGGAAGTGGCCGTAGAGCCCGCCCCCCACGCCGCAGGTGAAGGCGCCCAGAACGAAGGCCCCGAGCCGCAGCCGCACCACCCGGATGCCCGAGGCCCGCGCGGCCACCTGATCCTCGCGCGAGGCGCGCAGCGCGATCGCCCACCGGGTTTCCTGATAGATCCATGCCAGCGCCACCGCGCCGATGGCGAACAGCCCCGCGGGCCAGAGCCCCACCCAGCCCTTCAGCCCCATCAGCGAGGTTTGCCCCCCGGTGACGGAATTCCAGTTCCCCAGAACGATGTAGATGATGAACATCAGCGAAAAGGTGGCGATGCCGGCGGCGATGCCCGACAGCCGCATGATCGGCCCGCCCACCGCCAGCGCCAGCACGGCGGCCACCAGCCCGCCCGCGAACGGCCCCGCCACCAGCGGCAGTTCGGCCGCCGCCAGCCACCCGGGCAGGTCGGGCAGGAAGGTGTTCTTCAGCATCGGCGGCATCGTCAGAAGCGCCGCCGCATAGGCCCCCACCGCCATGAACCCCACGGCGCTGAAATTCAGCACCCCCGAATTGCCCATGAAGATGTAAAGCCCCACCACCACGGTGACGTTGATCAGGCACAGGATCACCCGGCGTTGGGTCACGATGTCGCCCATCCCCGCCAGCAGGACCAGCGCCAGCAGCCCCGTCATCAGCACCGCAAGGGGGGCGGCGCGGGCGATGGCCTCGCGCAGCGGGGAAGGGGCGGTATTGTCGCGCATCGCCATCGTCATCACACCCGGTCCTTCATGCCGCGCGCCGGAAGCAGGCCGTTCGGTTTCACCAGCAGCACGAGGATCACCGCGACGAACAGGAACGCCTCGCGGAAGGGCCGCAGGTCGGCGGGCAGCAGCGCCTGCAACAGCGTGGCCCCCGCGCCGACAGCAAGCCCGCCCACCACCGCGCCCGGCAGGCTGCCGAGCCCCCCGATCACGGCGGCGACAAAGGCCGTCAGCACCAGCGGCACACCAAGGCGGGGCTGCACGAAGCCCGTCTGCGCCGCGAACAGCAGCGCCACGATGGCCGCCAGAACCCCGCTGAGCACGAAGGCCAGCACGATCACCGTGTTCGCCCGCACCCCCACCAGCTGCGACATGGTGAAATCCTCTGCCGCCGCGCGCATCTGCAACCCCGCCGAAGTGCGTTTGAGAAACAGCACCAGCACCGCCAGCAAGATTATGCAGATGGCGATGGTGACGATCTTCAGCAGGCTCACCTGCGCGCCCGCGATCCATACGGGTCGGCTCAGCACCGGCAGGGGGTCGAGCGTCTTGACCCGCGATCCCACGGCGAAGATCAGCAGTTTCTGGATGAACATGCTGACGGTGAAGGATGCGATCAGCATCGTCGCCGGATCGGCGCGGCGCAGCGGGCGGAAGGCCACCCGTTCCGTCAGCACCGCCAGCACCATCGCCACGAATACCGAGGCTGCGATCGCCATCACCGCCGGATGCCCCGACAGCGCGAACAGCGCATAGGCCGCGCAGGTGACAAGTTCGGCATGGGCGAAATTGGCCAGCCGCATGACGCTGAACACGATGCCGATGCCGAGCGCGGTCAGCGCGTAAAGGCCGCCGAGGCTCAGCGCATCCACGACGATCTGGATCATGCCGCATCCCCCATGCCGAAATAGGCGGCCTCGAACGCCGGATCGTCGCGCAGCGCGGCGGATGGCCCGGCCAGCCGCACCCGGCCCGCGTTCAGCACATAGGTGCGGTCGGCGGCGCGCAGCGCGCGGTCGGCGTTCTGTTCCACCACCAGCACCGTCACCCCCCGCGCCCGCAGGTCCGCGACCAGCGCATAGACCTGATCCGTCACCTTGGGCGCAAGCCCGAGCGAGGGTTCGTCGAGCATCAAAAGCGCCGGGTCCGACAGCATCGCCCGCGCGATCACCAGCATCTGTTGCTCGCCCCCCGACAGCCGCCCCGCCGGTTCGTTGCGCCGCTCGTGCAGGATGGGGAATATCTCCATGAACCGCGCGATCTCTGCCGCCGCCGCGGCGCGGTCGCGGCGGATCACCGCGCCGACGCGCAGGTTTTCTTCCACCGTCAGGCCGCCGAACACGCGCCGGCCTTCCGGCACCAATGCGATGCCGCGGCGCACGGTGCGCTCCAGCGGCTGGCCGAGGATCGGTTCGCCGCGAAAGGCGATGCTGCCCGCCACCGGCCGCACGATCCCGGCGACGGCGGACAGAAGCGTCGTCTTGCCCGCGCCGTTGGGGCCGACGATGGCCACCACCTCGCCCGCGTCGACATGCAGGCCGACGCCATCCAGCGCGGTGATGCGGCCATAGCGGACGGCAAGGTCGCGGATGTCCAGAAGCGGGGTCATGCGCCTTCCTCCAGCCCCAGATAGGCGGCGCGGAAGCCCGGATCGGCAAAGACCTCGGCGGGCGTTCCGGCGGCGATGGTGCGGCCGCTCGCCATCACATGCATGCGTTCGCAGGTGCGGGTGATCAGGCTCATGTTGTGTTCGATCAGCAGGACGCCGCAGCCGAAATCGTCGCGGATGCGGCGGATCAGGTCGCTCAGCGCCGCGGCCTCGGCCACGTTCATCCCCGCCGCCGGTTCATCGAGCAGCAGGAAGCGCGGTTGCAGCGCCAGCGCGCGGGCGATGCCCACCCGCCGCTCGTCGCCGTAGTTGAGCGCGCCGCCGGACGCCTGCGCGCGCCCGGCGATGCCGAGGTAATCCAGCATCTCCAGCGCCCGCCGGCGGGCGGCGGCGCGGCCATGCCCGAGGCTGGTCAGCGCCGCCTCGACGTTTTCCGACACGCTGAGGCCGTGGAACAGCCGCACCGCCTGAAAGGTGCGCACCACCCCGTTGCGGGCCAGCCAGGCGCTGTCGCGCCCGGTGACGGCGGCGCCTTCCAGCGCCACCGCGCCGCGGTGGGGCGGCTGGAAGCCGCTGAAGACATTGACCATCGTCGTCTTGCCCGCGCCGTTGGGGCCGACAAGCCCCAGGATCTCGCCGCGCGACAGGCTGACGGATACGTCATCCACCGCCCGCACGCCCGAGAAATGGACCGCGATGCCCGTTGCGCTCAGCCCCATGGCCGCCCCCTGTCCCGCGGTGTCAGTCGAGCGAGAAGTCCCGCGCCGTGACCTTGGTGACAAAGCTGAACGCGCCGTCCTTGCTTTGCACGATGGTCATCGGGCGGGTGGTGGCGATGTGCAGGTCGGGGGTGAAGGTGGTCGGCCCGACGGCGAGCGGTTCATCCGCGAAGGTATCCAGAACCTTCGCCACCTCCGCCGCCTCGACCGATCCCGCCTTTTCCGCCGCCCTGGCCCAGGCCTGCACCATCGAATAGCCCCGCAGCGCATAGGACACATCGGCGCGCTGGCCGTATTCGGCCTGATAGCGGGCGAAGAAATCGGCGATGCCCGGATCGCTGTCGTCGCCGTAGAAGGACCCGAAGTTGACGACATAGAAGTTCGACAGCCCCGGCACGGTGCCGGCCCAATAGTCGCCGTCCATCGATTCACCGGTCATGATCGGCTGGTCCAGCCCCGCCGCGCGCAGCTGCCGGATCGCCGAGGGCCCGCCGGGCGCATAGGAACACAGCATCACCACATCCGGTTTCGCCGCCAGCCCGTTGATGCGCGACACCTGCGCGGCGATGGTCGGATCGCCGTTCAGGAAGGTGTCGTTGCCCAGAAGCCCGGCGTCGCCCGCCAGATCCTTCCAGCGGTCGGCGAAACTGCCGCAAAGCGATTTGGTATAGGCGATGGTGTCGTCCAGCAGCACATAGGCCGTTTTCCAGCCCTGCTGCTCGAAGGCCCATTCCGCCAGCAGCGCGCCCTGCGCCTGCGAGGCGGTGGACAGCGAATAGGCGAGGTTGCCGATACCGCCCACGCCGAACTTCGGATCCGACGCGCCCGAGAAGGAAATCACCCCGTTCTGCTGCGCCACGAACGCGCCGGGGGCGCCGAAGTCGAAATCGCTCGGCACGATGATGGCCTTGGCGCCCTTGCCGATGACCTCCAGCGCGCCGTCCGCGCCCAGAAGCGGTTCGGACTTGTTGTCGAAGCTGACGGCCTCGATCTCCTGTCCCAACACGCCGCCGGTGGCGTTGATTTCCTTGATCGCCAGCATGGCGCCGTTGACGGTGCTGGCGTCGATGGGCTGGAACCAGCCGCTGTAGGGCATCACCAGCCCGAACTTGACGGTATCCGCAGCCGCGGGCAGCCCGGCCGTGGCGGCGCAAAGCGCAAGACCGGCCGGGATCAGGATGGAAGTCCGCATGTGTTTCCCCGTTGGATGGTGCCCCGCCGCTCTGGCCCGATGCCGGCGCGGGGTCGTTGTCATGGCCGACCCGAAGCCCCGGGGACCGGGATTTCGTTAAGTCGTGAATGAATGTTATGGTGGGCCCCGAGTCGTTGCAATATGCCGCGGCAAAAAATTTGAAGCTTGAAGCAATCCCCCGGTGCGCCCCCGGGCGGCGCGCGGCGCTTGCACCCGCGGGCGCCGCGGCCTAGGGGACGGTGCCGACGATCCAGCAGGTCCCCGATGAACGACACCATGCGCCGCCCGCCGATCCTTCCCACGGCCGAAAGCTTCGGGCACAACCTGCGGCACACCAACCGGCTGATCCAGCGCGACCTCGGCACGCGGGTGGTGCGGATGGGGCTGAACATCGCGCAGTGGTATGCGCTGCGCACGCTGTGGGAAACCGACGGGGTGACGCAGATCGAACTGGCGCAGCGGTCGGGCATCGCGGGGCCGGCGATGGTGACGGCGGTGCGGGGGCTTCTGGCGATGGGGCTGGTCACGCGCCACCGGCCCGACAACGACAAGCGGAAATACGTGATCCTGCTGACCGAAAAGGGATGGGCGTTGCAGAACCCGGCGCTGAAGGCGGCGATGGAGGCGAATGCGATCGCCTTGCAGGGCATCCCGCCCGAGGATGTGGCGACCTGCCTGCGCGTCCTGCGCGCCGCCCACGCCAACCTGACCGCCGTGGCGCAGGAGGCCGCCAACCCCGCCGCCGATGCGGCCGACCGGCTGATCGGCGACGCGCAGGGGTAGGGCCCGGCGTCCGGCCCGGCGGAAAGGGCGGTGGCCTCCGGCGGGGATATTTAAGGACAGAAAGTGAGGAAGGGCCGTGGTCCTGTCACTTTCTGTCCATAAATATCCCGGGGGCGCCGGCTGGTGCGCCACTGGTTCGAGAACCAGCCGGCGCGGGGCTGGCCCCCGGTGCCGCCCCCTCCACCGGCGCTGCCCTCGGGGTCAGAGCGCCGCCAGAACCGCGTCGGTCGTGCGCACCTCTGCCACCAGTTCCATGCTGCGCAGCGAGGCCGCATGCATCGCCGGATCGCCCGAGGAACAGGCATCCCCCACAACCGTGACCGCATAGCCCATGTCCGAGGCATGGCGGACCGTCGCCTCGACCACCGAATGGGTGGAGACCCCCGCCACGATCAGGCGGCGCGCGTCGAGGCAGCGCAGCACCTCTTCCAGCGGCGCGCCGATGAAGGCGTTGGTGCGGGTATGCTTGACCACATGTTCGCCGGGCAGGGGGCCCAGACCGTCCACGAACTCTGCCCCCCACGACCCCTCGACCATCGCGCCGAGGCGGACGACATCGCGGAAGATGCGGCAGTTCTGGATCACGTCGGCATGGTCGGGGCGAAAGGCGATGCGGACCGACACCACCGGCACCCCCGACGCCCGCATCCCCGCCAGGAGCCGCCCGGCATTGGCGATCAGCGCCGCGCGTTCGGGGGCGTGTTCGGCCATGCCGACGCGGATCGCGCCTTGGGGATGGATGACCTCGTTCTGGTAGTGCAGGGCAAGGAAGGCGGTGGACATGGGCGGTTCCGTTCAGGGGGGCAGGGAGGGGCTGGCGTCGGGAAGGGGCTTGCCGGATGATTTGTTTCAAACTTAACGATTCTCCAAGGCCCGTCCATCCACGAATCCCGAAAGGAGCCCGCCATGACCGACCAGACCCTGCCGCCCGACGCCCCCGCCGTGGATGCCGCCGCCCTGCGCGAGATCCTGCCCGGCGTCCATGTGATCGCGGACCGCCGCGTGCCGCTGGTGCCCAATATCGGCATCGTCGAGGGGCGCGACGCCGTGCTGGTGGTTGATACGGGCATGGGCCCGGTGAACGGCGCGACCGTGCTGGCGGCGGCGCGGGGGATCGCCGGGGACCGGCCGCTGATCCTGACGCTGACGCATTTCCACCCCGAACATGCCTTCGGCGCGCAGGCGTTCAAGGGAGTGGCGAAGATCCTCTACAACGCCGCGCAGCGGGACGAACTGGCCGAACGCGGGCCGGGCTATCTGGCGATGTTCCGCGGCTTCGGCCCCGGTGTCGCCGCCGCGCTGGAGGGGACCGAACTGGTGATGCCGGATGCGGTCTATGAGGGCGGCAGCCACCGGATCGACCTCGGCGGCCGGGTGGCGGAGCTGCGGACCTGGGGCCTTGCCCATACCGCCGCCGACCAGGTGGTCTGGCTGCCGGAGGACCGCGTGCTGTTCGTGGGCGATCTGGCCGAGGAACGGATCTTCCCCATCTTCCCCTGGTTCCCGCCCGATGACGCGGTGCTGGACGCCGCGCGCTGGCAGGCGGTTCTGGGGCATCTGCTGGCGCTGGACCCGGCGGTGGTGGTGCCGGGGCATGGCGCGGTGGGCGGCCCGGCGATCCTGACCGCCGTGTCGGCCTATATGGACGAGGTGCGCGACGCGGTGGCGCGCGCCCGCGCCGAAGGGGTGGCCGAGGGCGATCTGGCCGCGCGCCTCGCCCCGGTGATTCGCGCCGCGCACCCCGACTGGGACGCGCCGGAATGGATCGACTTCGCCATCCGCTATTACGCCACGCAGGGCTGACCCCTGCCGGGGTGCCGGGTTTGCACAAATTTTGTGCAGTTGCCCGGCGCCCCGGACTGACCATCCGAAAGATATTTCATACTTAAACCATTGTCTTTCCGGCCCCGGCGGCCGCGCGGTGCCTTGACGGGTTCTTTACCGATCAAGGTTCGTTATTGACAGGTTGTCGCACCCCTCCCTAGCCTTTCCCCATCACCCGAGGAAACCCGGAGGCCCCATGGACGCCGATGCCGACGCCATCCTGACCGTCCGCGACCTGACCAAGAGTTTCGGCGAGACGCGGGCCCTGCGCGGGGTCGGCCTGAACGTGGCGGCGGGCGAGGTTCTGGGGCTGGTCGGCGGCAACGGGGCGGGGAAATCCACGCTGCTCAAGATCGTCACCGGCGTCTATCAGGCCGACCGGGGCACGATGGTGCTGGCGGGGCAGGACTATCGCCCGCGGTCGCCCTTCGAGGCGGCAGAGCGGCATATCGCCCTGATCCCGCAGGAATTGCGCGTGGTTCCGGCGATGAGCGTGGCCGACAACGTGATGCTGGGCCACTGGCCGCGCCGGGGCGCGTTGCCGCTGGTGGATGCCCGCGCCGCGCGGGCCGAGGCGCGGGCGCGGCTGGCGGCGCTTGGCCTCGACATCGACCCGCGGGCGGAAATCGGCAGCCTGCCCTTTGCCGCGCGCCAGTCGGTGGTGATCGCCCGGGCGGTGGCGCGCGATGCGCGGCTGCTGATCCTGGACGAACCCACCGCCGCCCTGGGCGAGGCAGAGGTGGACCGGCTGTTCGACCTGATCGCGCGGCTCAAGGCGCGGGGGACGGCGGTGATCTATGTCTCGCACCGGCTGGACGAGATCGAGCGGCTCTGCGACCGCGTGGTGGCGTTGCGCGACGGGCAGGTGGTGGCCTCGCTGGTGCGGGGCGGCTACCGGCTGCACGATCTGGTGGTGGCGATTTCGGGCCAGCCCGCGGTGCAGGCCCACGCCCATACCCCCGCCGCGCCGGGCCCCGCACTGGTCGCGGCGGATGCGCCGGGCGGGCGGCTCGCGCTGCGGGCGGGGCGGATCGGGGGCCTGCACGGGCTTCTGGGCAGCGGGATCGAGGATCTTCTGCGCGGCCTTTTCGGCGCGGGCGCGCGGCGGCGGCTGGACACGCCCGCAGGGGCGGTGGACCTGACCGGCCCCGCCCGCGCCATCGCCGCCGGTCTGGGCTATGTGCCGAGCGAACGCCGCCGCGCCATCGTGCCGGCGCTGTCGGTGCGCGACAACATCGTGCTGCCGCATCTGGCGCGCTATGCGCGCGCGGGCACGCTCGACCGCCGCGCGCTGGATGCGGCCGTGGTGCCGCTGATGGAACGGCTGGATATCCGCCCGCGCAACCCCGCGCTGCCCGCCGGCACGCTGTCGGGGGGCAACCAGCAGAAGGTGCTGTTCGCGCGCTGGCTTCTGGGCACCACCCACAGCCTGTTGCTGGACGAACCCACCCATGGCGTCGATGTCGGCGCCAAGGCGCTGATCAAGGCGCAGATCCGCGCCTTTGCCGCCGCGGGCGGCGGGGTGCTGATGCATTCGGTGGAACTCGACGACCTGACGGAGCTGGTGGACGAACTGTTCCTGATGATCGGCGGCCGGCTGACCGCGCCGCAGGAACGGCCCGCCGCCGGCTATGACACGATCGCGCTGAAGGAGCTTGCATGTCACACCGACCCGATGTCCCTGCAACCGCCACCGGCAGCGCCGCTGGAAGCACCCGGGGCAGGATGAGCGGCGCGCCCCGTTCCGCGGCGCTGCGGCTGGCGCGCGCGCTGGTGCACAACGCGCCGATCCTGGTGCTGGTGATCATCTTCGCCACCGGCGCGCTGATGTCGGACCGCTTCCTGAGCCCGGTCAACCTGCGCAACATCCTGTTGCAGGCCTCGATCATCTCGGTGCTGGCGATGGGGATGACCTTCGTCATCATCTCGGGCGGGTTCGACCTGTCGGTGGGTTCCATCGTCGCGGCCTCCGGCTGCGTGGCGGCCTGGACGATGCTGCATCTGGGCGTGGCGGCCGGGGTTCTGGTCGGGGTCGTGGCGGGGCTGGCGGCGGGGATCGTCAACGGCGCGCTGATCGCCTGGCTGCGGCTCAACCCGTTCATCGCCACATTGGGCACGGTGGTGATCCTGCGGGGCCTCGCGCTCCTGTTCACCGAAGGCCAGCCGATTTCGGGCGAGGCCGGTTTGCCGGCGGTGTTCCTCGACTATGCGCGGACCTCGGTCCTGGGGATCCCGCTGCTGACCTGGACGCCCATCGTGCTGTTCCTGATCCTGGGATGGGCGCTGCACCTGTCGGCCTATGGCAAGAAACTCTACGCCGTGGGCGGCAATGCCGAGGCCGCGTTCCTGTCGGGCATCCCGGTGGACCGCATCCGCGCCTCTGCCTTCGCGCTGGCGGGGCTCACCGCCGGGATCGCGGGGGTGATGCTGGCCGCGCGGCTGCAAAGCGGCCAGCCCACGGCGGCCGAAGGCTATGAGTTGAACGCCATCGCCGCGGTGATCCTCGGCGGCGCCTCGCTGCGCGGCGGCGAAGGGCGGCTGGCGATGACCATCGTCGGCGTCTTCATCATCGTGATCCTCGGCAATGCGCTGAACCTGATGGGGGTGAATTCCTACTGGCAGCGCATCGCGGTGGGCGCGGTGATCCTGCTGGCGGCCGCGGCCGACCAGATCAAACGGTCGCGCCGGCACTGACCGGCGCGCCCCCGAACACCCCCGAGGGCGGCCAACCGCCCCTTTCCCCCAACACGTTGACCCCCATGATCACCCGCAGACTGTTCACCGCCGCCGCCGCCGCCGCCGCCGCCGCCCTGCTGGCGCCCGCGCTGCTGGCCGCGCCCGCGCAGGCCGAAACCATCGGCGTCGCGCTGGCGTCCGACACCAACCCCTTCTACGTCGCCATGCGCAAGGGGATAGAGGCCCGTGTGGCCGAACTCGGCTGGGAGGCGCGTTTCGTCACCGCCAACGAATCCGTCGCCGCCCAGGTGCAGGGGGTCGAGGATCTGGTGGCCCAGGGGGTGGACGGCATCCTCATCTCGCCCATCGACGCCGTGGCCTCGGGCCCCGCCTATGCGGCGGCGGGGGCGGCGGGGATCCCGATCATGTCCATCGCCCGGCAGGCGCAGGCCGCCGAACAGACCGCCTCCATCGCGATGGACGAGGTGGGCATCGGCGCGGCCATCGGCGCCTGGCTGGCCGACCGCATCGGCGGGCAGGGCAAGATCGCCATGGTCGCCGGGCCCTCGGGGGCGGAAACCTTCCGCAACCTCGCGCAGGGCTTTGCCGCGGAAATCGCGAAACATCCCGGCATCGAGGTCGTGTTCAAGAAAGAGGACGGCCTGAGCCGCGAAGAGGGCCTGCGCGTGGCCGAGGACCTGCTGGTCGCCCATCCCGATGTGGTGGCGATCTACGGCGGCAACGACGAGGTGGCGCTCGGCGCGGTGCAGGCCGTCGCCGCGGCGGGACGGACGGGCGAGATCATCGTCACCGGGCTGAACGGCGTGCCCCCGGCCAAGGCCGCGGTCGCGGCGGGCGAACTGGGCATGACGGTGGAACTGAACCCGGTGGTCTGGGGCACGCTCGGCGTGGACACGATGGCGCGCTGGCTGGCGGGGGATCAAGGCTTCGACCGGGTGAACGTCGGCTACCAGATCATCGACAGGAAATGACGGCGCCCCTTTGGGGGATGGCCGCGCGGAAGGAAGGAGTGACCCCATGAAGGTGATCATCGTCGGGGCGGGGATCGGCGGGCTTTCCGCCGCGCTGCACCTGCACAGGCAGGGCATCCCCTGCACGATCTACGAAAAGGTGCCCGAACTGTTGCAGCTTGGCGTGGGGCTGACGCTTCTGCCCCATGCGATGACGGAACTCGACGCGCTCGGCCTCGTGCCGGCGCTGGACAGGGTGGCGGTGCGGACGGAACATCTTTACTACCGCACCCGCCACGGGCAGGGGGTCTGGGACGAACCGCGCGGCCTGCCCGCGGGCTACAAGGTGCCGCAGTTTTCCATCCACCGCGCGCATCTGCAACAGGTGCTGCTGGATGCGGTGCGCGAAAGGCTGCCCGAGGGCGCGCTGGTGCTGGATGCGGCCTTCGAGGACGTGGCCGAGACGGCGGAGGGCGTCACCGCCCGCTTCCGCCGCGCCGACGGCAGCGCCTTCGAGGCCGGGGGCGACATCCTTGTCGGCGCCGACGGCATCCATTCCGCCGTCCGCCGCCGCTTCCACCCCGACGAGGGCATGCCGCGGTGGAGCGGCCTGATGCTCTGGCGCGGGGCGGTGGACTGGCCGGGGTTCATGGACGGGCGGTCGATCATCATCTCGGGGGGCACGGACTGCAAGTTCATCCTCTACCCGATCGGGCCGGGCCGGACGCCGGGCACGCAGCTGATGAACTGGGCCGTGGTGGTGCGGCAGGCGGGGCCCGGCGGCAGCCCGCCCGCGCGCGAAGACTGGAACCGCGAGGCGAAACACGAGGATCTGCGCGCGCTGCTGACGCGGTTCACCGTGCCCGAGGCCGACATCGCCGCGATGGTGGCGGCGACGCCGGTGTTCTGGGAATTCCCGATGTGCGACCGCGACCCGCTGGCGCGGTGGAGCTTCGGCCGCGTCACGTTGCTGGGCGATGCGGCGCATCCGATGTATCCCTTCGGCGCCAATGGCGCGGCGCAGGCGATCCTCGACGGCCGCGCGCTGGCCGATGTGCTGGCCTCCGGCGCCCGCGGGGCCGAGGCGCTGCGGGCCTACGAGGCCGAACGGCTGCCCAAGGCCAACGACGTGGTGGCGCGCAACCGCATCGGCGGCCCCGAACGGGTGATCGACGAGGTGGAATCCCGCGCGCCGGACCCCTTCGCCGATGTGGATGCCGTGTTGCCCCATGCCGAACGCGAGGCCATCGTGCGCGGCTATTCCCGGCTGGCCGGTTTCGCCACCGACCAGCTGGCGCGCGCCCGGGCCTGAGCCCGCGCCGCTTGCAACCGCCCGGCCGGGCCGGTAAGACCCGGCCCGCAGCCTTTTGACGCAATCTTTCGAGCGGATCGCCGATGTCCCAGGTCAAGAAGATCGAGGTGGAACGCGCGATCCTCGACAGCGCGGACGCGTTGTTCCGCGAAGAAGGCTATTCCCGCACCACCATGGCCGCCATCGCGCGGCGCGCGGGCATCGCCACCTCGACGATCTATGTCTATTTCCGGTCCAAGGTGGAGGTGTTCTTTTCCGTCTACACCCCCTGGCTGGAAGGCCGGCTTTCGGCGATGGAGGCCGCGGCCGCCCGCGTTTCCGACCCGGTGGCGCGGGCGCGGGTGGTGCTCGACTGGATGTGGATCCGCATCCCGACCGAGGACAATTATTTCTCGAACGAGCTGATCGCCGCGGTCTCGACCGCGACACGGGCCGACAACTACAGCCAGGACCTGTTTTTGCGCACCCGCCGCCGCATCGCCGCCGCGATGACCGGGCAGGAGGAAGGCGCGCTGAGCGGCCGGGCGATCGACATCGCCATGGTCACGCTGATGGCCTATGACGGCTTTTCCCTGAAGATCCGCACCGAAACCTCGCCCACCAGCCCCGCGCTGATCGACCACCTCGCCGCCATCTTCGCCGCCGCCCTGGCCGCAGAGGCGGTTCCGGCCTGAGCGCCGGGGGGGGGCGGCCGAGAATGCCGGCTCGGGGGGCATCGAGCCCCCGCTCGCCGGCGCTGCCGCGGGAGGGCGGGGGCGTGGGCTTGCGCGCGTGCAGGGGGGCGATCCGGGGGCGCATCCCGGCGGCAGGGGGCCGGGCAGCCCCGTGGAAGGCCCCGCCCCTTTCTGGACGGTCCGTGCCCGTGGCCGCTGTCGGCGGCGCGCCGCGCGGGGGTATTTGGGAAAAGGTGAAGCACAGGTTTTCCAGTGGAAAACGGCGCCCATCTTTCACCGTGACCCGAATATCCCCGCCGGAGGCCCCCGCGCTTTCCACCCGCACCGCCGCCGGGCAGGGACCCGCCACGGCCCCGCGCCACCGGTTCGGATTGGACGGGGACCCGGAACGGAATGGGGGGCATCCTGCGCCTGCCTGCGGCACCGGATCCGTTGCGCCAGCGGCCCCCTGCGCCCACCTGCCGCCCCTTCCGCCGCGCGGAGGCCGTTGCGCCGGTGGCGGCGGGGCGGATAGACTGGCGGGAACCTGTCAGCAGAGATCCCGGACCCATGACGACCCCCGCAAAGCGCCCCCCGATGCCGCCCCCGATCCGGCCGCAGGCCCCGCCGCCCCCCGGGCTCTGGCGGCGCACGCCGCCGGCGATCTTTCCGCCGATCATGGGCCTTCTGGGGCTCGGGCTGGCCTGGCGGCGGGCGGCGGGGGCTTTCGATGCCAGCCCTGCGGTGGGCGAGCTGATCCTGGGCGCGGCGGTGCTGCTCTATGCCTTCGCCGCCCTCGCCTGGCTGGCCAAACCCCTGCGCCGGCCCGGCGCGGCGGTCGAGGATCTGCGGATCCTGCCCGGGCGGGCGGGGTTGGCGGCGGGCTCGCTCTGCCTTTTGCTGACCGCCGCCGCGCTGGTGCCGCATGCGCCGGGGGTGGCGCGGGTGCTGCTGGTGGCGGGGCTGGCGCTGCATGCGGGGCTTGCCGTGCTGATCCTGCGGGTGCTGGCGGCGGGGCCGGAGGAGGCGCGCGCGCCGACGCCGGTCTGGCATCTGACCTTCGTGGGCTTCATCATCGGCGCGCTGTCGGCGGCGCCGCTCGGCTGGCCGCTGCTGGCCGGGACGCTGTTCTGGGCCAGCGGCGCGGTGGCGCTGGCGCTCTGGGGGCTGAGCGCGGTGCAACTGGCCCGCCGCATCCCGCCCGCGCCGCTGCGCCCGCTGCTGGCGATCCACCTTGCGCCCGCGGCGCTGCTGACCACGGTGGCGGGGCTGACCGGGATGGCGGGGCTGGCGCAGGTGCTGGCTTTGGTGACGCTGGCGATCCTGCTGGCGCTGCTGGCGGCGGCGCGCTGGATCACGGCGGCGGGGTTCTCGCCCCTCTGGGGGGCGTTCACCTTTCCGCTGGCGGCGACGGCCACCGCGCTGCTGGCCACGGGCGGGCCGTTTCTGTGGCCGGGCGTGGCGGTGCTGGCGGCGGCGACGCTGGCCATCCCGCCGATCCTGTTCAAGGTGCTGCAGGCCTGGGCGCGCGGCGCGCTGGCCGCGAAAACCAACGCCGCCACCGCCTGATCCGGGCCTGCGGCGCGGGCGTATTTCCGGCAAGATGACGTCCCACGCCCTCCCGTTCCCGAAAGGGCGCGCGCGGCATCACTTTCTGTCCTTTAAATATCCCCGCCGGAGGCCACCGGCCTCTCCCCCAAGGCCAACCGCCGGGCAGGGGACATGCAGGCCGGGTCCCGCGCGCGCCCTACCGGCGATGGCGGTCCAGCATCCAGGCGCAGAGCCGCGCCACGCCCTCGTCGAAGGGTGTCTGCGGGCGGTAGCCGGTCAGCCGTTGCAGCAGCGATGCGTCGGCCCAGGTTGCGGGCACGTCGCCGGTCTGCATCGGCAGATAGCGGCGTTCGGCCCGGATGCCCAGATGCCGCTCGATCGCGTCGATGAAATCCAGCAGCCGCACCTTTTCCGAATTGCCGATATTGACCACCCGCCAGGGCGCGACGGGGCTGAGGCTGTCGCCCGGGACGATGTCGGCGGGGGTGGCGGGCCGCGCGGGGGGGGCGTCGATCAGCAGGCGGATGCCGCGTACCAGATCGTCCACATAGGTGAAGTCGCGGTACATCTCGCCGTGGTTGTAGATCTCGATCGGCCGGCCCTCCAGCATCGCCTGCGCGAACTTGATCGGCGCCATGTCGGGCCGTCCCCAGGGGCCGTAGACGGTGAAGAAGCGGAACAGCGTCGTGGGGATGTTCCACAGATGCGCATAGGCATGCGTCATCGCCTCGGTCGCCTTCTTGGTCGCGGCATAGATCGTCAGCGGCGTGTCGGCCTTGTCGGTCTCGCGGAAGGGCATTTCGGTATTCGCGCCATAGACCGAGGAGGTGGAGGCGACCAGCAGATGCGCCACCCCCTGTTCGCGCGCGCATTCCATCACGTTGAAGGTGCCGGTCACGTTGGCATCGACATAGGCGCGCGGATGGTCGAGGCTGTAGCGCACCCCGGCTTGTGCCGCCAGATGCACGATGACCTGCGGCTTGAAGGCGGCGATGGCGGCGGACAGCGCGCCCATGTCCTCCAGCATCGCCTCGGTCTGGCGGAAGCCCGGGTGGCGGCCGAGACGCGCCAGCCGTTCGCGCTTGAGGCCCACGTCGTAATAGTCGGTCATCCCGTCGTAGCCGTGGACGGCAAGGCCCTCGGCCAGCAGCAGTTCGGCGAGGTGATAGCCGATGAAACCGGCGGTGCCGGTGATGAAGACGCGGGTCATGCGGGGCTCCGTCGCTGGATCCCGCCAGCCCTAGCCGAGCGGGGGCGGGTTGCGCAAGGTGGGGCAGGGGGGCAAGCCCCGGCCTGCATGACCCGCGCCTCATGCCCGGCGGTTGGCCCTGGGGGAGAGGGCGGGAGCCTCCGGCGGGGATATTTAAGAGACAGAAAGTGAGGCGGGCGGTTCTTGTGGGGCGCGGTTGCGGGGGCTACCAGCCCGGCCGGTCCTCTGCCGCGGTCAGTGCGGGGCGCCAGCCGGCGGCCATCACCGCGAGCATCGGTGCGGGCGTCAGCACGGTGACGGGGCCCTGGGGCAGGGGGCGGGCGGGGGCATAGCCGTCGGGCGCATGGGGCAGTGCCATGCCGTCGCGGATCAGATGCGCCCGGCCCTGCCAGAGGATGAAGGCCCCCGTGGGCAGGCTGTCCGCCGGGCGCAGGATGCGGCGCTGCGCCCGCGTGGCGGGGGCGATCCGCGCGGCGTGGAGTATGGCGTCGATCCCTGCGGCCCGCGGCGTGGCGCCGAACGCCCGGCCCCAGGCGGCGCGGAAGGCGTCATAGGCGGCGCGGCGGCAGAGCGCGCAGGGCCGGTGCCCGGCGGCGCAGGCGACGGCCTCGTCGAGGAAGAAGAGCGGTGTGTAATGCCCCGGTGCCTCCATCGGCAGGGGCGGGCGGCCCGGGCGCGGGCGGATGGTGCAGGTGATCCAGGCCTTGTGCCGCCACCGCGCCCGCCCCATGCGGCCCGCTGCGTCATGCAGGATGCCGCGGTTGCCGGTGAACCGGCCGCGCGCAGGCGTAGCGAGGAAGCTGCCGTCGGGCTGGAGGCGGTTGGGACGCGGCATCAGGCCGGCGGCAGCGGCAGGCCGCTGTCGAGCGTCGGCCCGGCGCGCGCCGCCTCGATCCGCCGCCACAGGGGCGTGCCGGCCGATCCCTGCGGCCAGACCCCGGTCAGGGCATGGCGGAAGCGCGGCGAGGCCGCCGCCGCGGCCTCGATCCGGTCGATGACCGCGGGGCCGTTCCGGGCGATCACATCCTCCAGCGGCCCGGCGGCGATCAGCGCGGCCTCCTCGGCGGTCCCGCACAGGGCAAGCGCGGCCAGCACGGTGTCCAGGCACAGGTCCGGCGCCGTGTCCGCCAGATCGCAGAGCAGCGAAAACGTCCAGAACTCCGGGTGGTCCTGCGGCGCCTCCGCCTCCATCGTGGCGCGGAGATAGCCGAGCCAGCGTTCGGCCAGCCGCGCCACCGGCAGGTCGCCCTCGGGCAGGGCCCCGGGATCGACATGCAGCGCCGCGGCCACCAGCGCGCGTGGGATCACACCATCATCTCCTTCGTCGCCGTCAGCCGCAGGTCCGGGAAATCGCGCTGCACCCGGTCGATGTCCCATTGCAGGCGGGTCAGGAACACCATGTCGCCGTCGTGGTCGGTGGCGATATGCTGCTTGTTGATGTTGGCGAAGCGGTCCATTTCCGCCTTCGGGCCCTGCACCCACCGGGCCGAGGTGAACTGGCTGCCCTCGAACCGCACCGGCAGGCCGTATTCCAGCTCGATCCGGCTGGCCAGCACCTCGAACTGCAAGGCCCCCACCACGCCGACGATGAAGCCAGACCCGATCATCGGCTTGAACACCTTGGCCGCGCCTTCCTCGGCGAATTGCATCAGCGCCTTTTCCAGATGCTTGGCCTTCATCGGGTCGCCCGCGCGCACCGATTGCAGCAGTTCCGGCGCGAAGGAGGGGATGCCGGTGAAGCGCAGCGCCTCGCCTTCCGTCAGCGCGTCGCCGATGCGCAGCTGGCCGTGGTTCGGGATGCCGATGATGTCGCCCGCCCAGGCCTCTTCGGCCAGTTCGCGGTCGGCGGCGAGGAACAGCACCGGGTTCGACACCGCCATCGGTTTCTTCGAACGCACATGCAGCAGCTTCATCCCCCGCTGGAAATGCCCCGAGGCGAGGCGCACGAAGGCCACCCGGTCGCGGTGCTTGGGGTCCATGTTGGCCTGCACCTTGAAGACGAAGCCGGTGACGGGCGTTTCCTCGGGCGCGATCTGGCGTTCGGCGGCGGTCTGCGGCTGCGGCGGGGGGCCGAATTCGCCCATGCCGTCCATCAGTTCCTTGACCCCGAAGGAGTTGATGGCAGAGCCGAACCAGATCGGCGTCAGATGGCCTTCGAGAAAGGCCTGACGGTCGAAGGCGGGCAGCAGTTCGCGCGCCATCTCGATCTCCTCGCGGAACTTCGCCAGCAGGCCGGGGGGGATGTGGTCGGCCAGCCGGGGGTCGTCCAGCCCGTCGATCTTGACCGATTCCGCCACCCGGTTGCGGTCGGCGCGGTCCATGATCTCCAGCCGGTCGTGGATCAGGTCGTAGGCGCCCACGAACTCGCGCCCCATGCCGATGGGCCACGACGCGGGCGCCACGTCGATGGCGAGGCTTTCCTGGATCTCGTCGATGATCTCGAACGTATCGCGGGAGTCGCGGTCCATCTTGTTGCAGAAGGTCAGGATCGGCAGGTCGCGCAGCCGGCAGACCTCGAACAGCTTGCGGGTCTGGGATTCGACCCCCTTCGCCCCGTCGATCACCATGATGGCGGCATCGACGGCGGTCAGCGTGCGGTAGGTGTCTTCGGAAAAATCGCTGTGGCCGGGGGTGTCGACCAGGTTGAAGCGGTACTGCCCGTATTCGAACGACATGGCCGAGGCGGAAACGGAAATGCCCCGTTCCTGCTCCATCTTCATGAAGTCCGACCGCGTGCGCCGCGCCTCGCCCTTGGCGCGCACCTGACCGGCCATCTGGATCGCGCCGCCGAACAGCAGGAATTTTTCGGTGAGCGTGGTCTTTCCGGCGTCGGGATGCGAGATGATCGCAAAGGTCCGGCGGCGGGCGATTTCGGGCGGCAGGGCGGGGCGGTTCGGCATGTCCAGCATGGCCTGCGCCATAGCGCAGCGGCAGGCGCACGGCAAGCGGCCGCATCCGTGCGCCGTGCGCCCCCCCGGCGGGGGAGGCCGCCCGCCGGCCCTCCCGCACCCTCTTGCGCATCCCCCCGGGATCAGGCTACACCACCCCCGCTGGACAGTTGGCCGAGTGGTCGAAGGCGCACGCCTGGAAAGTGTGTAGGCGGGGAACCGTCTCGAGGGTTCGAATCCCTCACTGTCCGCCACTTCAGTCCCTGAGTGGGCACTGAGTTTACGCCACTTCCCGCCACAAGCGTCTGTAGCAGCCGGGACTTCGATCCCATGATCCTGACTTCGCCATCTGCGACCTCGACGCGCTGCGCGAGCGCGCGCAGGTGGTCGCGGCGATAGCCGCCGCCTTCCAGCCGGATACGGTCGCGGGCGGTTGAGGCGAACTTGCGCAGCATCTGCGGCGTTACCGCCTTTTGCCCTGAGTTCTGGAGCATGGCCTGTGCCCGGTCTGCATCGGCCTTGGCCTGATCGCGGATGGCCTTGAGGCCGTCGATGCGGTCTTTCAGCGCCGGGTCGTCCAGATCGGCAATGCCCGCCTCGATGGCGTCATAGAGCCGCTTGAGGCGCAATTCCGATTCGGCGGCGCGCTTGTTCAACTCGGCGATATGCTCGCGGCGGCGCTCGGCATGTTCTTCCCTGCGGTCGAGCGCGGCGGCTAGCACAGTTTCCAGCCGCTCGGGTTGGAGTAGCTGTTTCTCAAGGTGATTGACGACCAGATCGTCCAGTTTTTCCATCGGCACGGCCATGCCCTCGCAGGCGGTCGGTCCCTGCCGCGCCTTCATGGAGCAAGCATAATAACGGTAGCGCCCGCCCTTGCCGGTGCGGATGGTCATGGCCCCGCCGCACTTGGCGCAATGGATCAAGCCTGTCAGCATGGTGGGACCGCTGATGACGCGGGCGGGCATGACCTTCGGATTGCGTGCCTTGAGCAGCTTCTGAACCGCCTCGAACGTCTCCTTGTCGATGATCGGGGGGACAGGAACCGTCACGATCTCGCTGACCGGCTTCAATTCCTTGGTCTTGGACCGCTTGTTGAACTCGTGCTCGCCCATATAGGTGCGGCGGGTCAGGATGCGGTGAACCTGCCCGAGGCTCTGTTGCACAAATCCTGTGAGGGATTCATCTCGTGAATCCAGCATGGTAGCTGGGTGGCATGAGCAGACCGAC
>NZ_JAVKPH010000028.1:0-50449 GCF_031432425.1 Ruixingdingia sedimenti | reverse complement strand
CCGTGCTCAACGGCTTCACCGCGCTCGGCACGCCCATCACAGAGGTCGCAGGATAAATCTGTCCGGGGAAAGGGGAAGTCCGATCAGCAGCCGATTTGTGCAACAGAGCCGTCGCCACCGCCTTTTTCCGCGCGAGCGAGTAGGAAGCCACCGCCACGATGATCATCAGACCCAGCAGGATCGACCGATAGGCGTCGCTGAGGTCGAGGAAGGTCGTGACCGTGTTGATCTGGGTGATGAGAAGCGCCGCCACGAACACCCCGACAAAGGACCCCCGGGCGCCGAAAAGGCTGGCGCCGCCGACGACCACCGCCGCGATCGAGGCGAGCGTGTATTCGTTCCCGCTCAGCGCGTCGCCGATGCCCACCTGCCCGGCCATGACGAAACCGGCGACGGCGGCAAGCACCGAACAGCCGACATAGGCCGCAAGCCGCATCCGGCGTTCGGACACCCCGGCGACCCGCGCCGCTTCGACCCGCGATCCCATGCCGCGCAGCCGGATGCCGAAGATCGAGCGGAACAGCATGACTTCCAGCAGCACCGCGACCAGCACCGCAAGAATGGCGACCACCGGCAGGAAACCGATGCGGACGTTGATCGCGTCGAGGATGTCGAAGTCGATCATCCCGCCCGGGGTCGGCCGCAGCGTCAGCGAAATCGCCTGCAAGGCCATGAAGGTCGCCAGCGTCGCGATCATCGGATGCATGCCGACGGGATCGACCAGCGTCCAGTTGACCGCCCCGACAAGGATCGCCGCCAGAATGACGGCCGCAAGCCCCAACGCCAACTGCCCCCCGGTCGCGCCGGCGGGGTAGAAGAACGACAGGATCACCACCGTCATCCCCATCATCGGCCCCACCGAAAGGTCCAGCCCGCCGATCAGCATGAGAAGCTGTTGGCCATAACCGACCAGCGCCAACGCCGCGACCAGCAGCAGCATGCCGCCCAGATTGCGTTCGGTCAGGTAGAATTCGTTCGACGCGGCGGCGAACAGCCCCAGAAGGACCGACAGCCCGATGGCGACGGCCACCGGCGCCCAATGCCCCGACAGCCGGATGCCGAAGGCCTTCAGCGCGCCCGCCGCCGTATCCTGCCGCCGCCGCGATCCGGTGGAGGTCAGGACCTCGCGGAGGATTGCGGCCTCCGAGACATCCTCGCCCGCCAGTTCGCCGGCCACATTGCCCCGCGACATCACGAGGATGCGGTCGCAGAGCCCGGCCAGTTCGAACGCATCGGAGGATACGATGATGAAAGAGGTGCCCTTTGCCGCCGCATCCCGGATCAGTTGATAGATCGCCACGCGCGCGCCCACATCGACGCCCTGTGTCGGCTCGTCGATCAGGATCACGCCCGGCCCGGCCTCGAGCACGCCGGCGATCAGCACTTTCTGCTGGTTTCCGCCCGACAGCGCGCCGATGCGGGTTTCCTGGCTGGCGGTGCGGATGTCGAGCAGACCGATGGCCCGGTTCGCCGCCGCCTTTTCGGCGCCCGGGTCGATCACGCTCAGCGTCGCGAACCTGTCCAGCGCGCGAAAGCTGAAATTCTCGCGCACCGACAGGTCGGCGAACATGCCGTCCCTGTGGCGCGAGCCGGACAGATAGGCGATCCCCGCCGCGCTTGCGGTCGCGGGGCTGCGGCGGCGCAGGGCCGTGCCGTTCACCGTGAGCCCCCCTTGCGAAGGTTTCAGCCCGGCGATGGCCTGAAGCACCTCCAGCTTGCCATGCCCTTCCATCCCGGCAAGGCCGAGGATCTCGCCCCGCCGCAGCGAAAACGAGATCCCGTCGAAGCCGTCGCCGGAAAGCCCGTCGACCGACAGCGCGACGGCATCCCCCGCGCAGGCGGCTTTCCGGGGGAATTCATGTTCGACCGCGTTGCCGACGATCAGCTCCACGATCTGCTGTTCGCTCAGGCCCGCGGTCTGGCGGGTGCCCTGCGTCTCGCCGTCGCGCAGCACGGTGATCCGGTCCGAGATTTCCTGAACCTCGCGGATGCGGTGCGAGATGTAGACGACGCCCACCCCCTTTGCCGCCAGCGCCCGGATGCGTTCGAACAGGCGTTCCACATCGTCGCGCAGCAGATGTTCGGTCGGCTCGTCGAGGATCAGGATCTTCGGATCCGCGGCGAGGGCCTTGACGATCTCGATGATGAAGCGTTGCTGCGCGTTCATCTGGTCGACGCGGTGGGCCGCGTCGATGGTGTTCCCGGCATCCCAGGCGTCGATCTGCGCCTGTGCCCAGGCCAGCTTGTCGGAAATGCGGGGGCGCCGCGCCTGCGGCACCCCCATGTACATGTTGTCGGCCACCGACAGATCGGGCATCAGCGCCGGTTCCTGCCGGACGATGGCCATGCCCATGGCGCGGATGGCAGAGGTATCGCCCAATGGCGCCCCTGTTCCGGCGATGAAGACCTCGCCCTCTTCGGGGATCAGCGCCCCGCTCGCCACCGACATCAGCGTGGATTTCCCCGCGCCGTTTTCGCCGACGAGGCCGTGCACTTCCCCGGCCCGGACATCGAAGCCGACATTCCGCAGCGCCCAGACACCGGGAAACCGCTTCGATATGGATCTGACATCCAGAACTACGGCCGACATTCTGGCCCCCGTTACTTGAGAAGGTCGATCAGCGCCTGCGCGCTCAACTGGCCGGAAAGATCGGCGTCCGGCGGCAGTTCGGGCACGCATTCCGGCATGATCCCGGCCTCGCTGTCGGCATAGGTGTAGGACACCACACCACCGGGTTCGTTGTTTTCCGTCCCCTGGAAGATCGACATGGCCCGCCGCGCGGCGAACCGCACCAGCGTCGTCGTGCCGTCGAGCGAGAGGTATTTCCAGCCGTTGCCCGCCTCCTGATCCTTCAGGAAAAGGCAGTTCAGTTCGTTGCTGCTGGCAAGCGTGGCCTGCGCCGGGACGGGAAGGCCCGCCTGCTTGAACGCGTTGATCGCCGGTTGCGTGGTGACGCCGTAGTCGGAGGCGATGCCGTCGATCCTGGGATGTTTGGCGATCAGCGCGGCGATGGCCTGCTGGGTATCGACCGGGTTCCAGTTGGTCACGATATACTGGTTTTCCAGCAGCTTCATGCCCGGGTAATTGGCCAGCCGGGTGGAAAAGCCCTCCATGAACCGTTCCGATGAAGCCGCGCCCGGAGGGCCGCCGAGGAAGAACACATTGCCCTCTCCGCCGAGCGATTCCGCCAGCCAGTCGGCCCATTTGCCGCCGACGGCGATCGGATCCTGATAGACGATCGCGTCGTAGTCCTGCCCCACGGTCCCGCTCAATTGCGTGAAATAGGGAACGACGGTCACGCCGGCGCGCTTGGCCGACCGGAAGGCGGGGATCGAGGCGTCGCCGAAATGGGTGAAGGCGACGATGATGTCATAGCCTTGGGCGACGAGGCTGTTGATATGGCTGTTGTACGCCTGTGCGCTGCCGTTGGCGTCCAGATAGGTGATCCGTTCCACATTCGCGCATTTGGACATCTCGTCGCGGAATTCGGCCGCCGCGGTCTTGAACCAGGTGGCGCCGCCGAAACCGTCGACCAGCGCGACCGAGGCCGGCTTGTCGCCGCACATCGCCTTGATGTCGGCATGTTCGGCCATCGTCGCCTGCTGCGCGCTGGCCGCAGAGACCAGCCCGAGCGCCGCCAGCAGGGTCGCCGACAGGGCCGTGTTCCTAAGGATCGTTCGCATGGTCATTCCTCTCTGTTGATTGTTGGTATCTTTTCGCCGCGTATGACGGCCCGTTCGGCCGCAAGCGCATTCCGGCCGCCGGTTCTTTCGTGGTGTCGCGTCATGCCGCCCGGGGGCGGTGTCGTGTCAGCGGGGCGCCCCGGCACCGGCATCGGCATCGGCACGGGCACCGGCACGGGCCCTCTCTGCCCCGTTCGCCCTGACGAGGCCCTTCGGCATCTTGCGGTGCCAGTCGGTCATGGTCTGGTAGGCATGGCCCACACGGACGAGAACATCCTCGCGCAGATGCGGTGCGACGACCTGCATGCTCAGCGGCAGGCCGCGGCTGTCGATCCCGTTGGGCAGCGTTATGGTCGGGCTGCCCGAAAAGTTGAACGGCGCGGTGAAGCGCAGGATGCCGTTCAGCACCGAGGGATCCGCCCCGTATTCCCCCATCTTTTCCAGCGTCGGGATCGGCATCGGCATGGTCGGGATCAGCAGGCAGTCGACCCCGCCCATCATCGTGGCCAGCGATTCGGTGAAGGCGCGGCGCAAATGCGTCGCGCGCGCCACCGCCATCCCCGGGGTACGCCGCCCCTCGTCGATCAGTTGGGCCAGTTCCGGCCCGTATTCCGCCGCCCGGCCGGGATAGCTCGCCGCATGCGCAACCGCCGTCTCGATCGCGCACATCATGATCCATTCGGCCACCAGCGCCTCGTAATCGGGGAACCGCACATCGACGAAACGCGCGCCCAGATCCTCGAAAACGGCGATGGCGGCCTCGAGCGCGGCGGCAACCTCTGGGTCGACGCCGGACAGGGCATAGCTGCGGTCGATGCCGATCCGCAGGTCGCGGATGCTGCGACCGACTTCGGCCATGTAGTCCTGCACGGGCCTGTCGATCGAGGTCGGGTCGTTCGCATCCCATCCGGCGATGGCCTGAAGGATGGCGGCGCAGTCCTGCGCCGAACGCGCCATCGGCCCGACGTGATCCAGCGTATCGGCCAGCGCGAACACGCCGTGCCGGCTGACCCGGCCCCAGGTCGGTTTGATGCCGGTCAGCCCGCAGGTGGCCGACGGAAAACGGATCGACCCGCCGGTATCGGACCCGACGGTGCCGTAGCCCATGCCCGCGGCCGTCGCCACCGCGGATCCGGTCGAGGAGGAACCGACCCAGAGGTCCCGCCCCCAGGGGTTCGGCGGCGCGGGGATGCGGGGGTGGTGGCTGGTATAGGCGCCCTCGGTCATCGTCACCTTGCCGAGGATGACCGACCCCGCCGCCAGCAGCCGCGACACCACCGTGGCATTGTGGTCCGGGGTGTGGCCCGAATGGATCGTCGTGCCCCAGGTCGTCGGCGCGAAGGTCGTGTAGCACAGATCCTTCAGCGACAGCGGAACGCCATGCAGCGGCCCCTTGTGGATCCCCTTGGCGATCTCGACATCGGCCATCGCGGCACGCGCCAGCGCATGTTCGGAACAGACATGCAGATAGCTCATGTAGGTGCCGTCGATCTCGTCGATCCGCGCGAGCGTCGCCTCCGTCACCTCGGACGCCGACACCTCTCTCGACCGGATAAGACGAGCGACTTCCACCAGGCCCGCGTGCAGCAGATCGTTGCTCTTCATGATGTCGTTCCTCTGGTTTTCGATCCGTTGGAAAAGCCTAGCCGCGGTGCGCGAAGCAGGCTTGTCCAACGCAGACAACGCATTTGCATCAGAGCGCCATCGGCCGGGCACGCGCCCGGGGGATCGCCGGAAAAGGCCCCGCAAACGCTGCCCCCGCGGGCGCCGGGCCCGGCCGGGGCACGGCCCTGCCCGGCGGGGGCCGGGCCCTTCTTTCTCTTGACAGAAACGTGACGGCAACCGCTTGATCGTGCCGAGGTCTCCGCAACCGTAGCGCGGAGATGGGGGGAATGCGGGATGAAATCGCACTACACGACCGCCAATCTCGAGCGTGGCGACAAGTACGAATTCTGGCATGAAGTCGTTTGCAAGCAGTTCGTTACGGCGGACAGCGCCAGAAACTGCGAGGGCGGTTTCAACGCCGAACTGACCTGCAACCAGTTCGGGCGGATGCAGGTCAGCCGATTCGATGCGCCGCCCCACCGGTGGCGGCGCGAACGCAAGCACATCCGGGCCGACGATCAGGACATGTACCTGCTTGGCGTGCTGCGCAACGGCGAAGGCAGGCTGGAACAGAACGGCCGGACTGCGATCCAGAAAAACGGCAGCATCGCGCTTTACGACACGGCGCTGCCGTTCACCTATGATCTGTCGGCCTCCATCAACCTGCTGACCCTGCCGCGGACGGTGCTCGATTCCCGCGCCCCGCATGCCCGGCAGCTTCTGGCGCGGAACCTTGACTGCGATCCGGGGCTGGCGACGATGCTGTGCGAGATGATCGATTCGCTGCTCGACCTGAATGTCGAAACGCGGCAGTTCGCCATGGTCCGGGAACGGCTGGCGAATTCCTTGCTGGACATCGTTCTGGCCATCCTCGACCTGAACAGCGCGTCGCTGTCGGCGGACGACGTGGCGAACCCGAGCATGGAAAGAATGCTGACCTATGCCCGGGCCAACCTTGCCGATCCCGACCTGTCGCCGGCGGACATCGCAAGGTTCGGCGCTGTTTCGACGCGCACCATGAACCGCCTTTTCGGCAAGCTCGGGACAACCCCGATGCGGTGGGTCTTGCAGGAACGTGTCCGTCTGGGCGAACGCTATCTGCGCGAGGATTACGCCAAGACCGTGACCGAGGCCGCGTTCATGGTCGGCTTCAACGACATCAGCCATTTCAGCCGCAGCTTCAAGCAGTTGCTCGGCTATTCGCCCGAACAGATCCTGCGCCGGAACTGACGTGCGCCGGGCCGTCCCGGCGGCGGCCGGATCTCAGCGCGCAGGACCTCAGCACCCGGTCCAGCGCGCCCCGCGCCTTTCGGCGAAGGCGCGGGCGCCTTCCTTAGCATCCTCGCTGGCGATCAGCGCGCGCAGGTGCCGGTCGTTTTCCGCCCAACAGGTTTCCGAAACCGCGTCTTGCGCGCAGCGGGCAAGATCGAGGCTCGCGGAAATGGAAAGCGGCGCGTTTTCCGCGATGTCCCGGGCAAGCCGCAGCGCCTCGGGCAGCGGGTCGCCCTCGGTGATGCGGTTGATCAGGCCGAGGGACGCGGCACGTTCGGCATCGAAGGGCGCCCCGGTCAACAGGATCTCGTTCGCGATGGCCCGGGGCAGCAGCTGGCCAAGACGGAACGCACCGCCCGCCCCGGCGACGATCCCGCGCTTGCATTCGGGCAGGCCGAATATCGCACCGCGCACCGCCACCGCCATGTCGCAGGCCAGCATGATCTCGAACCCGCCTGCCAGCGCGGCGCCCTGCACCGCCGCGATCACCGGCTTGCGCCGCACCCGGCTTGCGAAACCGCCAAGGCGGCCGGGGCCGAACAGGATCTGTTCCGCCTCGCCATTCACGAAGGCCTTGAGGTCCATCCCCGCGCAGAAGACGGGGCCCTTCGCGGCAAGAACCGCGATGCGCAGGCTGTCGTCCGCCTCGATACCGTCGAAGGCCGCACGCAACTGCGCGCAGGTTTCCGCGTCGATCGCGTTGCGCTGTTCGGGGCGGTTCAGGGTGACGATGCCGATGCCGCCCGCGCGGTCCACCAGCACTTTGCGGGTTTCGACCATGGATGATGTCCTCGTGCCACGGGATCGGAAACCCGGGCAGCGGGCCTCCGGTTCGGCCCGGCGGCCAGAGCCGCCGGGACCTGCCGGCCTCAGCCGATGAAGATCGGGTCGCGCCGGGCCTCGTGATCATGCGGGACCGGGTTGTCGATCAGGTGCTGGTGACGCGCATCCAGCGCCGCCCCGTCGAAGATGCCCTTTCCCACGATCAGCTTTTCCAGCGTGGCCACCCAGATCTCGTAGTAGTGATGGCCGTCGTCGGTGGCGGGATCATAGATCCCTTTCGCCTCGAAATCCTTGATCTGTCTGGAAAAGGCATCGACCCACTCGCCCCAGGTGAAATGCCCCGCCTCGCTCAGCCTGACGGCGATCGCGAAGGCGCTTGCTTCCCAGGGGGCGTTGAAGACCGGCCCTTCGTCATCCTGCGGGATCCTGCCCAGGGCCCCGATGTCGGGCTGCCGCTCTTTGTCAATTGGCTGGCTCAATGTAATCCTCCCACAGCGAGATGATGATGACGAAGCCCGGGTCCGCATCCGGGCCCCAAAGCTCTTTCGCGGTGAAGCGCACGTTGTACATGTGCTGCGGGTTCTCGCCCTGCTGCAGCGCGTTCGTATCCGGGTAGACATAGCCGCCGCAGGCCTCGATGACCTCGCCGACCCTGCCCCGCACATACCGCGGCAACCGGGTATGCGTCGGGGAATGGATGTTCCTGGCGCGGATCATGTCGCCGGGCTTGAACCGGGGCGCGACATCGACCTCGCGGTCGGCCGGGCCGCCGGTGGCGACCAGTTCGTCCACACCCGAAGCGGGAAACATCGAAAGCATCACGCCGCCTCCCTTTCCTCGATTTCCTTCATCCGGGCGAGGATTTCTTCCTCGGTGACGGACCCGTTGGCGGCGATCCACATGGTCAGCGAATGCAGCCAATGTTCGTAATAATCGCTGCCGAGGTATTCCGCCGGCGGCATCTGTTCCATGCCATAGCGGAACATGTCGACATTGAAATGCCCCCCCGCGAAAGCGAGAATGAACATGCCGAACATCCGGCGTTCCCATTCCGCGTGGAAGACGGGCTCGTTTTCCTCGACCCGGATCGGGCCGAGACCGTGCATGCCACCCATATCTGCAATGGAATTCATGGCTCTCTCCTTCCTCAGGGGGTTTTCGCGAAGCCGACGCCGATCATGCTGTCCCGGGTGACAAGCTCGGCCAGGGCTTCCTCGCTCATGCCCTCGGTTCCTTCGGGGCGTTCGGGCAGGACGAGATAGCGCAGTTCGGCATTCGCATCCCAGACCCGGATTTCCTTGCCGTCGGGAAGCGTCACGCCGAATTCCGCCAGAACGCCGCGCGGGTCGATGACGGCGCGCGAACGGTAGGGGGCCGCCTTGTACCAGTTCGGCGGCAGGCCGAGCGTCGGCCACGGATAGCACGAACACAGGGTGCACACGACCATGTTGTGCACCGTGGGCGTGTTTTCCAGCACGACCATTTCCTCGCCCTGGACACCCGAATAGCCCAGTTCCCTGATGGCTGCGGTGCCGTCCTTCAGCAGGCGTTTCCTGTATTCGGGGTCGGCCCAGGCTTTCGCCACGACCCTTGCGCCATTGCGCGGGCCGATCTTGTTTTCATAGAGATCGACCAGCTTGTCGATGGCCGCGGGATCGACAAGGCCCTTTTCGACCAGCAGCGATTCCACCGCCTTGACGCGAAGCGCGACCCGCGAGCGGTGGTGATTGTGATCCTCGTGTACTGCGCCCATGGCAACCATTCCTCCTGTTGATGTTCCAGATTTTCCGGCCGGAACCGATCCCCGGCCGTATCCCGCTATTCGGCCCAACGGGGTTTGCCTTTCGCCAGAAAGGCGGCGATCCCGTGGGCGGCCTCTTCGCCTTCCCAGGTATCGGCAAGGCGCCGGATCGTGTCGTCGATCACCCCGGCGTCGATCCGCGGGCCGAGCGACCGCGCCAGCGCCTTCGCCGCGCCCACGGCCCCCGGCGCCACCGAAAGATAGGGGGCGACCTCGCGCTCGACCGCGGCGTCGAGGTCGTCGGCCGCGACCGCATGCGCGATGATGCCCAGCCTTTCGGCCTCTGCCGCATCGAAGATCCGGGACGACATGAAGATCCGGCGCGCGTTGCCCTCGCCCATGCGGGCGACCACATAGGGCCCGATGGTCGCCGGTATCAGGCCGAGCCGCGTTTCCGTCAGCCCGAATTTCGTCGCCCGGTCGGCCACGGCGACATCGCAGACGCAGGCGATGCCCACCCCGCCGCCGAAGGCCCCGCCATGGATCCTGCCGATCAGCGGCACCGGCATCTCGTTCAGCGCGTTCAGCATCTCGGCCAGCTTGCGGGCCTCGCGCATGCGGGCGGGCCGGTCGGCCCCGATCTGCGCCTGCATCCATTTCAGATCGCCGCCGGCACAGAACACCTTGCCGGCGCCCGCCAGCACGACAGCGCGGATGCCGGGCCGCGCGCCAAGATCCTGCGCCACCGCGGTCAGTTCGGCGATCATCTGCGCGGACAGCGCATTGCGGTTTTCCGGTGCGTTCAGGGTGACATGGGCGACGCCACGGCCATCCAGAACGATGTCGAGGGTTTCATAGCTCATCCCACACTCCTCAGCCCCCGTGCGAAAACCGCGGCCTTGCCCAGGCGGTCCGGGTCGATGCCGGTCTCGAACCCGCGCGCGTGCAGCAGGCCCACGACCGCCTCGGTCGCGACATTGCCCCTGGCCCCGGGCGCATAGGGGCAGCCGCCGAGCCCGCCGGCGGAACTGTCGAACACCCGCAGGCCGCGGCGCAGGCTGACCTCGATATTGTCCAGCGCGCGGGCATGGGTATCGTGGTAATGCCCCGCCAGCCGCCCCGCCGGAACGGCCGACAGCACGGCGTCGAGCATCCGGCCCACCGTCTCGGGCGTGCCGGCGCCGATCGTGTCGCCCAGGCTGACCTCATAGCAGCCCATCGCGATCAGCCGCGCCGCGACCTCTGCCACCTTGGCGGGGGGTGTCGGGCCGTCATAGGGGCAATCGGTCACGCAGGACACATAGCCCCGGACGGGGATCCCCGCCGCCCCTGCCGCATCCAGAACGGGCGCGAACCGGGCGAGGCTTTCGGCGATGGAACAGTTGATGTTCTTCCGGCTGAACCCTTCGGAGGCCGAGGCGAAGACCGCCACCTCGTCGGCCCGTGCCGCCAGCGCCGCCTCGAACCCCTTCAGGTTCGGGGTCAGCGCGGCATAGGCGACGCCCGGACGGCGATTGATGCCCGCCAGCACCTCGGCGGCGTCGGCCATCTGCGGCACCCATTTCGGGCTGACGAAGCTCGTGACCTCGATCTTGCGCAAACCGCAGTCCGACAGCAGATCGACCAGCCGGATCTTGTCGGCGGTCGGGATCATCCGCTTTTCGTTCTGCAAGCCGTCGCGCGGCCCCATCTCGAAGATCGTGACCTGTTCAGCCATGCGCCGCCTCCAGCGTCAGCAGCAGCGTTCCGTCCTGCACCTGATCCCCCGCGGCGGCGAAAACCTCGGCGACGATGCCGTCGCGCGGGGCCTTCAGCGCATGTTCCATCTTCATCGCTTCCAGCACGAACAGCACGTCGCCCTGCGAAACCGCATCGCCGGGGCGGGCGGCGGCCATGCGCACCAGCCCCGGCATGGGCGCGACGACGGTATCGCCGCTGGCCTGCGCCTCTGCGGCATCGGCCAGCGAATCCGGCAGGGCGAAGGTGAAGCTGCGCCCCGCGGCAAAGACCGAAACCGTCCCGCCGTCCGCGACCAGATCGGCCCGGAACCGGCGGCCGTCGATGGTGATCCGATAGGCGGTGCCCCCCGCGGCCTCGACGGCAAGCGCGACCGTTCGGCCATCGCGGCTGGCCCGGTACCGCCCCATGCCGAGGGTGGCGACCGACAGTTCGAACCGTTCGCCCGCCGCCTCCAGCGTCACGAACTGCCGCGCCTCGGTCCAGTGCCGCCAGCCTGCCAGCAGATCCCACGGATCCTGCCCGGCAGGTTCCCGCAAAAGCCCGAGCCCGCCGAGCGCCGCAAGCGAAAGCACATGGTCCGGCGCGTCGGGCGGCGCGGTCAGCGCGTCGATGTCGCGCGCGATCAGCCCGGTATCGACCTCGCCCCGGGCGAAGCCTTCGTGGCGCGACAGGGCGCAGAGGAATTCGAGGTTGGTCACAGACCCCGCCACATGGCAGTCCTGCAAGGCCGCGTTCAGCATGTTCAGCGCCGCCGCCCGGGTGGGGCCGTGGACGACGACCTTGGCGATCATCGGGTCGTACCAGGGGCTGATCGTGTCGCCCTGCCGCACGCCGCTGTCGATGCGCACGCGGCCGGGGCCGAATTCCGCGCCTTCGGGGAAGGACAGGTACCGCAGCACCCCCGTCGCCGGAAGGAAGCCCTTGGGCACGTCCTCGGCATAGACGCGCGCCTCGAAGGCCCAGCCGTCGATGGCCAGATCCTCCTGCCGGACCGGCAGGGGTTCGCCCGCCGCCACGCGCAGTTGCAATTCGACGAAATCGAGCCCGGTGATCGTCTCGGACACCGGATGTTCCACTTGCAGGCGGGTGTTCATCTCCATGAACCAGAACCCGTCCTCGCGCAGCGGGCCGGATCCGTCGACGATGAATTCCACCGTCCCCGCGCCCGCATAGCCGATGGCCCGGGCCGCCTCGACCGCGGCCCTGCCCATGGCGGCGCGGACATGTTCGGGCATGTCCGGCGCGGGGGCTTCCTCGATGACCTTCTGGTGGCGGCGTTGCAGCGAACAGTCGCGTTCGAACAGGTGGATCACGTTGCCATGGGCATCGCCGAAGACCTGGATCTCGATATGCCGGGGCTGGGTGACGTATTTCTCGATCAGGCAGGCCGGGTCGCCGAAACTGGCCTTGCCCTCGCGCTGCGCCCCTTCCAGCGCCGCCGCGAAATCGGCCGGTTTCTCAACCAGCCGCATCCCCTTGCCGCCGCCGCCCGCGCGGGCCTTGATCAGGATGGGATAGCCGATCCTGTCCGCCTCTGCCGCAAGGAACGCCACGTCCTGCCGTTCGCCGTGATAGCCCGGCACCACCGGCACGCCCGCCTTCACCATCAGGGCCTTGGCCGCGTCCTTGAGCCCCATGGCGCGGATCGCGCTGGCGGGGGGGCCGATGAAGACAAGGCCCGCAGCCTCCACCGCCGCGACGAAATCGGGGTTTTCGGACAGAAAGCCGTAACCGGGGTGGATCGCCTCCGCCCCCGTCGCCAGCGCGGCGGCGATGATCCGGTCGGCCCGAAGATAACTTTCGGCCACGGCGGGCGGGCCGATATGGACGGCCTCGTCGGCCATCGCCACATGTTTCGCATCCGCGTCGGCGTCGGAATAGACGGCGACCGTCTTGATGCCCAGCTTGCGCGCCGTCACCATCACCCGGCAGGCGATCTCGCCACGGTTCGCGATCAGGATCTTTCTGAACATGTCCCTGCTCCTACATCCTGAACACGCCGAAGCGCGTATCCTCGACCGGCGCGTTCAGCGCCGCCGACAGCGACAGGGCCAGCACCTCGCGCGTCTTGCGCGGGTCGATGATGCCGTCATCCCAGAGCCGGGCCGAGGCATAGAGGGGATGGCCCTGCCGTTCGAACATCTCGATCGTGGGGCGCTTGAAGTCGGCCTCTTCCCCGGCGGTCCAGGTGCCCCCTGCCCGTTCGATCCCCTCGCGCCGCACGGTGGCCAGCACGCCCGCGGCCTGTTCGCCCCCCATCACGGAAATGCGGCTGTTCGGCCAGGTCCAGAGGAACCGCGGGCTGTAGGCGCGCCCGCACATGCCGTAGTTGCCGGCGCCGAAGGACCCGCCGACCAGCAGGGTGATCTTGGGCACGCTGGTGGTGGCCACTGCCGTGACCAGCTTGGCGCCATCCTTGGCGATGCCGCCGTTTTCGTATCTGCGCCCGACCATGAAGCCGGTGATGTTCTGCAAGAACACCAGCGGGATCTTGCGCTGGCTGCACAGTTCCACGAAATGCGCGCCCTTCAGCGCCGATTCCGAAAACAGAACCCCGTTGTTGGCGACGATGCCGACGGGCATGCCCATGACATGGGCGAACCCGCAGACCAGCGTCGTGCCGTAGCGGGCCTTGAATTCGTCGAAACGCGATCCGTCGACCACCCGCGCGATCACCTCGCGGATGTCATAGGGGGTGCGCAGGTCGCCCGGCACGATGCCGAGGATTTCCGCCGGGTCGTACAGCGGCGGTTCGGGGGCCTGCCGGTCGAGCTGCGCCGGTTTGGTCAGGTTGAGCCCCGCAACCGCCCGCCGGGCGAGCGCCAGCGCGTGCCGGTCGTCATTGGCCAGATAGTCGGCCACCCCCGACAGGCGCGTATGCACGTCGCCCCCGCCCAGATCCTCGGCGCTGACCACCTCGCCGGTGGCGGCCTTCACCAGCGGCGGGCCGGCAAGGAAGATCGTGCCCTGGTTCTTCACGATGATGGCGACGTCCGACATCGCCGGAACATAGGCCCCGCCCGCGGTGCAGGACCCGAGCACGACCGCGATCTGCGCGATGCCCTTGGCCGACATGTTCGCCTGGTTGTAGAAGATGCGCCCGAAATGGTCGCGGTCGGGGAACACCTCGTCCTGGTTGGGCAGGTTCGCCCCGCCCGAGTCGACCAGATAGATGCAGGGAAGCCGGTTCTGTTCGGCGATCTCCTGCGCGCGCAGGTGTTTCTTCACCGTCATCGGGAAATAGGTGCCGCCCTTGATGGTCGCGTCGTTGCACACGACCATCACCTCGCGCCCCTCGACGCGCCCGATGCCCGCCACCATCCCGGCTGCGGGCGAGGCATCGCCGTACATGCCATGCGCGGCGAACATGCCGATTTCCAGAAAGGGCGAACCGGGGTCGAGCAGGCGCGACACGCGTTCGCGCGGCAAAAGCTTGCCGCGGCCCACATGGCGTTCCCGCGCCGCCTCGCCGCCGCCGGCGATGGCGCGGGCCGCGGCCTGATGGATGCCGTCCATCGCCGCTTCATGCGCCTGGACATTGGCCGCGAAACTCTCTGACCGTGTGGAGATTGCCGAAGTCAGGACCGCCATGGGATTGCCGCTCCGTTGAGATGTTGAAAGCGCCGGCGACAAGGGCTCTCGCCGCCGGACCTGTTCATGATGCCGTCCCCGGGATCCTTGCCCAGCCCCCGGCTGCACGCAACACTTCCGTCGCGGGGGCCGGTTCCGGCGATGGCCGCAGGATCAGGCATGCGCAGCGCCCCTTTCCGCGGCGGCCTCTGCCTCGGCCATCCGGCGCAGTTCGGCGCGGATGATCTTGCCGGTGGTGGTCATCGGCATCTCCTCGACGAAGCGGACGACGCGGGGATATTCATAGGCCGCAAGGCGGGATTTCACATGGTCCGCGATCTGCCCGGCCAGCGCATCCGATGGCGAAAACCCCTGCCGCAGAACGACATAGGCGGCGACCACACAGCCGCGCAGGTCGTCGGGCTTGCCCACGACACCGGCCAGTTGCACCGCCTCGTGGGTCAGCAGGCAATCCTCGATCTCTGCCGGGCCGATGCGATAGCCCGCCGACCCGATCACATCGTCGTCGCGGCCCAGGAAATGCAGCCGGCCATCGTCATCCCGCGTGCCCTGATCGCCGGTCAGAAGCCAGCGCCCGTCCGGGCCGTCGACGAACTTGCGTTCCGTGGCCTCGGGGTTGTTCCAGTAGCCGAGGAACATGACCGGATCCGGCGCCCGCACGGCGATGGCGCCTTCGGACCCGGACGGCCGGACCGCCCCGGTGCAGGGATCGACGACTTCGACGACATGGCCCGGCACGGCGCGGCCCATCGAGCCGGGCAGCGGCGGTTCCAGCGCCGAACAGCAGGACACGACCATGTTGCATTCGGTCTGGCCGTAGAATTCGTTGATCGTGGTGCCGAACACCTCCTGCCCCCAGGCGATGAGTTCCTTGCCCAGGGTCTCGCCCCCGCTGGCGACCGAGCGCAGTTTCAGCCCGTATCCGGCGGCATCGGGCACCTGCCGCATCATCTTGAGCGCGGTGGGCGGCAGAAAGACGTTGCGCACGCGATGCGCCTTCATCAGTTCGAACGCGGTTTCGGCGCGGAACTTGGGCAGGCGGCAGGCGACGACCGGAATGCCGTGATGCAGCGCCGGCATCAGCACATCCAGCAGCCCGCCGATCCAGGCCCAGTCCGCGGGCGTCCAGAAACGGTCATCGGGATGGGGCAGGAAGTTGTGGCTGATCTCCACCCCCGGAAGATGCCCCGGAAGGACGCGATGCGCGTGCAGCGCCCCCTTGGGATTGCCGGTCGTGCCCGAGGTGTAGATGAGGATCGCGGGATCCTCGGCCCGGGTCGGGACGGGCGTGTAGTCCCGGCCCTGCCCGTCGCAGAGATCGCGGAACGACACCGCGCCGTGCCCGGCCCCGTCGATGCAGAGGACGGTTTCCAGATCCGGCAGCCGGTCGCGGATCTGCGCCAGCTTGGCCGCGCCTTCGGCGTTGGTGATCACGGCCTTCGCGCCGGAATCGCCCAGCCGGTGCAACAGCGCCTCGGCGCCGAAAAGCGTGAACAGCGGGATCGAGACGCAGCCCATCTTGAAAACCGCCACATGCGCCACCGCCGTCTCGAACCCCTGCGGCAAAAGCACCCCCACGCGGTCGCCCACAGGCCCCCGGCGCCCGATGCCGAGGGACTGGAGCGCATTGGCCAGCTGGTTGGACCGTCTCTTCAGGTCGAGGAACGTGTGGTTCCGGCCGCGGTTCTGCGGATCGACCTCGATGATGGCAAGGCGGTCGGGGTCCCGGTCGGCCCATTTGTCGCAAACATCCACGCCGATGTTGTAATCCTCGGGGATCCGCCATGCGAAGCTGCGCCGGATCTCTGCATAACTCGCCTTCGCCTCGATCATTCCGTTCCTCCTCCGGCAGGAAAGCATCCCGTCTGCGCGCCGGCGCGGTGGCGGAATGCGGTTTCCTCGGACCACTATAACCCCGTTCGCCGGCCATCCGCTTGCGCATCGCGGCCTATGCGTTTGATCCAGAGCGCCACCCGCCCGGCCCGGACGGGGCTTGACGCAACCCCGCCCTGCCCTGCTCTCGGCGGCAATCCGGCGTCCCGCCCCCGCCGCGGCGCAGGCCCGGCAGCCGGGAAACCGCTGCGAATGGCTGAAATCCCGCCGGCAGGAATGGCACTCTCGATCAAACGTCCGGGCCGGGGCGTACAAGCACCCGGCCGCGCGAAACGGCTATGATCGCACCAAGCCGGGCGGACCGGCTCGGACAACGACGTGCGGGAGGAAACATCATGCACAGGCTGCCGGCGGCGATTGCCATCACCCTCACCCTTGCCCCGGCGGCATTCGCGGGAACCGAATACCCCCTGACCCTGACCAGCTGCGGCCACGCGATCACCATCCCCGAGGCCCCCGACAGCGTGGTCAGCATCGGGCAGGGCACCACCGAGATCCTGTATATGCTGGGTCTGGGCGACAGGGTGGCCGGCACCGCGCTCTGGATCAACCCGGTCCTGCCGGAACTTGCCGGGGTGGACGCGAAGGTCGCGCGGCTGGCCGACAACGCCCCCAGTTTCGAAAGCGTGCTGGCCCGGCGGCCCGGGCTGGTGGTGACGGCCTATGAATGGATGATCGGCCCGCAGGGCGTGGTCGGCACGCGCGAGATGTTCGACGACGCGCAGATCCCCAGCTGGATCATGCCCACCGACTGCATCGGCAAGGACAATACCCAAAGCATGGACGGCGCGCGCACGGTCATGTTCGACACCGCGCTGATTTATCAGGGGATCGCGGATCTGGCGATGATCTTCGACGTCTCAGACCGCGGCGAGGATCTGATCGCCGGACTGAAGGCGCGCGAGGCGGCGGCGGTCGAAAAGGCCCGGGCGCTGGACCTGCCCGAGAACGTGTCGGGCGTGTTCTGGTATTCGTCGGCCGATATCGGGATCGACCCCTATGTCGCGGGCATGAACGCGGTGCCGGGCTGGATGCTGTCGACACTGGGGGTGCGGAACGTCATCGCCTCGCAAGAAGAATGGCCGACCGTGGGCTGGGAAACCATCGCCAAGGCCGACCCCACCTTCATCGTCACGGCAGAGATGAACCGCCGCCGCTTTCCCGCCGACGACATCGCGGTGAAGCGCGAATTCCTGACTTCCGACCCCGTGACCAGCGAACTGGAGGCGGTGAAGCAGGGCCGCATCGTGGCCATGCAGGCGCATGCGATGGACCCCTCGGTCCGGTCGATCTTTGCGCTCGAGATGCTGGCAGAGGCGCTGGCCGGGTTCGACCTGTCGAAATGACACGGCGCCCCGCGACCCGGAGCATGGGCTGGATCTGGCTGGCCCCCGCCGTGCTGGCCGCGGCGCTGCTGTTCGGCACGGCGGTGGGCGAGACGCGGATCCCGCTATCCACCGTCATCGAGGTGCTGGCGGTCAAGGCGGGGCTGGCCGACCGCGCCGTCGACGTGATCGACGCCAGCGTGATCTGGCACTATCGCCTGTCGCGGACCGTCGTGGCCGCCTGCGGCGGGGCGAGCCTTGCGCTGTCGGGGCTGATCCTGCAGGCGCTTTTGCGCAATCCGCTGGCCGAGCCCTATCTGCTGGGCATCTCGGCCGGCGCCTCGACCGGGGCGGTCATCATCGCGGTCGCGGGCATCGGCGGCGGGTTGGTCAGCATGTCCGCCGGGGCCTTCGCGGGCGCGCTGACCGCCTTTGCGCTGGTCACGGGGCTGGCCTATGTCGCGGGCGGCGGAACCGGGCTGCGCGGGGCGGGGGTCATCATTCTGGCGGGCATCGCCGGGTCGCAGATGTTCAACGCGCTGACCGCGCTGATCATCGCGCAATCGGCCAGCGCCGAACAGGCGCGGGGCATCATGTTCTGGCTTCTGGGCAATCTTTCGGGCGTGCGCTGGCCGGATACATGGCTGGCGCTGCCGATCGCGGGCCTGGGGCTGGGGGTGACGCTGTGGTATGCGCGCGCGCTCGACGCCTTCACCTTCGGCGCGGAGGCCGCCGCATCGCTCGGCATCGACCTGCGGCGCACACAGGCGGTGCTGATCGGCACGGCCGCGCTGATCACGGCGGTGATGGTGTCCATCGCCGGGGCCATCGGCTTTGTCGGGCTGGTCGTGCCCCATGCGATGCGCTTTCTGGTCGGCACCCGCCATGCCCGCCTGGTGCCTGCCACGGCGCTGGCGGGGGCGGTGTTCCTGGTGGTGTCCGATGTGGCCTCGCGCATCGTCATTCCCGGGCAGGTCCTGCCCATCGGCGTGATCACCGCGCTGGTCGGCGCGCCGGCCTTCGCCATCGTGATGATCCGGGGGCGGCAGCGATGACGCCGCTGCTGGAGGTCATGGGCGTCAGCCGCACCGTGCAGGGGCGCGATATCGTTTCCGATGTCAGCCTGCGCCTGCACCCGGGCGAGATGCTGGGCCTGATCGGGCCGAACGGTTCGGGCAAATCGACGCTGCTCAACCTCATGGCGGGGCTGATGCGGCCCTGCCGGGGCCGGGTCTGCCTGCACGGCCAGCCGATGGACCGCCTGCGCCGCCGGCAGATCGCCCAGCATCTGGCGCTGGTCGCGCAATCCGCCGAGACCGGCGACCGCATCACCGTGCGCGAGGCGGTGGAACTGGGCCGCACCCCGTGGCTCGGCCCGCTGCGGCCGTGGCGCGCCGAGGACGACACGGCCGTCGCGGCGGCGCTCGACGCCGTGGACATGGCGCATATGGCGGCGCGCGACTGGTCCTCGCTGTCGGGGGGCGAACGCCAGCGGGTCCATATCGCGCGGGCGCATGCCCAGACCCCCCGGATCCTGCTGCTGGACGAGCCGACCAACCATCTGGACATTCACCACCAGATCGGCATCCTCGACCTGATCGCCGGGCTTTGCGTGACCACCGTCATCGCGCTGCACGACCTGCACCACGCGCTGCGCTGCGACCGGGTTCTGGTCATGCAGGCGGGCCGCTGCGTGGCGCTCGGCCCCCCCGCCGAGGTGCTGACCCCCGCCCTGATTCGCAGGATCTTTGCCGTCGAGGCCGAACTTGTCCCCCATCTGGGCGGGGGCCGCCCGGTCTTCGCCTTCCAACGCCTTTCGTGAGAGGACATCCCATGCCGCTGCGTGCCGCCCTTGTTGCCAGTCTCCTGCCCCTAGCGGCCATGGCCGAGGTGCATGAGGTCAGGATGCTCAACCGCAACGGCACCGGCCCGATGCCGTTCGAGCCGGAATATCTGGTGATCCGGCCCGGCGATACGGTCCGGTTCCTCGCCACCGATCCCGGCCACAACGCCGCCACCATCGCCGGCATGATCCCCCAAGGGGGCCAGAAGTTCATCGGCAAGATCAACGAGGAAATCGAGGTCACGCTGGATGCGGAAGGCATCTGGGGCATCAAATGCTCGCCCCATTACACCATGGGCATGGCGATGCTGATCCAGGTCGGCGACCGGCCCGCGACCGGGGCCGACCTGCCCGACGACCTGCCCGAGGCCGCGCGCCGGCGGATGCTGGACATCCTCGCCCGGCGGGATGCGAACTGACCGATGCTGAACCGCTCGATCAAGGACGACATCCGCGACTATTGGGCCATCCGGGCGGAAACCTACGACCGGAGCCCCGGCCATGGCCTGATGGCCGCGCCCGAGGCCGCCGCCTGGCGCGCGCTGATCCGGCGCCATCTCGGCCCGGGCGAGGGCCGCCACGCCATGGATCTGGGCTGCGGCACCGGCACCATGTCGCTTCTGATGCGGCAGGCGGGATTCAGGGCCACGGGGCTGGACTTCGCGGAACCGATGCTCGCCCGCGCCTGCCGCAAGGCGCAGGGGGCCGGCGCCCCCATCCGCTTCGTCATCGGCGACGCCGAAAACACGCTGGAACCCGATGGCCGCTACGATGCCGTCATCGCGCGCAACCTTCTGTGGACCCTGCCCGACCCCCACGCCGCCCTGCACGAATGGCTGCGGATCCTGAAACCCGGCGGGCGGCTTCTGGTCATCGACGGGGATTTTGCCCGCGAAAGCCTGATCGGGCGCCTCCTGCCTTTGCTGGACCGGCTGTTCGGCAGGATGCAGGACAGCCACAGCCTGGTGACTGCGGCGCAGTGGCGCGAACACGGGCGGATCATGGCGCAACTGCCCTTCGGCGGCGGCCTGCGCGCGCCGGATGTCGCCGGTCTTTTCGACGATGCGGGCTTTACCGGCCTGCGGCACGAGAACCTTCGCACGCTGCACAGCCGCCGCTGGCCTTTCTGGTCCCGCGCACGCCTTGCCGCCCTCGGCCAGCACCGCTTTGCCGTATCGGGGATGAAGCCGGGGCTGTAAGCGGACGCGCGGGCCACGCGGGCCGGAACCGCGCACCTGCACCGGCGCCATGGGGGTGGACTGGTGCCGGCAGAGGGACTTGAACCCCCGACCCCCTGCTTACAAGGCAGACGCTCTACCGCTGAGCTATGCCGGCGCTGCGTTCTGATAGCGGGCGGGGGGCGGCAGGGTCAAGGGGCGGGTCAAGGGGCGCGCCTCAGCCCCGGCCGCGCGCCGACAGGCCGCGCATCAGCAGCAGCACCGCCGCCACCCCCACCGCCGTGACCAGCAGCGCCGGGGGGGCGGCATCGCCCAGGGCCTCGGTGCTGGCCTTTTCGTAGACCCGCGTGGACAGCGTGTCGAAACCGAAGGGCCGCAGCAGCAGCGTCGCCGGCAGTTCCTTGACGCAATCGACGAACACCACCAGCAGCGCCATCCCGACCGAGCCCCGCATCAGCGGCAGATGCACCGCCCGCAAGGCCCCGCCCGCGCTGCGGCCGAGCGACCGGGCGGCCATCGGCAGGCCCGGCGCGATGCGGCCGAAGGCGGTGTCCACCGCCCCCTGCCCCACGGCGAAGAACCGCACCACATAGGCCAGCACCAGCAGCGCCGCCGATCCGGTCAGGATCAGCCCGGGATCGTGCCCGGTCAGCGCCAGCACCGCATCCGCCACCCGGTGGTCCAGCGCCGCCATCGGGATCAGCAATCCCACCGCCAGCACCGCCCCCGGCGCGGCATAGCCGAGCGTCGTCAGCGGCAGCAGAAGCCGCGGCACCTGCCGCCCCGACAGCCGCACCCCATAGACCAGCACCAGCGCCAGCCCCACCGCGCCGAAGGCCGCGAACCCGCCCACCATCAGCGTGTTGGTGAAGGCCCGCACCAGCCCCGGCGCGAACCATGCCGCGGGCCGCCCCGCGGCGTGGTGCAGGATCACCGCCACCGGCAGCACGAACCCCGCCAGGACCGGCACCGCGCACAGCCCCGCCGCCAGCCAGCCCCGCGCCCCGCGCAGGGCCTGCGGCGTCACCGGCCGCGACTGCCGCACCGCGCGGTGGAACCGCAGCCGCCGCCGGCCCACCCGCTCGACCGAGGCCAGCGCGAAGATCACCGCAAGGCTCACCAGCGCCAGTTGCGCCGCGCCCCCGGCATTGCCGCCCGACAGCCAGACCGAAAAGATGCCGGTGGTCAGCGTCTGCACGCCGAAGAAGGTGACGGCGCCGAATTCGTTCACCGTCTCCATCAGCGCCAGCGCGACGCCCGCCGCCACCGCAGGCCGCGCCAGCGGCAGGCCGAGCCGCCAGAACATCCCCCAAGGCCCGGCGCCGAGGGCGCGCGCGACCTCGTAGACATTGGCCGACTGCTCGCGGAAGGCCGCACGGGCCAGCAGGTAGACATAGGGATAAAGCGCCGCCGACAGCACCGCCGCCGCCGCCCCGCGCGACCGCACCGGCGGAAACCAGTAGTCGCGCGCCGACTGCCAGCCCATGAGCCCGCGCAGCGCCGTCTGCACCGGCCCCGCGTAATCCAGCAGATCCACCAGCGCATAGGCCCCGATATAGGCCGGCAGCGCCAGGGGCAGCAGCAGCGCCATGTCCAGCACGCGCGATCCCGGAAAACGGTACATCGTGACCAGCCACGCCGCCCCGGTGCCCACCGCCGCCGTCAGCACCGCCACCCCCGCCATCAGCACGCCGGTATTGGCCAGATAGCGCGGCAGCGTCGTCGCCGCCATATGGGGCCAGATGTTCTCGGCCGGGTTGAAGGCCATCCAGACCACGGCGGCCACCGGCATCAGCACCAGCGCCGCGATCGCCGCCGCGGCGACGGACCAGCCATCCACCCGCGGCAGGCGGAGGGCGCGGGGGGAAAGGTGACTCTTTTGCTCGGCGGCCATCGGCGCGGGCTTACAGGAAAGCGGTTTCCCTGTCCAGAAATCCGGCTATGATCCGCGCGCAGGCGGGCCGGGCCGCGCAACCGGGCCGGGGCCGGGCAAGAACAAGCCGTTGAAGGGCAGGCGGATGCAGCTGATTTTCCACCTCGGGGCGCATTGCACCGATGACGAGGCGCTGGTGAAGTGCCTTCTGACGAACCGCGACCGGCTGGCGCCGGCCGGCATCAGCATCCCCGACCCCGGGATCTACCGCTCGCTTCTGCGCGACGCGCTGGTGGCGCTGGAAGGCCAGCCCGCCACGCCCGAAGGCGCGGCGGCGCTGCTGGACGGCATCCTGCCGGACGAACACGCGCGCCGCGCCGTGATGGGATGGGACGCCTTCCTGGGCTTTCCCCGCTTCGCCCTGCGGCGCAACCAGTTCTACCCGGCGGGGCCCGACCGGGCGCGCGCGCTGGCGGGGCTGTTTCCCGGCCATCAGGTGGAATTCGCGCTGGCGCTGCGCAACCCGGCCACCTTCCTGCCGGCGCTGTTCGAACGCCAGAAGACCCGCAGCCATGCCGAGTTCCTCGAGGGCTGCGACCCCGCGGCGCTGGCTTGGTCGGACCTGGTGGACCGCATCCGCGCCGCCTGCCCGCAGAGCCCGCTGACCGTCTGGGCCGACGAGGACACGCCGCTGATCTGGCCGGAACTGCTGCGCGTGCTGACCCGACACCCGGCGGGGCTGGACCTCGAGGATACCGACATCATCCTGCGCACGATCATGTCGCCCGAGGGGCTGGCCCGGATGCACGACTACCTCGCCCACCACCCGCCGCAGACGGAACTGCAACGCCGCCGGATCGTGTCGGCCTTCCTCGACAAGTTCGCCCTGCCCGACCGGATCGAGGTGGAACTGGACATGCCCGGCTGGACCGACGAACTGGTCGAGCGCCTCACGCTCGCCTACGAGGCCGATATGGAACGGATCGCGGATACCCCCGGCGTCACCTTCATCGCCAGCTGACCTCCGCATGCCCGGCCCTTCCGCCGGCGCCGGGGGCCAGCCCCCGGACCCCCGGGATATTTGGGGACAGAAAGTGAAGAAGGGCTGTACACTTGGCCGCCTTTCTTCACTTTCTGTCTGAAAATATCCCGCGGGGCGCCGGCGGGTGCGCCGGGGGAACGCCCCCGGACGCTCAGTTCATCCCGAGCGCGGCCTTGTACATCTCCAGCACCGCCTCTTCCTCGGCGATGTCGTCGGGCTTGCGCTTGCGCAGCGCGATGACCTTGCGCATCACCTTGGTGTCGTAGCCGCGGCCCTTGGCCTCGGCCATCAGTTCCTTCTGCTGCTCGGCCACGTCCTTCTTTTCCGCCTCGAGCTGCTCGAAGCGTTCGATGAACTGGCGCAGTTCGTCGGCGGTGACGCCGTAGGTGTCGATAGGATCGCTCATGTGCCTCTCCGGGTCTGCGGCCCCATCCCTAGCGGGGCGGCGGGCGGGGTTCAAGCGGGGGCCGGGTTGCGCGCGGGCGCCGGGCAGGCTAGGGCAACGGGGCGGCAAGACGGGGGATCGCATGGGCGGGCTGATCTGGGTGGGCACGGCGGCGACGGCCGCGGGCATCGGCGGGCTGTTCTGGTGCATCTGGCAGGTGACGCGGGCAAAGCGCGCGGGGCTCGACGATGCGGCGCTCAGGGCGCGGCTGCAACGGATCGTGGTGCTGAACCTCGCCGCGCTCGGCGTCTCGGCGCTCGGGCTGGCGCTGGTGATCGCGGGCATCGTTCTGGGCTGATCCGCCGCATCTGCGGCGCGGCCCTTGCGCCACCGGACCCGAGCCTGTATCTGGTTCGCGCAAGATACCGCCCCGCCCGGCATCCCGCCGCCGCCGGGACCAGACCGGAGGTCATGCATGTCCTGGACAGACGAGCGCGTCGAGACGCTCAAGAAGATGTGGGCCGATGGCCAGAGCGCGAGCCAGATCGCCAAGGAACTGGGCGGCGTGACGCGCAACGCGGTGATCGGCAAGGTCCACCGCCTGGGCCTGTCGAACCGCGTCGGCGGCACCGGCCGGCCCGAGGACGAGGAACCCGCGGCAGAGGCGCCGGTGGCAGAGGCCCCTGCCCCCGCACCCGCCGCCGCCGAGGCGGCGGAGGAAGCCGCCCGCCCCGAACCGGTGCGCGCCGCGGCCGCCGCCCCTGCCCCGCAGGCCCCCGCCGCGGCCCCCGCCGCGCGCAAGGCGCTGGTCCCCGCCGGCACGCCCCTGCCGCCGCAGCCCGCGCAGAACGAGATCAGCCCCGAGGCGCTGGCCTCGGTCCGCGAGGTGGAAAAGCGCGCCCGCAAGCTGACACTGATGGAACTGACCGAACGCACCTGCAAATGGCCGATCGGCGACCCGGCGACCGAGGATTTCTGGTTCTGCGGCCTGCCGACCCAGCCCGGAAAACCCTATTGCGACGCCCATGTCGGCGTGGCCTTCCAGCCGATGAGCGCCCGGCGCGACCGCCGCCGCTGAGACTGCGGCGGCGTTGCCGGAAGGCCGCCGTCCCTGAGGATGCAGCCGGGCGCGGCCTCTCATCGCCGCGGCGGCGAGGGTTCCCGCCCTCTGCACTCGCCCCGGGGTCCCTCGTCCCTGACGTTGCGCCCGGCGGCCGCACGGCCCCTTGTCAGCGCGCCCGGGCCCCGACACTCTGGTGCGGCAAAGGGGGGGCCAGCCATGACCGACAGCGACCGCATCCGCATCACCCGCGCCGAGGGCGTGGTGGAAATCGCCCTGAACCGCCCCGACAAGCGCAACGCCTGGGACATGGCGATGTTCGACGCCCTGACCCGCGCGGGCGAGGCGCTGGCGGGCGAAGAGGGTCTCGTCGCGGTGATCCTGCACGGGGCGGGCGGGCATTTCTCCGCCGGGCTCGACATGGCGATGTTCGCCGCGATGGGGGCCGACATGGCGGCGCTCAGGGCCGAGATCCTCGGCCCCCCTGCCGAAACCCCGCCCCGCGCCAACCGTTTCCAGCGCCCCTGCACCGTCTGGGCCGAGGTCCCCGCCCCGGTCATCGCCGCGGTCGAGGGCGTGGCCTTCGGCGCGGGGCTGCAACTCGCGCTCGGCGCCGATCTGCGGATCCTCGCGCCGGACGCCCGGCTGTCGGTGATGGAGGCGCGGTGGGGCCTGATCCCCGACATGGGGATCAGCCAGACCCTGCCGCCGCTGATGCCCGCCGACCGGGCGCTGGACCTGATCCTGTCCGCGCGCGAGGTCGGCGCGGAAGAGGCGCTGGCCATCGGTCTGGCCACCAGCATCGCCCCCCACCCGCTGGTCGCCGCCCGGGCGATGGCGGCGGCGCTGGCAGAGGTCTCGCCCGGGGTGCGCGCGGGGGCCAAGCGGCTGGTGCGCGCAGGCTGGCAGGGGAACCCCGCGGCACTGCGGCTGGAGGCAGAGATCCAGGCCGCCCTCATCGGCAGCCCCGACCAGATGGAGGCCGTCGCCGCCCGCCTGTCCCGGCGCCCGCCCCGGTTCGGCTGACGGCCCGCGGGCCGGATGGCCGAACATGGCCGCATGCGCGCCGGATCGCCGGTCTGCGGCACGATGCCGCCCTTGCCGGCCGGAAAATAGATCATACGATTCCCGAAACGGTCCTGTATCCTCGCGGAAGAACGCGGGGCGATGCCAATATCTTCGCGCGGGCCCCATTCCCGCGGTTTGCCGGCCGCGCGGGCGATCGTCGGCGCGCAGACCGCCGTCGGCCCGCATGGCCCTGAGGGATTGGCGATATTCCGGCCCGTTTTCGATGGACTCGAACGCGGGTTCCTCGCTGCACGGCACAACGCGGGAGAAAGCGCATGAAGTTTTCCAGGATGGCCGAAAGGCAGATCCGCAAGGCGCAGGCCGAGGGGCAGTTCGACAACCTCAAGGGGGCGGGGAAACCGCTGGACATGTCCGGTGACGGCAGCGCGGATGCCGTCGGTTTCCGCATCATGGCCGAGGCCGGGGCCCTGCCGCGCGAAATCGAGCTGCGCAAGGCCGTGGAGGAACAGACCCGCATCCTGCACGCCGCCCCCGATGAGGAAACGCGCCGGCGCGAGATGAAGAAACTTGCCGATCTTCAGCTGCGGCTCGACATCGAACAGGAAGCGCGCCGGCGCTTCTATGGCGACTGAGGGCCCGGCAGAGCGGACGAGGATACCGGGGCAAGCCCCGGCCTGCGCCCCCCCGGCCCCGGCGACCGGCCGGGTGACAAGCCCCACCCGCCGCATGGGTATTTCGGAAAAGGTGAAGCCGCGAGGCGCACCCTTCCCCGCAAGGGTCCGCCCCTCACTTTCTGTCCGATAAATATCCCCGCCGGAGGCTCCCGCACTCTCCCCCGGGCCCGGCCTCGGGCGGGGGCACGCCCGCCCCCTTACACGGCCCCTTTTCGCGCAGCCCGCGCAGCGTTATATGCGCCGGAATGAGCCAGAACCCGCCCAGCCTCCGCCCCGATCTCGCGCCCGCCCCGCGCATCGCCGACACACGCCGCCCCGGCCAGCCGACCATCGGCATGGTCAGCCTCGGCTGCCCCAAGGCGCTGGTGGACAGCGAAAGGATCCTGACGCGGTTGCGCGCCGAGGGCTATGCCATCAGCCCCGACTACAAGGGCGCGGATGCGGTGATCGTGAACACCTGCGGTTTCCTCGACAGCGCCAAGGCCGAAAGCCTCGACGCCATCGGCGAGGCGCTGCGCGAAAACGGCAAGGTGCTGGTGACGGGGTGCCTCGGCGCGGAACCCGACTATATCACCGGCGCGCATCCCAAGGTCATGGCCGTCACCGGCCCGCATCAGTACGAGGCGGTTCTGGATGCCGTCCACCGCGCCGTGCCGCCCTCGCCCGACCCGTTCGTCGACCTGCTGCCGCCGACCGGGGTCAAGCTGACCCCGCGCCACTACAGCTATCTGAAGATCTCTGAAGGCTGCAACCATGCCTGCAAGTTCTGCATCATCCCCGACATGCGGGGGCGTCTGGTCAGCCGCCCCGTCCACGCCGTGCTGCGCGAGGCCGAAAAGCTGGTGCAGGCGGGGGTGAAGGAACTGCTGGTGATCAGCCAGGATACCTCGGCCTACGGGCTCGACCGCCGCCACGACCGCCACCCCTGGAAAGGGGCAGAGCTGCGCAGCCACATCACCGATCTGGCGCGCGAACTGGGGCGGTTGGGGGCCTGGGTGCGGCTGCACTATGTCTATCCCTATCCGCATGTGCGCGACCTGATCCCGCTGATGGCCGAAGGGGGGGTGTTGCCCTATCTCGACATCCCCTTCCAGCACGCCCATCCCGACACGCTCAGACGCATGGCCCGCCCCGCGGCGGCGGCAAAGACGCTGGACGAAATCGCCGCCTGGCGCGCCATCTGCCCCGATCTCGTGCTGCGCTCCACCTTCATCGTGGGCTACCCGGGCGAGACTGAGGCAGAATTCCAGACCCTGCTCGACTGGCTGGACGAGGCGCAGCTGGACCGGGTGGGCTGCTTTCAGTACGAAAACGTCGCCGGGGCGCGGTCGAACGCCCTGCCCGATCACGTGGCGCCCGAGGTCAAGCAGGACCGGTGGGACCGCTTCATGGAAAAGGCGCAGGCGATTTCGGCGGCCAAGCTGGCGGCGAAGGTCGGCCGCACCATCCCGGTGATCGTGGACGAGGTGGATGCCGATGGCGCCACCTGCCGCACCCAGGCCGACGCGCCGGAAATCGACGGCAACCTCTTCATCGACGCGGGATTCGAGGGGCTCGCCCCCGGCGACATCGTGGAGGTCGAGGTGGAAGAGGCCGGGGAATATGATCTTTGGGGCCGGCTGCGGGGCTGAGGCCAGGCCGGGGCCGACCCTCTGGGGCAAAATCCCGTCTCTACACTGAGCCGCGAACACCGGCCGCTCTCCCGCCCGCCGCGCCGAAGGCGCGGCCCGGCCCAACCGGGCGTGGTGGGAAAGGGCCCCGCAGGGGCGCTTTTCCATCGCGGACGGGCGGGAGCATCCCCGGGTCGGATCGGCATTCACCCCCTCCGCCGGGTCAGGCTTCCCGTGATCTCCGCTTTCCACCGCCCCGCCCAAAGGGATCAGAGATAGCGCGCCTGCACCTCGTCGGACCAGCCGATGGTCCAGCCCTGCGGGCCCCGGATCACCGGGCGCTTCATCACCGTGGGCTGTGCCGCGATCTGCGCCTCGGGCTCGGACGCCTTGAGGAAATCGGAAAAGCTGCGGTAGGTCGGCGAGGTCCTGTTGATCGCAGCACCACCGAATTCGGTGACGATGGTGGCGATTTCGGCCTCCGACAGCGGGTCCTTGCGGATGTCGCGGAAGGTGACGGCATGCCCCGCGCCCTCCAGCGCCTTGATGGCCTTGCGGCAGGTGTCGCAGGTGGGAATGCCGTAGAGCATGAGCGTATCCATCGGGCGGCGCCTTTCCATTGGGGACGGCACGGTGGTAGCCGGTGGGGTCGGCGGGGGCAAGGGCGGCGGCGTAAGGGTTTCGTTAACCCGACTCACCCTAGCCTGTCCCCATGTCACGCTATACCCACCCCCGCATCCCCGGTGCGACCGTATTCCTCTCGGTCCATCTCGCCACGCCCGGATCCGACCTGCTGATCCGCGGGATCGACGCGCTGCGCGATGCCGTGCGGCGCACCCGGGCCGACCGCCCCTTCGCCATCGACGCCTGGGTGGTGCTGCCCGACCGGATGCACTGCATCTGGACCCTGCCGCCGGACGACGCCGATGTCCCCGCCCGCATGGGCGCGATCAAGGGCCGCTTCTCCCGCGCCATCCGCCGCGCCGGGCGCGCCGGACGGGCCGAGGCAGGCGCCGGCCCGGGGGAGGACGCGCTTCCCGTCTGGCAGAAACGGTTCCTGGAACACCACATCCGCGGCCCCGCCGATTACCGCAACCACCTGTGGCACTGCTGGCTTTCCCCCGTGCGGCAGGGGCTGGTGGACCGGGTGGAGGATTGGCCCTGGTCGTCGTTCCACCGCGACGACCGCAGGCCGGGGCCTGCCCCGGCATCCGCGCCGCCGCCGGGACAAGCCCCGGCCTACGCCCCCCAGACCGCCTCGAACTCGCGCCACTCGCCCTTGCTCATGCCGCTTTGCTCATATCCCACCGCCTCGCCGGCAAGCCGCCGTTTCAGCACCGCCACTCCCTTGGCCGACAGCGCGGTGCCGCCCATGCGGTAATCCTCGAACGCCGCATGGGCCAGCGGCACCCAGTCGGCCACCACCCTCGCGATCGCCTCGGCATAGACGCGGATCTCGTATTGCGCATGGGCATCGGCGCGCAGGCGCAGGAAATGGAACAGGTTGTGCAGGTCGGTCTTCCAGTACCATTGCGTATAGATGTTCATCGGCAGGTTCATCCGCGCCAGTTCCCGCGCCAGGCCCTGCTGGTCCTCCTGGCTCAGCATCTCTTCGTAATGGTCGTACATCTGCGCCGCGTCCGATTTCAGCATCGCCAGCACGCGCGCGGCCTCCGCCCCTTCCAGCACCGCGCCGCGGCCCTGGTTGTTGACCTTGGACTGCGCCGCCAGCTGCGCCGGCTCGGGGATGTAGAACTCGCGGTCCAGGATCGAATAGCGCGCGGAATATTCGTTCACATTGGCGGTCCGGTGGCGGATCCACTGCCGCGCCACGAACACCGGCAGCTTCACATGCAGCTTGACCTCGCACATCTCGAACGGGGTCGAATGCCAGTGCCGCATCAGATAGCGGATCAGCCCCTCGTCGTTCGACACATGTTTCGTCCCCGCGCCATAGCTGACCCGCGCCGCCTGCACGATGGCGGCGTCGTCGCCCATATAGTCGATCACCCGCACGAAGCCGTGGTCCAGCACCTCATGCGCGCGGTAGAGATGCGCCTCCATCCCCTCGCTGACCGCGCGCAGCGTCTGGCGGGGGGTGGCGCGGGCGGCCTCGATCTCGGCACGGTGTTCGGGCGAAAGCGGCATCGGGGCCTCCTTGATGCTGGGTCTGCAAGGGTTATAGCGCCCCCGCCCGCGGGTTGAAGCGATGTTTTTGCGCCACGCGCAGGCCCGCCGCTTCGCCTCGCCGCAGGCCGCGATTGACAGGCGCACCCCCCTGCGTCACGCTTGCGAAAAATCAGAACGGGCAGTCACATCATGTTCAGGACCATTGTGCCGCTGTTGGCGGTTGCGGTGTTGGCCGCGTGCAGCGGCAATCCGATCGGCAATGGCGGCGGCGATCCGACCGACCCGACCGACCCGCCGGAACCCACCGCCCGCGACGCGATAGAGCGGTACGAGCCGCAGGACGGCAGGGGCAGCGGCCATGCCGCCGGCATGAGCTATGATGCGGCCACCAACACCTTCACCGTCGCCAACCTGGGCTTTGACGGCAACAACGCCTATACGGAAAGCGAGGCGCTCAAGGGCGTCCTCGGCCCCTATCGCGTCTACGAAAGCAGCATGGCCTATGCCGACAGCGTGACCGGTCAGCCCATCGACCAGTTCATGCACCGCGCGCTTCTGGGCGCCTCCGACAGCGGCGATACCGAATTCGCCATCGTCCGCACCGGCGCCTATCGCGGCTACGGCTTCGGCGGCTTTGTCTACAAGCGCAACGGCGGCGTGGTGCTGCCGGCCTCGGGGCAGGCGGCCTATTCCGGCCAATACGCGGGCATCCGCGATTTCGACGGCCGCTCGGGCCTCGAATACACCACCGGCGACATGGACATGGCGATCGACTTCCGCGGGTTCAGCGGCGACGAAAGCGGCGCGGCGGTGCAGGGGTTCGTGCGCAACCGCACGATCCGCGACATCGACGGCAACGACATCACGCAACAGGTGCTCAACGCGATGACGGCGGAGTCCGGCAGGATCCAAACGGAGCTGCCGATCCTGGCCTTTGCGGTCGGTCCCGGGGTGATGAACGCGAACGGCGAGATCCGCGGCACGCTCGACAGCAGCATCATGACGACGGACGGGGTGGAGACTTTCGAGACCGGCAATTACTACGCCATCCTCTCGGGCGACGACGCGCAAGAGGTCGTGGGCGTGATCGTCGTCACCGGGGACGATCCGCGGCGCGATGGCGTGACCGCGCGCGAAACCGGGGGCTTCATCCTCTACCGGCCCCTGCCGCCGGCGCCCTGAGGCCGGCCGTGCGCCTGCCCCGGATCCTCGCGCTGGCGGCCCTGCTGCTGGCGGCCCCGGCGGGGGCGGAACCCCTGCGGCTCGACGCGCAGGCGATGCGCGATCTCGGCTTCGTCACGCTGGCGGCGGGGGATGCGCCGCGGGCGATGGATTATGCGCAGGTGCTGCTGACGCGCGATCCGCGCGATCCGGTGGCGCTGATCCTTGCCGCACGGGCGGCGCGGGACATGGGCGATTACCGGCGGGCAGAGGCGCTGGCCCGCCGGGCCTGGGCGGCGGCGGATGACGGCGGCGAAGGGCCGGCGCGCGCGCAGCTGCGCTATGGCGCGGCGATGGCGATGGCGCAGGCGCTGGCCTCCGACGGGCGGCGGATGGCGGCACAGGTCTGGCTGCGCCGCGCGGCCCAGACCGCGCCCGACGCCCGCGCCCGGGCGGTGGCCGAACGCGACTTCCGCTATGTGCGCACGCGCAATCCGCTGTCGTTGCAGTTCAGCCTGTCGCTCACCCCTTCGTCCAACGTCAACAACGGCAGCCGCCACGACACGGTGGAAATCTTCGGCCTGCCCTTCGCGCTGTCGGGCGATGCGCAGGCGCTGTCGGGGCTGGAGGCGGGCCTGGGTCTTTCGGCCCGCTGGCGGCTGGCGCAGGACGGGCGGGCGGAAACGCATCTGCGGCTGGCCGCGGCGCAGCGGCTGGTGCGCCTGTCCGACAAGGCCCGCGCCCAGGCCCCCGCCGCGCGCGGGCGCGACTATGCCTATGCGGTGCTGGAAACCGGCATCTCGCACCGCCGCCGCCTCGGGGATGCGCCGGCGGTGTTCAGCCTCGACGCCGCGATGGGGCACAACCGCTATGGCGGGCGGGCGCTGTCGGATTACCTGCGGCTCGATCTGGGGCTGGAACGGGTCCTGACCCGCGGGCTGAGCGTCGAGGCCGTTCTCGGCGGGCAGCGCCAGTGGCGCCGTGACACGCCCGGCCGCGACACCGATGTGCTGAGCCTCGATCTGGGGCTGGTCCGGCGGCTGGCGAACGGCGACGCGCTGCGCCTGTCGGCAGGCGTGCGGGACACACGGGCCCTTTCGCGCGACATCGCGCATGATGCGGTGGCCGTGGGGCTGGAATGGCGCCGCGCGGCGCCGGTCATGGGCGTGCGGGTGGCGGCGAGCCTGTCGGCGGAGACGCGCCGCTTCGGCCCCACCCTGCTCGCCCCCCTCGGCCGCGACGACCGGCGGCTGGAGGCGGGGCTGTCGCTGACCTTCGAGCGGCTCGACTACATGGGCTTCGCCCCCACGCTCGACCTGCGGGCACAGCGCATGCGCTCGCCCGTGGCGCTGCACGACGGGCAGAGCCTGGGGGTGGCGTTCGGGATCCGGTCGGTGTTCTGACGGGGCGCTGTACCCAGCCGACGGCACGGGTGGACAGGACGGCGCCGGGGGCCAGCCCCCGGACCCCCGGGATATTTTCAGACAGAAAATGAAGAGTGTCTGGTAAGACACTGACCCTCTTCATTTTCTGTCCTTAAATATCCCCGCCGGAGGCCACCGCCCTTTTCCCCCGCACCACCGGTTGGCGAAGGGCCGCCCGGGGGTCCGGGGGCAGAGCCCCCGGCGCTGGCCAAGGGCGGCGCGCGCGCCTATCCTGCCCGCAACAGGAGGACACCCGATGACGATCCGCTATCTGCACACCATGGTCCGCGTGCTGGACCTCGAGAAATCCATGGCCTTCTACGCGCTTCTGGGCCTGCAAGAGACCCGCCGGATGGACAGCGAACAGGGCCGCTTCACGCTGGTGTTCATGGCGCCCCCGGGGCAGGAGGACTGCCCGGTGGAGCTGACCTGGAACTGGGACGGCGATCCCGGCCTGCCCTCGGACAGCCGGCATTTCGGCCATCTGGCCTATGAGGTCGACGACATCCACGCCACCTGCCGCCATCTGATGGACAACGGCGTGACCATCAACCGCCCGCCGCGCGACGGGCGCATGGCCTTCGTGCGCAGCCCCGACAACGTGTCGGTGGAACTGTTGCAGCGGGGCGCGGCGCTGACGCCGGCCGAACCCTGGGTCAGCATGCCCAATACCGGGCACTGGTGATCAGCGCACCACCGCCAGCGGCTGGAACACCGGGCCGTCCGGTGTGTCGGTGTGGAAGGCGCGGATGTTGAACACCTCGGCCAGCCTGTCGGGCGTCAGCACCGCGGCGGGCGGGCCGTCCGCCGCCACCCTGCCCCGCGACAGCATCACCAGCCGCGTGCAATGCCGCGCCGCAAGCCCGAGGTCATGGACCGAGGCCATGACCCCCCGCCCCTCTGCCGCCAGCGCCGCAAAGACCTCCATCGCGCGGATCTGGTTTTCGGGGTCGAGCCCGGCGGCGGGTTCGTCGGCGAGGATCAGCGGCGTCTCCTGCGCCAGCGCGCGGGCCATCAGCACGCGGGCAAGCTCGCCCCCCGACAGCGCATTGGCGGCGCGATTGCGGTAGGCGTCGAGCCCCATGCGCGCCAGCGCCCGGTCCACCGCCGCGCGGTCGTCCGCCGCGGCGCTGCGGTGCGGGGCGCGGCCCAGGGCCACCAGCGCCTCGACGCTGATCGCCCAGGCCACTTCGCGCGATTGCGGCAGGAAGGCGCAGGCGCGGGCGCGGGCGGGCGCAGGCAGCGCCGCCAGCGACGCATGCCCGCGATGCGGCAGAAGGCCGAGCGCCGCGCGCATCAGCGTCGTCTTGCCCGCGCCGTTGGGGCCGATCAGCCCCACGAATTCGCCAGGGCCGAGGGTCAGCGTCACGCCCTCGACCACCGGGCATGGGCCGCGCAGGACGGTGAGGTCTTGCAACTCCAGCCTCATTCCCGCCCCCGCATCTGCCAGATCAGCCGCAGGAAGAAAGGCGCGCCCACGATCGCCGTCAACACGCCGAGCTTCAGGTCGCGTTCCGGCGCGATCAGCCTTGTGGCGAGGTCCGCCGCCAGCAGCATCGCCGCCCCGCCAAGCGCCGAGGCGATCATCAGCCGCCCCGGCCGCGCCCCCACCGCTGGGCGCAGAAGATGCGGCACGACAAGGCCGACGAAGCCCACCGCGCCCGCCACCGCCGTCGCCGCGCCCACCACGGCGGCGGTGCCGACCAGCAGACGCAACCGCAGCGACACCAGCGACACGCCCATCGACTGCGCCGCATCCTCGCCCAGGGTCAGCGCATCCAGCGCCCGCCCGGTGGTCAGCAGCAAGGCCGCCCCCCCGATCAGGAAGGGCGCGGCAAGCGCCACATGATCCATCGAACGGTCGGCCAGCGAGCCCATCATCCAGAACACGATTTCCGCCGCCGCGTAAGGATTGGGCGACAGGTTCAGCACCAGCGAGGTCAGCGCCCCCGCCAGCGCCGAAATCGCGATCCCCGCAAGGATCAGCGTGAACGAGCCCCCCCGCGGCCCCGCCAGCATCAGCGCCAGCGCCACCGCCACCCCCGCCCCCGTCAGCGCCGCCAGCGGCAGCGCCAGCGCAAAGGCAGCCGCCGCCCCGGTCTGGAGCGAGATCACCGCCCCGAGGCTCGCCGCCGGCGACACGCCGATCAGCCCCGGTTCGGCCAGCGGGTTGCGCAGGAACCCCTGCATCGCCGCCCCGGCGAGCCCGAGCCCCGCCCCTACCAGCAGCCCCAGAACCGCCCGCGGCAGGCGGATTTCGCGCATCACCAGCACCGCCGCCTCGCCCCGCCCCGCCAGCAGCGCGCCGAGGCTGTCGGCCAGCGACAGCCCCGCCGGGCCGGTCAGCAGCGAGGCCGCGAACAACACCGCGACCAGCAGGCCAAGCGGCGGGGCAAGGCGCAGGGTCATCGCCCCTCCATCGCGCGGCGCGCGGCAGCCATGCCGGCCACGGCCGCCAGCATCGCGGGCGTGCCGCAGGACCAACCCGCATCGGCCAGCGGCACCTGCGCCGCCCGCGCGCGCAGCGCGGCCAGCGCGGGATGGACCAGCAGTTCCTCGGACCGCGAGGCGCCGGGCCAGGGGCGGGCGGTCACGATCACCTGCGGATCCTCCATCACCAACCGTTCCAGGGCCAGCACGCCGCCCCCCGCCACCCCCGCCCGCGCGGCGATATTGGCATAGCCGGTATGGCGCATGATCTCGTCCGCCAGCGTGCCGGTGCCGGTGGTATAGCCGTTAGGGTGGTATTGCGCCGCCGTCACCGGGGGCAGATCCACCCGCAGCGCGGCGAGGGCTGCCTCGAACGCGGCCACCTGCGCCTCTGCCTCTGCCGTGCGGCCCAGGGCCGCGCCGACGGTGCGCATCTGCGCCGCCACATCCTCCAGCCGGTCCACGGGCGGCAGCAGCAGCACCGGCACGCCGAGCCGCTGCAGGATCTCGACCGAGCCGCGGTTGGTGTAGATCCCGCCCAGCACCAGATCGGGGCGCATCAGATAGACCTCTTCGGCGCCGGCGTGGTTGAGCGGATAGGCCGCCGCGCGGTCGGCCATCATCGACATGCGCGGATCGGCAGAGAGGTAGGAGACCGACACCAGCTGCCCCGGCGCCGCCAGCGCCATGGCCAGCTGATCGGTGCACAGGTTGATCGACACCACCCGCAGGGGCGGCGTTCCGGCCCCCGCAATTGCGGGGACCAGCAGGCAAAGCGCCAGCGCGAGCGCCCTAGAAACGCGCGCTGAGGCCGACATAGACCGCCCGGTCCGAGGTGCCATAGCCATTCACCAGCTGATATTGTTCGTCGAACAGGTTTTCCACCCGCAGATAGGCCTCTGCCCGGTCGGAAATCGCATATCCCAGACGGGCGTCCACCAGCGTGTAATCCTTCATCCCCCGCCGCCCGGCGGCATGTTGCAGCGACACGCCCGCCGTCAGCCGGTCGGTCAGCACCGCATCCAGACCCAGGCCCAGTTCGTGCTGCGGCACCCGCGCCCAGGCCGAAGAGGCGTTGGTCTTGCTGTCGATATAGGCATAGCTCGCCGTCAGGCGCAGCCGGTTGGACAGATCGAACGCGCCCTCAAGCTCCACCCCGCTGCGGCGCGAGGTGCCGGGCACCTGGACATAGCAGCCCGGCCAGCCGGAGGCGACCGCGGCCGGACAGGCGGTGCTGGCGAAATCGTAGTCGATGAGATCCTCGACCTCGAGCAGGAAGGCCGTGGCGCGCAGGGTGGTGCGGTCGTCCGGGCGGTATTCGACGCCGAAGTCGAGGGTGCGGCTGGTTTCGGGCTGGTTCGCGACCGACCCATAGGCGCTGTAGAGTTCATAGTTCGAAGGCGCGCGATAGCCCGTGCCCGCCTGCGCGCGGATGGTCAGCCGGTCGGTCGGCCGCCAGGCCAGCGCGATCCGCCCCGTCGTCGCACCGCCGAACAGGGAATGGTCGTCGTGGCGCAGCGTCGTGGCGATGTCGAGCGTCGGCGCCACGGCCCAGTCGATTTCGGCAAAGACGCCGGTGGTGGTGGTGCGGGCAGAGGGTGCGCCATAGGTGCCCGCCGCGTCGTAATCCTCGCGGTTCCAGTCGGCGCCGAAGGCCAGCGTCGCCGCCTGCCCCAGATCGGTCACGCCCTGCCAGGCCAGCGTGCGCCGCGTGCCGGTATAGGTGGTGTCCGAGGTGCCCCAGGCGTTGCCGTCCATGATCCGCCGCTCGATCCGGTAGGTGCTGGCCGACAGTTCATGCGCCACCGGGCCGGTGTCGAATTCGGCGAATACGCGCAGGCCGCCCGAACGGGTCTTGTTGATCTCGTCATAGGGCGGCAGGCCGTCACCCAGGGGAAAACCCTCGTCATAGGCGCCGGTGCTGCGGTCCAGGAACGCCGACAGGCCGATGCGCGCGCCGCCCTCGAGGTTCAGCGCGCCGTTGAACGACACCCGGCTCTGGCGGAAGCCATCGGCCTCGGTGTTGCCCGCGGCCTCGTCGGCGGCGGAAAACCCGTCCGAGACGAACCGGCCGAGCGTGAGCGCCGCCTCGCCCCGGTCGGACTTGTGGGTCAGCCCCCAGATCGCCGAGGCGGTGCCGAAACTGCCGGCCTCGACCGCGAGGGACTGATGCGTGCCCTCCTCGGTCGCGCGCGCGGTGGTGATCGAGATCACCCCGCCGATGGCGCGCGAGCCGTAGAGCGCCGATTGCGACCCGCGCAGCACCTCGACCCGGGACAGGCCGGTGGCCATCGTGCCGCCGAAATCGAACGCCACCTGCGTGCCCGACGGGTCGGTCACGTCGATCCCGTCGACATAGACGCCGACATAGTTCTGCGTGGCCCCGCGCAGGGTGAAGCCCATCTGCGTGCCCGCCGGGCCCCGGCTGCGCAGGCTGAAGCCCGGCAACCGGTCGAGCACGGTGGCCAGCCGCGCGCTGCCGGCCTCGGCCAGCGCCTCGTCGTCGATCACGCTGACCGAGGCGCCGGTGCGGTCGGCCGCGGTGGGGATGCGGTTGGCGGTCAGGACGATCTCGTCCAGCACGGTGGTCTCGGGTTCCGCCCGCAGGGGGGCGGCGCCGGCGACAAAGATGGTGGCAAGTGCGGTAAGGGATGCGAATCTGGTCATGTCCCGGGCCCTCCGATGGCCGTCTGGGCGCCAGGGCGCGGGCCCCGGCGGCGAACGCTGTCGAATGTCCTTGGAAGGGCTGGCCTTCCGCCGACGGTGCTTGCGTCACCACGGGCGGTTGATCCGCCTCCGCCCGCGCCCCTCGCACGGCGGGAAGGTGATCACCTCGGCAGGTCTCCTGGCTCGCGGGTCGCTGCTCGGGCCGGCCTTCCCGGGGAAACCCCCAGTGGCACATATGGCCGTCGCTCGCCGCCTACAGTTGCGGGGGCAGCCGCGGATTGGGCCCATGGGGCTGCACCGCGTTCCCTTTTCATCCGCCGCCCGGACAGGCCCGCACGGCGAAAACCGAAGTGATGCCCTGATAGACCGCGTGGCGCGCATGTCAAGGGCCGATGGGCCGGGCGGCATGCCGCAAGGGAACGGCTCGACACGCCGCACGGGCGGTGCATGCTGGGATGGCGGCGGCACGGAGGGCAAGGGATGACCGGCACGGCATGGATCGCACAACGGCCCGAGGACATGGCGGGGCGCGCGGATCTGGCGGCGATGGCGGGGATCGAGGCGTTGCAGGCGATGCTGCGGGGCGAGATCGCGGCGCCGCCCATCTGCGCCACGATGGATTTCACGATGACCGCGGCGGAACCGGGCCGCGTGCTGTTCCGGGGCCGCGCGGGTTTCGCGCATCTCAACCCGATGGGCACGGTGCACGGCGGCTGGTACGGCGCGATCCTCGACAGCGCGATGGGCTGCGCGGTGATGTCGGTGCTGGCGCGCGGACAGGGCTATACGACGCTGGAATACAAGGTGAACCTGACCCGCGCCCTGCCCCCGGGGACAGAGGCGGAGGCAACGGGCACCGTCGCCCATGCCGGGCGCAGCACCGCCGTCGCCACCGCCGAACTGCGCGGGGTGGCGGACGGCAGGCTTTACGCCAGCGCCAGCACGACCTGCATCATCCTGCCGGGCTGAGGCCCCGGGCGCACCCGGCCCGGCGGTCGGCGCCGGGGCGCTGCCCCGGACCCCGGGATATTTTCAGACAGAAAATGAACAGGGCCGGGGAAGAGCCTGTCCAGCTCATTTTCTGTCCCCAAATATCCCCGCCGGAGGCTCCTGCGCTTTCCCCCCGCACTGCCGCCGGGCGGAGGGCCCCTAGCGCGGCGCGAGGGGCGCGGGCGGGGCGGGGGTGGGGGCCGCGGGGGGTACCGGCAGGGCGGTGGGGTGGATGCGTTCGGAACGGTCGCGCCCCACCACCCGGGGCTTGCGCAGCAGAAAGATCTTGCCCCAGTCGCGCCAGGTGCCGACCATCGGCGCATGCGGATCGCAGGGAAAGCGCGCGTGCCAGCCCGTGGGCAGCGGCAGGCCGCAGGCCTCTGCCTTTTCCAGCATCCAGACCAGCGGGATGTTCGACAGCGGCCGCGCCGCCCGGAACCCGCCCAGTTGCCCGCCGATGTCGCCATGCGCGCCGCGGAACCAGACCTGTTCCACGCTGCCGTCCCATTCCGGCGGGCAGTGCCACAGCACGGGTTCGAACACCACCCGCGTCTCGTGCAGCGCCAGCGCCTGAAAGCCGAAGCGGATCGTCGGCCCCAGCTGGTGGTTGTGAAAGCGGTGCGCGACCTCGGTGAAGCGCCAGACCACCGGCAGCCGCAGGCCGAGCGCCTTGACCGTATCCCAGACCCCCACCATCTGGACCACCACCCCGGGCCGGCAATGGGCCTCGACGAAGGCGCGGGCGGCGGGGGTGTCGGGGCCGGTCTGGTAGTGGCGGTAGGCCAGGCGCACGTTGCGTTCCGTCGCGGCATCGCGCCGCAGCAGCCCCACCCGGTCGATCATTCCGGCAAGCGAGCGCACCGCATAGGCCCCGCGCGAATAGCCGAAAAGATAGATCCGGTCGCCGGGCCGGTAGCGCGAGGCGAGAAAGCCGTAGGCGCGCCGGATCTGCCGGTCGAGCCCCCGGCCCTGCGCCACGTCGCCCGCATGCCGCCAGCCCTGCCATTGCAGCCCCGGTTCGTAATAAAGCGACAGATGCGCGCGCGCCCGCGCCTCCGACAGCAGGCGGAAGGTGAGGCCGGCGTTCGTCTCCTCCCCCGGTTCCAGCGAGGACATGGTGCCGTCGAGGATCACGACATGATCGGTCCCCGCCCGCGAGGGCGGGGGCTCGGGCGTGGCAAGCTCGACCCGGGGCCGGCTGAACCAGCCGAGGATGTCACGCAGACGGATCGTGGCCGGCCTCCTTCAGCCAGGCCCAGACACGCGCGGGCGTGAAGGGCATGTCGACCCGCGCCACGCCCGCGGGCGCCAGCGCGTCGCGCACCGCATTGGCCACCGCCGGCAGCGCGCCCACCGTCCCCGCCTCGCCGCAACCCTTCATGCCGAGCGGGTTGGTGCGCGTCGGCACCGGCACCGAGGCGAGGCGGAAGCGCGGGAAATCGGCGGCGCGCGGCATGGCGTAATCCATGAAGGTCGCGGTCAGCAACTGGCCGTGGGCGTCATGCACCACATGTTCGCACAGCGCCTGCCCCGCCCCCTGCGCGATGCCGCCATGGATCTGCCCCGCCACCAGTTGCGGGTCCAGAAGGTTGCCCAGATCGTCGGCCACCGCATAGGCCACCAGTTCCACCTGCCCGGTTTCCGGGTCCACCTCGACCTCTGCCAGATGCGCGCCGTTGGGATAGGACCGGCCGGCCAGCTTCGCCTCTGCCGCGTGGCGCAGAAGGTCGGTGCGCCCGCGCGCGCGGGCGAGGTCCGCCGCCTCGAGCAGCGTCAGCGTGCGGTTCGACCCGGGCGCGCGGAAAGCGCCCTCGGCAAAGGCGGGTTCGGCCCCCAGTTCGCCGGCGAGGAAAGGGGTGAAGGCCGCGACCATCGCCGTGACGGCGGCCAGTGTCGCATTGGTCTGCGTCGTCACCGAACGCGAGCCCCCGGTGCCGCCGCCTTTCGCGATCCGGTCGCTGTCGCCCTGCACCACGCGGATCGCCGCCATCGGAATGCCGGTCTGTTCCGACAGGAAGCGGGCATAGACGGTCTCGTGCCCCTGCCCGTTCGACTGCGTGCCGACCAGCAGGTCCACCGTGCCATCGGCATTGAACACCACCGTCGCGCCCTCGGTCGGATCGCCCAGGATCGCCTCGACGTAATAGGCCAGCCCCATGCCCCGCAGCCGCCCCCGCCCGGCAGAGGCCGCGCGCCGGGCGGGAAAGCCCGCCACATCGGCTTCGGCCCGCAACCGCGCCAGAACGCGGGGAAAATCGCCCACGTCATAGGTTTCGCCCGAGGGCGTGCGATAGGGGAAGGTACGGATGAAATTCGCCTCGCGCAGCGCGAAGGGATCGGTGCCCATCTGCCGCGCGGCCTCGTCCATCGCGCGTTCCAGGGTATAGATCGCCTCGGGCCGCCCCGCGCCGCGATAGGCATCGACCTGGGTGGTATTGGTGTAATAGCCGCGCGCGACCGCATGGGCGGCGGGGATGTCATAGACCCCGGTCAGCACCTTGGACGAAATGTCGGCCTGGATGATCTGGCCGTTCTGCGAATTGTAGGCGCCGAGGTTGCAGGCGATATCCACCCGGTAGGCGGTGATGCGGCGGGCGGCGTCGAAGGCCAGCACCGCCTCGGACACCAGATCGCGGCCCCCGTTGTCGGACAGCATCGATTCGGTGCGATCCGCCATCCAGCGAACGGGGCGGCGCAGAAGGCGCGCGATATGGGCGAGGACGGGGTATTCGGGATAGTTCGTGGCCTTCATGCCGAAGCCGCCGCCCACGTCGGGCGTGGTGACGCGCAGGTCGGCGGGATCCATCCCCAGATGCGCGGCCACGCGGGTGCGGATGTTCCAGACCCCCTGCCCGTTCACGCACAGATGGATGCGCCCGTCTTCCCAGTCGGCAAAGGCGGCGCGGGGCTCCATCGCGTTGGCGATGATGCGGTTGTCCTCGACCCGCAGGCGCACGACATGGGCGGCGGCGGCGATGGCGGCATCGACCGCGGCCGCATCGCCCAGTTCCCAGCGGAAGGCGCAGTTGTCGGGCGCGGCGGCGGGATGCAGCGGTTCGCCCCCCGGGGCGAGCGCCAGATGGACGGGGCGCTCGGCCAGATCCGGCTCGATCAGTTCGGCCGCGTCGCGCGCGGCGTCCGGCGTATCGGCGACGACGACCGCCAGCGCCTCGCCCACGAACCGCACCCGCCCGGTGGCCAGCAAGGGCCGCAGCGGCGCCGCGCCCCGGCTGCCGTCGCGGTTGCGGGTGGTGGTGGCCTTCATGTCGAGGTCCACCCCCGCGGCCAGCAGATCCCCGGCCGCCAGCACCAGATGCACCCCCGGCGCCGCGCGCGCGGCGGTGAGGTCGAGGGCGCGGATGTCGGCATGGGCGACCTGCGACCGCAGGAAATGCACATGCAGCGCGCCGGGCGGGGCGATGTCGTCGACATAGCGCCCCCGCCCGGTCAGAAGCCGGATATCCTCGACCCGCCCGCCCTGCGCCTTGCCGTAGCCCATGTCGCCTCCCGCTGCATCGCGGGGCCAGACTAGTGCGCAGGGCGGGCTTGTCCAGAGATGGGGCGCATTCGACCGGTTTTCCGGCGGTTGCGCAGGTGGAGAGGGCAGCGGCGGGGGTTTCACACCCCCGCACCCCCGTGGGATATTTAGGGACAGAAAGTGAAGAAAGGCGCGGACAAGTGGCTGACCTTTTCACTTTCTGTCGTCAAATATCCCGGGGGTCCGGGGGCTGGCCCCCGGCGCTGTCGGTATCATACGCAGGCCGGCTGCGGTCAGTGCAGGCTCAGCACGGTCTCGATCGCCACGTCGCCGAAGCCGTTGAAGCGCGTGTTGGTCGCCACCGAATAGGCGCCGAGGCCGTGGAACAGCACATAGTCGTCCTCGGCGATGTCGCCGGGCAGCGGCAGTTCGCCCGGCAGGCGGTCGACGCTGTCGCAGGTGGGGCCGAAGACGATGCGGGGCCGCGGCGCGCCGGTGCGGCGGGCGCCCTCGGGGGTGATCACCTCCACCCGGTCGATGATGCCGATCACCGGCAGTTCGTCGAGGTTGCCGTAGGTGCCGTCGTTGAGGAACACATGCGCATCGTCCCGCACCGCCTTGACGCGGGCGGCGAGGCTGAAGGATTCCGCCACCAGCGCGCGGCCCGGTTCGCACACCAGCGCCGGGCGCGCGTCGCCGAAGGCCTCGGCCGTCACGCGGCCGATCAGGGCGAAGGTCGCCTCGATCTGCGGCACGACATCGGACAGCCGGTGCGAGGGAAAGCCCCCGCCGACGTTCAGCCGCGCGATGCGCACGCCCGCGTCGCGCGCGATCTGCGCGGCGGTGCGGATATAGGCCTCCCATGCCGCCGGGTCGGTGCATTGCGTGCCGGGGTGGAAGGTGATCGAGGGGACGAAGCCCGCCGCCGCCACCCGTGCCAGCAGTTCGGTGGCCAGTTCCACCGTCGCCCCGAACTTGGCGCCGAAGTTGTAGGCCGCGCCCTGCACCGGCAGCTTGAAGCGCACGGTGATCTCGGTCCCCGCGGCGGGCACGAGGTCGATCAGCTTCGACAGTTCGCTGTGCGAATCGACCGAGTAGGAGCAGACGCCATGCGCCACCGCCACGGCGATTTCGGACCGCGCGCGCACCGGGTTGTTGTAGTGCAGCGCCGCCTCGGGGCAGAGCCGGCGGATCATGCGGATCTCGGCCGGCGAGGCCACGTCGAACCCGTGCACGCCCGCGGCGGCCAGATTCTCGATCACCACTTCCTCGGGGTTCGACTTCACCGCATAGGTGACGAGCCCCGGAAAGCCGTCGATGAAACGGCGCGCGGCCGCCTGCAGCACACCGGGCGAGAAGAAAAGCACCGGGTTTTCAGGCTGTTGATGCGCGAGGAATTCGGCAGGGTGAGCCCAGATCGTCTTCGAGAGTCCCATCGGCCAGGTCCTTTCATTCAGCCAACAGAACGCAAGGTCCTTGCCCCGGCGGAACGGGTTGGGAGACGCTCGCGCGTTTCATCCAACCAGGCCAGGTGCGTATGAGCCGCCCTTTTCCTGTAGTGATTAGGATGCCGCATATGGATGACAACTTCACCGAGCGGAAGTGTAGAAATGCCGCGAACTGTCGTTATAATGACGAAAGGGTCGGTCAAACTGACAGGTGTGCAATGGACGACACGGATCGGGCGATCATTGCGCTTCTGGGCGAGGATGCGCGCATGCCGGTGGCGACGCTGGCGCGGCGGCTGAAGGTCGCGCGGTCCACCATCCAGGCGCGGCTGGAACGGCTGGAAACCTCTGGCGCGATCACGGGATATACGGTGAAACTGGGCGCGGCGGCGCGCGGCGGGCGGATCCGGGCGAGCGTGCTGCTGACGGTGGAACCGCGCGCGCAGGCAAATATCCTGAGCCGGCTGAAGTCGATACCGGAGGTCGAGGTGGCGCATTCGACCTCGGGCCGGTTCGACCTGCTGGTGCAGATCGCGGCGCCGACGACGACGCAGCTCGACGACGTGCTGGACCGGATCGGGGCGATGACCGGGGTCAAGTCGTCGGAATCGCTCATCCACCTGTCCACCCGGATCGACCGGGCGGTGTGAGGGGTGCGCCGCCGGGGGGACGGGTTCGGGTCCTCAGCTTCCCTTCGATACCATCTCCGCCGCCTGCATTCGTGCCAAGGCAAGCGTTTCTGCCGCGATTGCGCCGTCGAAGGCGCCCAAGTGTTCGATCAGAAGAGGCGGAAGTACAGACTCCAGTACCTCATACTGATCTTCGGTGAACCGACACCACCGCTCCATAAACCGCGCATCCCAGTGGTGCGGTTCGAATATCGGTAGAGATCGGCAAGGATTGTCGCCCCCGTCGGACTGCCCGCATCACGCTCATGGCAGGCGACCCCCAGTATGAGCCCCGGCAGGTAGTAACGGAAATCCGGCGGCATCATCGAACTGATGAGGCTGTAGTCCACAACGTCGTTGATCTGTTCGGCAACCTGGTGCCAGGTCGATGGCGTCAGGTCGTGTTGCGGGCCGTCATCCCCGGCGAACAGCAGTCCGGTGCCGGAGGCGGTTGCGCCTGCGGTCGGGAATACCTCTGCAAGCCGGATGGCGAGATCGTCTTTCATCCCGTTCGATCCTTCTGGGGCCGCCGGGCAATATGGCTAGGGGCTGAACGTCCGTAAAGTCCCGCAAACCGCCCCACGCCCGCCCGCGTTCCCACCTCTCCCTTCCCCTTGCGCCGCTGGCGCGCTACATAACCGCGACGCCACAAGGATCAGTGCCATGCCCATGGAAAAGACGTTCAACCCCGCCGGGGCCGAAGCCCGCATCGCCGAAGCCTGGGAACGGGCGAACGCCTTTGCCGCAGGCAGGAATGCGAAACCGGGCGCCGACAGCTTTTCCATCGTGATCCCGCCGCCGAACGTCACCGGCAGCCTGCACATGGGGCATGCCTTCAACAACACGCTTCAGGACATCCTGACGCGCTGGCACCGGATGCGGGGCTTCGACACGCTCTGGCAGCCGGGCACCGACCATGCGGGGATCGCCACGCAGATGGTGGTGGAACGCGAACTGGCCAGGGACGGCAAGCGGCGCAGCGATTTCACCCGGCCCGAGTTCACCGCGCTGGTCTGGGATCAGAAGCGGAAGTCGCGCGGCAACATCCGCCGGCAGCTGGAACGCCTCGGCGCCTCCTGCGACTGGTCGCGCGAGGCCTTCACCATGTCGGGCGCCCCCGGCGCGCCCAAGGGCGAAGAGGGCAATTTCCACGACGCCGTGATCCGGGTCTTTGTCGAGCTTTACCGCAAGGGACATATCTACCGCGGCAAGCGGCTGGTGAACTGGGATCCGCAGTTCGAGACCGCGATTTCCGACCTCGAGGTGGAAAGCACCGAGGTCGACGGCCACATGTGGCATTTCAAATACCCGCTGGCGGGCGGGGCGACCTATGAATACATCGAAAAGGATGCCGACGGGAACGTGACGCTGCGCGAGACGCGCGACTATATCTCGATCGCGACCACCCGGCCGGAAACGATGCTGGGCGACGGCGCGGTGGCGGTGCACCCGGATGACGAACGCTACAAACCCATCGTCGGCCTGCTGTGCGAAATTCCGGTGGGCCCCAAGGAACACCGCCGCCTGATCCCGATCATCACCGACGAATATCCCGACCCGGCCTTCGGGTCCGGCGCGGTCAAGATCACCGGGGCGCATGACTTCAACGACTATGGCGTGGCCAAACGCGGCGGCATTCCCTGCTACCGGCTGATGGACACGCGGGCGCGGATGCGCACCGACGGCCTGCCCTATGCAGAGGCCGCGGCGGTGGCGCAGGCGGTGGCGCGGGGCAAACAGGTGTTGTCCGAGCTTGAGGTGGACGCGCTGAACCTCGTCCCCGACCATCTGCGCGGGCTCGACCGTTACGAGGCGCGCAAGCGCGTGGTGGCGGAAATCGAGGCCGAGGGGCTGGCGGTGACGACCCGCGCGGATGACCCCCGCCTTGGCAAGGCCGCGCTGAAACCGGGGGCCGAGGGCGCGGACGCCCCGGTGCCGCTGGTCGAGGCGAAAAAGATCATGCAGCCCTTCGGCGACCGGTCCAAGGTCGTGATCGAGCCGATGCTGACCGACCAGTGGTTCGTGGATGCCGAAAAGATCGTGCAGCCCGCCATCGACGCGGTGCGCGAGGGCCGCACGAAGATCCTGCCGGAACAGCACGAGAAGGTCTATTTCCACTGGCTGGAAAACATCGAGCCCTGGTGCATCAGCCGCCAGCTGTGGTGGGGCCACCAGATCCCGGTGTGGTACGGGCTCGACCTCTGGGTGACGGATTTCACCGACGATGAAGGCGACGGCGCGCTGGACGAGGTGGAACTGGCCCGCCTGCTGGCCGATGGCGGGCTGGTCCATACCGGCGAGAAGTTCCATTGCGCCGCCGATTTCGCGGGGGTGGTGGATGCCTTCCACGACGATCTGGCCGGCCTGCCCGCGCCGCTGCACGCCGCCCGCGTGGTCGAGGTCGCGGACCGTCAGGCCGCCATCGACATGTTCGCCGCGGCGCTGGCGGATTACGCCGTCAACCAGGATCCGACGCATCTGGTCTATCCCGTCTGGCGCGACCCGGATGTGCTGGATACGTGGTTTTCCTCGGGCCTCTGGCCGCTCGGCACACTCGGCTGGCCCGAGGATACGCCGGAACTGCGCCGCTATTTCCCGACCGACGTTCTGGTGACGGGTTTCGACATCATCTTCTTCTGGGTCGCCCGGATGATGATGATGCAGCTGGCGGTGGTGGATCAGGTGCCGTTCCACACCGTCTATGTCCACGCCCTCGTCCGCGACGAGAAGGGCAAGAAGATGTCGAAATCGCTCGGCAACGTGCTGGACCCGCTGGACCTGATCGACGAATTCGGCGCGGATGCCGTGCGCTTCACCCTGACGGCGATGGCGGCGATGGGGCGCGACCTCAAGCTGTCGAAGGACCGGATCGCGGGCTATCGCAACTTCGGCACGAAACTGTGGAACGCGACCCGGTTCGCCGAAATGAACGGGGTCTGGGAAGGCCACGCCACCCGCGCCGCGCATCCCGCCGTGCAGGCGACCGTCAACCGCTGGATCATCGGCGAAACGGGGCGCGTGCGCGAAGAGGTGGACGCGGCCCTCACCGCCTTCCGCTTCAACGATGCGGCGAATGCGCTTTACGCCTTCGTCTGGGGCAAGGTCTGCGACTGGTATGTCGAATTCGCCAAGCCCCTGCTGGCCGATCCCGCGACGGCGGATGAAACGCGCGCGACCATGGGCTGGGTGCTGGACCAGTGTTTCACCCTGCTGCATCCGATCATGCCCTTTGTGACCGAGGATCTGTGGGCGCTGACCGGGGCGCGGGCCAAGATGCTGGTGCATGGCGACTGGCCCGGTTACGGCACCGAACTGGTGGACCCGGACGCCGAACGCGAAATGCGGTGGGTCATCGCGCTGATCGAGGAAGTGCGGTCCGCCCGCGCGCAGATGGGGGTGCCTGCGGGGCTGCATCTGCCGATCGTTCTGACGGCGCTGGACGACCGGGGCCGGGAGGCATGGGCGCGCAATGAACCGCTCATCAAGCGGCTGGCCCGGTTGGGCGACCTGACCGAAGGCGCGGCCCCCAAGGGCGCCGTCACCATCGCCGTCGAGGGCGGGGCCTTCGCGCTGCCGCTGGCCGGCGTGATCGACGTGGCGGCGGAAAAGGCGCGGCTGGAAAAGACGCTGGCGAAGCTGGAAAAGGACCTGGGCGGGTTGAAGGGTCGGCTGTCGAACCCGAAATTCGTCGACAGCGCGCCCGCGGATGTGGTCGAGGAAACCCGCGAACAGCTGGACCGGGCCGAGACCGACGCCGCCAAGCTGCGCACCGCGCTGGCGCGGCTGGCCGAGGCGGGCTGAGGGCCGCGGGGTGCAGGCCGACCCGCACCCCACCCCCGAACGCACCGCGGCGCGGGCGATCTTTGCCGCCGGGCTGGCGGCGGCGGACCCCGGCGGGGCGGTGACGGCGGCGCTGGCGGATGTGCCTGCGCCTGCGGGGCGGCGGCTGATCGTGGCCATCGGCAAGGCCGGTGTGACCATGGCGGCGGCTGCGCGGGCCACCCTTGGCCCCTGCGAGGCGCTGGTGGTGACGGATGACGCCAATGCCCGCCCCCTGCCCGGGGCGGAGGTGCTGGCCGCGGGCCACCCGCTGCCCGATGCGCGCGGGGCGGCTGCGGCGCAACGGGTGCTGGCGGCTGCCGCGATGCTCGGCGAGGGCGACCAGTTGCTGGCGCTGGTGTCGGGCGGGGGGTCGGCGCTGCTGCCCGCGCCGGTGGCAGGGGTGTCGCTGGCGGACAAGATCGCGGTCAACCGGCTGCTGCTTGCCTCTGGCGCCGATATTGCGGAAATGAACCTGATCCGTCAGGCGCTGTCGCGGATCAAGGGCGGCGGGCTGGCGCGGGCGGCGGCCCCGGCGCAGGTGGTGGCGCTGATCCTGTCGGATGTGATGGGGGATGACCCGCAGCTGGTCGCCTCCGGCCCCACGGCGGCGCCGGTGGGCGATGCGGCGGCGGCGCGCGCGGCGCTGGCGGCACGGGGGCTCTGGCCGCAGTTACCCCCGGCGGTGCGGGCGCATCTGGAAACCGCGCCCCCGCCCCCTGCCCCGCCCGTGACGGAAAACCGCATCATCGGGTCCAACGCGCTGTCGGTGGCGGCGATGGCGCGGGCGGCGGCCGCCTATGGCCTGCCGGTGCATACCGCCACGCTGACGGGCGATGTGCAGGATGCCGCGGCGCGGATCGCCGCCACGGGGCCCGGGCCGGGGATCTGGCTTTGGGGGGGCGAGACGACCGTGCGGCTGTCCCGGCAGGGCGAGGGCGGGCGCAATCAGGAACTGGCGTTGCGCGTGGCGCTGGCAGGGGGTGCAGGGCGGTGGGCCTTCCTGTCGGCGGGCACCGACGGGCGCGACGGACCTACGGATGCGGCGGGCGGACTGGTCGATGCGGGCACCCTGCCCCGCATCCGCGCCGCAGGCCACGACCCCGCAGGGCTGGCCGCAGATCACGACAGCCGCATCGCGCTGGCCGCCGCGGGGGATCTGCTGATCACCGGCGGCACCGGCACCAATGTTGCCGATCTGCAAGTGCTGGTGCGCGGCCCGCTGACGTGATGCGCGCGGGCCGGCGCATGCTGCGCCGGCCCTTCCGTTTCCGCGATGGCGGCCTCAGCTGCGGCGGCGCAGGAATTCGTCGATTTCCTTTTCCGCCTGATCGCGGGTCCAGCCGTATCTTTCCTGCAATTTCCCCGTCAGCTGGTCCTGCTTGCCGGAAATGCGGGTCAGGTCGTCATCGGTGAGTTTCCCCCACCGTTCCTTGACCGATCCTTTCAGCTGGTCCCATTTGCCTTCGATGATATCGAGATTCATTGTCGATTTCCTTTGCGTAAAATTCCGGGGTTATTCCCCGGGCGATCATGCCGCCCGGAATGGGCCAGATTACCGCGTGGTGCCGGGCTCTTCATATTCCGGCATCGCCTCCAGCGCGGCCTTGTCGGCATTCACATAGGCGCGCAGCGTGCCGCTTTCATTGCGGTAGAAAAACACCTCGTCGCCGCTCAGCGCGATACGGTGCTGACCCATCCCGAGGAAACCGCCGATATCCGCGATCACGCGTTCGACGACATTCTCGGAATCGACGGCAACACCGACGACTTCACCGATATCGGTGCCGTCGGGGGGCTCTGTTGCACAAATCGGCTGCTGATCGGACTTCCCCTTTCCCCGGACAGATTTATCCTGCGACCTCTGTGATGGGCGTGCCGAGCGCGGTGAAGCCGTTGAGCACGG
>NZ_JAVKPH010000027.1:0-51228 GCF_031432425.1 Ruixingdingia sedimenti | reverse complement strand
ACGCTGGTCTCCATTGCAGATACCAGCTTGAATCACGATCACCGCGCCCGGTGAATCCCTTTTGTCAACACGCCCTAAAAGCGAGCTTTTAGGTGCAAAGCCGTGATATTGGAGGCGAACGACGATAATCTTACGGTTGGCAACAGATCTTGCAAAGGCGAAGGTCGGTAATATCCGCATTGCCGCCACCTGTCCCCCGCATGACGCAGGGGCGGGCGAAGAAGGGGGCGGTACCCCCTCACCCCGCCAACCGATCCAGCACCCGCGCCCATGACCGTATCCCCTTGTGGAACGACTCCATGTCGTATTTCTCGTTCGGGGAGTGGATCTGGTCGTCGTCGCGGCCGAAGCCGATCAGCATCGCGTCCATGCCGAGGATCGACTTGAAATAGCCCGCGATGGGGATCGAGCCGCCCGATCCCACATAGGCCGCGGGCACGCCCCATTCCTCGGTCAGCGCGGCGCGGGCGGCCTCGAACGCGGGGGCGGAGATGTCCATGCGGCTCGCCGGGCTGGCGCCGTGGGGGGCGAAGTCGGCGGTGCAGTCGGGGGGCAGTTGGGCGCGGACCCAAGACCGGAACGCGGTGCGGATCGCATCCGGGTTCTGGTCGCCCACCAGACGGAAGCTGACCTTGGCATGGGCTTCGGCGGGCAGCACGGTCTTGAACCCCGCGCCGGTATAGCCGCCCCAGATGCCGTTGATTTCCGCCGTCGGGCGCGACCAGATCATTTCCAGCGGTGTGCGCCCGACCTCTCCGGCCGGGGTGGACAGGCCCACGTCGCCGAGGAACCGCGCGTGATCGAACCCCAACCCCTGCCATTGCGCGCGGATCGCATCGGGCAGTTCGTCCACGCCCTCGTAGAAGCCCGGCACCGTCACCCGGCCGGTATCGTCGTGCAGGCCCCCCAGAATGCGCGTCAGCACCCGGATCGGGTTGATGGCGGCGCCCCCGTACATGCCGGAATGCAGGTCCTTGTCGGGGCCGCGCAGGGTGATTTCCTCGCCCACCAGCCCGCGCAGCATGGTGGTGATCGCGGGCACGCGGCCCTCGAACAGGCCGGTGTCGCAGATCAGCGCCAGATCGGCGGTCAGTTCGCCCGCATGCGCCTGCATGAACGGGATGAGGGAAGGGGAGCCCGATTCCTCCTCTCCCTCCAGGAACACGGTGATGCGGCAGGGCAGGGTGCCGTGGGTGGCCTTCCAGGCGCGGAACGCCTCGACAAAGGTCATCAGCTGGCCCTTGTCGTCGGCCGCACCCCGGGCGCGGATGACGCGGCCCCTGGCGGTATCCTCGACGCCCGGGTCGAAGGGGTCGCGGGACCACAGGTCGATAGGGTCCACCGGCTGCACGTCGTAATGGCCGTAGAACAGCAGATGCGGGCCCGCGCCGTCATGATGCGCCACCACCATCGGATGGCCCGGTGTCGCCCGCTTTTCCGCGCGAAAGCCGAGGGTCGTCAGATCCGCCACCAGCCAGTCGGCGGCGCGCTGGCAGTCGTCCGCATGCGCCGGGTCGGTCGAGATCGAGGGGATGCGCAGCAGGTCGAACAGCCGCGCCACCGCCGCGTCGAGATCGGCGTCGATACGGGCGAGGACGGGGGCGAGGGCGGGCATCGGCGTCTCCTTCAGGTCATGCGCGGGGGGAGTTTACCCGGCCCGCCGCCGGGTGCCAGCCCCGTGTTTGCACGGCGGGAAAGCGGGGGTTCGGGAAATGGAAGTTGGCGCGGGGAAAGTGCCGCCCTAGCGTGGCCCTGCCGCAAGCCTTGCCAGCCGGCGCGCGCGGCGGATCACGCAATGACAGGCCTTCCGGCGGCGGTCGCCGGGGCGGCCCCGGGCGCGCGCCCGGGGGCAACAGGGGGAACGGGCGATGGCCAAACCGCTTTGGGCGATGGATGCGGCGGATCTGGCCGACCGGATCCGCCGGCGCGAGGTATCCTGCGTCGAGGCGGTCGATTCGGTGCTGGCCCGCGTCGCGGCGGTGAACGCCGCCCACAACGCGCTGACCTCGGTCGAGGATGACGACGCCCGCGCCGCGGCCCGCGCGGCCGACCGGCGGCTGGCGGCGGGCGATCCGGTGGGGGCGCTGCATGGGGTGCCCTTCACGGTGAAGCTCGACACCGATGTGGCGGGCCGCGTGACCGATCTGGGCGCCGCCGCGTTGCAGGCCAATGTCGCGGCAGAGGATGCGCCCGCCGTCGCCCATCTGCGCCATGCCGGTGCGATCTATATCGGCAAGAGCAACGCGCCCTGCTTTTCCATGCGCGGTTTCACCGACAACGCGCTTTACGGCCGCACGCTGAACCCGTTCGACGCCGCGGCCTCTGCCGGCGGGTCGAGCGGCGGGGCCGCGGTGGCGGCGGCGCTCGGCCTCGGGCCGGTGCATGTGGCGACGGACCGGGGCGGGTCGATCCGGCTGCCGTCCTGGGCCAATGGCGTGGTGGGGCTGCGGCCCACGATCGGGCGCGTCGCCGTCTACAATGCCAGCGAGGGGGGCGAGCGGAGCCTGACGCATCAGCTGACCTCGGTCTGGGGGCCGGTCACGCGGACGGTGCGGGATGCGCGGCTGGCGCTGCGGGTGTTCGCCGAGCCGGATGCGCGCGACCCGCAATGGACGCCCGCGCCGCTGGACCGGCCCGTCCCCGCGCCGCTGCGGGTGGCGCTGTTCCGCCGGTGGGGCGACCGGGGCGCCGATCCGGCGGTGGCCGGGGCGCTGGATCAGGCGGCGGCGGCGCTGGCGGCGGCGGGCTGCATCGTGGAAGAGGCGGCACCGCCGCATTTCGACGAACTGGAAGAGATGCGCCAGCGCATGGCGGTGGACGACGCGCGCCGCGGCCGGGCCGGGGTGCAGGCGGCGGGCGACGACATGGCGCGCAAGGTTTTCGACACGATCATGGCGCTGTCGCCCCCGCGCACGGTGGACGAGGCTTTGGCCGATTATCAGCGCAAGCATGTCATCGCGCGCGACTGGTCGCTGCGCTTCGCCGACTGTCCGCTGATGCTGATGCCGGTGTCCTGGCGCCACCGCATCCCGCAGGACGAGGATCTGCAGGGCCCCGACCGCTATCGCGCGATGCTGCGCGACCTGTCGTGCCTGACCACGGTCGCCACGCTCGGCCTGCCGGGGCTGGCGGTGCCGACGGGGCTGGCGGGCGGGCTGCCGGTGGGGGTGCAACTCGTCGCCCGCTGGTTCCGCGAGGACATCCTGCTGGCCGCAGGCGAGATCATCGAACGCGCCAGCGGCTTTTCCGCCCTGCAAACCCTCGCCGCGCGCGGCGTCTGACACTGCAAACATGGAGGTACCAATGAAATCCGCCCTACTCGCCGCGGTTGCGGCCCTTGCGCTGGCCGTTCCCGCCGCGGCACAGGACGCGATCACCCTCAAGGTCGCCCATCCGCTGCCCGAGACGCATTTCTCCTGGCAACTGGGCATCAAGCGCGTGCTCGATACGATCACGGAACAGACCAATGGCCGGGTGCAGTTCGAGGTCTATCCCGGCAACCAGTTGGGCCGCGACACCTATGGGCTGCTGAAATCGGGCATCGCCGACATGGCGATGATCGTGCCGGTCTACATGGCCGACAAGTTCCCGCTGACCGCGGTGACGGAATTCCCCGGCTTCTACGATTCCACCTGCGAGGCTTCGGCGAAATATCAGGAACTGGCCAAGCCGGGCGGGCCGCTGGACGTGGCCGAATATGCGCCGCAGGGGCTGAAGATGGTGTTCGTCACGACGACGGCGCCGCAACGCTACATGACCGCGACCAAGAAGGTCGCCTCGCTTGAAGAGGCGGCGGGGACCAAGATCTATGCCGCGGGTGCGGCGCTCGGCAAGTCGGTCCGCGCCGTGGGCAGCGTGGCGATCAGCATCACCGCGTCGGAGCTTTACGATTCCGTCAACCGCGGTACCGTGGACGGGGCGCTGTTCCCCTATTCCAGCACCGACGCCTACAAGCTCGGCGGGATCCTGAGGAACGAGGTCGGCGGGATCAAGTTCGGCGTCACGAGCTGGTTCGTCGCCATGGGCGAGCGGTCGTTCGACGCCCTGCCGCCCGAGGTGCAGGAGGTGGTGCTGAACGCCGGCCTTTCGGTGGAGCGGGAGTTCTGCGCCTTTACCGACAACGACGACGCCCGGATCCGGCAGGAACTGAGCGCCAGGGGCGATCTGACGATCAACGAACTGTCCGACGAACAGAAGGCGCTGTGGCTGGAACGGCTGGCGGCGGCGGCCGAGGAATGGGCAGCGGAAATGGATGCCGCGGGGCTGAAGGGTTCCGAACTGCTGGCGGCGATGCGCAACGCGGGCGCGGGGCAGTAAGCCCCGGGGCCACACCCGCCCGTGGAAGTGCGGGCGGGGCCGCCGCCCCCTGTCAAGCCGCGCCGCCCTGCGCTAGAAGGGCGGGGGGACCGGCAGGATGAAAGGGCAGGGCATGCGCAAGGGGATCTGGATCGGCGCGGTGGCGCTGGCGGCGGGGATGGCGGCATGGTCCGCCGCGGCGGGGCCCGTGCCGAGCGAAACCGCGGCGGCGCAGCTATACCCGGTGAAGCCCGCCGCCGTCACGCTGACGAAATCCGCCGCCGTGCCCGCCGCCGACCGCGCGCTGCTGGAACAGGCGCTGAAGGACGTGACCTATTACGCCGCCGTCGCGGTTTCACCCACCGAAGGGATCCGGGGGCCGTCCGCCGCGGTGGCGGCGAATTTCCACGACATCGACAATGCCCGCCGCGCCGCGATGCGCATCTGCGGCGAAAAGCGCGCCGCGAACGCCCGCCCCTGCGAGGTGGTGGCAGAGGTGCGCCCCGCCGGCTGGGAAAAGGGCCGCCTGCAACTGTCGGCCGCGGCGACCGAGGCCTTCGCCGACAAATACCGTTCGGTCCGCCGGGCCAAGGCGCTGGCGGTGTCGCCCTCTACCGGCAGTTGGGGCATCGGCAAGGGGGGCGATGCGGCCACTCGCGCGCTGGCCGACTGCGCCCGCCTCGGCGCCGCGGGGCCGCTGGTGGACTGCATCGTCGTGATCGCCGACTGACCCCGAATCGTGCCGCCGGCCGCGTCTCGGGGCCTGTCCCCACGCAGGGCGACTTGAGATACATTCAAAAAGCGGCATTTTGACCACTGGTCTGATGGCGATTTGAGCTATATCAAGGCACGACCCAGCTGGAATGAGAATTGTTCCAGAGAACGCTAGGGAGTGATGACGATGAACTACGATGCCGCGCTCGATGCCGCCCTGAACAAGCTGCATGAGGAAGGGCGCTATCGCACCTTCATCGATATCGAGCGTCGCAAGGGCCACTTCCCCCAGGCGATCTGGCGCCGCCCCGACGGGACGGAACGGGAAATCACCGTCTGGTGCGGCAACGACTATCTGGGCATGGGCCAGCATCCGGTGGTTCTGGCCGCGATGCACGAGGCGCTGGACGCCACCGGCGCCGGGTCGGGCGGCACGCGCAACATTTCCGGCACCACCGTCTATCACAAGGCGCTGGAGGCCGAACTGGCCGACCTGCACGGCAAGGAAGGCGCGCTGATCTTTTCCTCGGCCTATGTCGCCAATGACGCGACGCTGAGCACGCTGCCCAAGCTGTTCCCGGGCCTCATCATCTATTCCGACGCGCTGAACCACGCCTCGATGATCGAGGGCATCCGGCGCAACGGCGGCGCCCGGCGCGTGTTCCGCCACAACGACGTGGCCCATCTGCGCGAACTGATGGCGGCCGACGATCCGGCCGCGCCGAAACTGGTGGCCTTCGAATCGGTCTATTCGATGGACGGCGACTTCGGCCCGCTGGCGGCGCTGTGCGACGCGGCAGAGGAATTCGGCGCGCTGACCTATCTGGACGAGGTGCATGCCGTCGGCATGTACGGGCCCCGCGGCGGCGGCGTCAGCGAACGCGACGGGCTCGCCCACCGCATCGACATCATCAACGGCACGCTCGGCAAGGCCTTCGGCGTCTTCGGCGGCTATATCGCGGCCTCGGCCCGGATGGTCGATGCCATCCGTTCCTATGCGCCGGGGTTCATCTTCACCACCTCGCTGCCGCCGGTGGTGGCGGCGGGGGCGGCGGCCTCGGTCCGGCATCTGAAGGGCGACCAGGCGCTGCGCGACCGCCACCAGATGGCCGCACGGATCCTCAAGATGCGGCTCAAGGGCCTCGGCCTGCCGCTGATCGACCATGGCAGCCATATCGTGCCGGTGCATGTCGGCAATCCGGTGCATTGCAAGATGCTGTCGGACATGCTGCTGGAACAGTTCGGCATCTATGTGCAGCCGATCAACTACCCCACCGTGCCGCGCGGCACCGAACGGCTGCGCTTCACGCCCTCGCCGGTGCACGACCCCAAGCAGATTGACCATCTTGTGAAGGCGATGGACAGCCTGTGGTCGCATTGTGCGCTGAATCGTGCCGAAGCTTCGGCCTGATGGTGCTTCTGCGGGTGCACAAGCACCAAGGAATGTGTTAGCTCTTCGGCAAGGAACGCACCCGAGTCGGTCGGCTCTCGGGTCATAACCGGAAATGGGGCAGGCGCATGCAGTGGCGAAGGGCAAAACCTTCGGCAGAAGTCGAAGAGAAACCCAAGGGTTTCGATGACTTCGACTTGCGTCTGGGCGACCTCATGCGGGGCGAACGCGCCACCTTGGGCAAGTCGCTGCTGGACGTGCAGCGCGAACTCAAGATCAAGGCCACCTATATCGCCGCGATCGAGAATGCCGATGTGTCGGCCTTCGAAACCCCGGGCTTCGTCGCCGGTTACGTGCGGTCCTATGCGCGCTATCTGGGGATGGACCCGGAATGGGCCTATGCCAAGTTCTGCGCCGAGGCGAATTTCTCGGTCGCGCATGGCATGTCCCCCGCCGCCTCGATCCAGCGCAGCGCGCCGCCCAAGGCGCGGCCCCGCCCGCATAACGGCGACCCCCTGGGCGATCCCAATGCCAGCTTCGTGCCGCGCGGCGAAAGCATCCTCAACCGGATCGAACCCGGGGCCGTCGGTTCCGTCCTCGTGCTGGCGGCGCTGATCGTGGGCATCGGCTATGGCGGCTGGTCCGTGCTGCGCGAGGTGCAGCGCGTGCAGGTCGCCCCGGTGGAACAGGCGCCCTCGGTGGTGGCCGACATCGACCCCTTGGGCAATGTCGGCACCGGCATGACCTTGCAGGTGGCAGAGGCCGAGGCGGCCCGCCCCGCCAGCGGCCCGGATGTCGAGGCGCTCGGCCGGCTCTACCGTCCGCAGGCGCTGGAAACGCCGGTGCTGGTGGCGCGCGACGGGCCCATCGCGGCGATCGACCCGAAGTCCAACGGCGCGCTGGCGCATCTGGAAGGCAAGCCCGTCCCCGGCGCGAACCCCACACCGGAGGAGCTGGCGCAGCAGATCGTCAAGGTCGTGGCAGAGGCCGCGCCGGCGGTGGAAATCGTCGCGGTGCGCCCGTCCTGGGTGCGGGTGCAGGCGGCGGACGGCACGGTGATGTTCGAGAAGATCCTCGACGCGGGCGAACGCTATGTGGTGCCGCAGGGCGAAAAGCCGGCGGTGCTGCGGGCGGGGAACTCGGGGTCGGTCTATTTCGCGGTCAACGGCGAAACCTACGGCCCCGCGGCCCCGGGTGCGCAGGTGGTCAAGAACGTGGCCCTGACGCCCGAGGCGCTGACCTCGAGCTTTGCGCTGGCCGATCTTTCGCGCGACCCCGATCTGGCGCGCGTCATCGCGGTGGCGCAGGCAGGCCCCGCGAACGAAGGCGTGAACGCCGACTGACCCTGCCTTGCCCCCGGGGGAGGGGGCGGTTATCTGTGGCCCCACGCGCCCCGACCGCGGGGCCGGCATGCGAGGGCCCCAGCCATGAGCCACAATCCCGTCCGCCCCTGGCGCAACATCGACCGGCGCAGGTCGCGCCAGATCCGCGTCGGCAAGGTGCTGGTGGGGGGCGATGCGCCGATCTCGGTGCAGACGATGACCAACACCATCACCTCGGACGTCAAGGCGACGATCGAACAGGTGCAACGCTGCGCCGTCGCCGGGGCCGATATCGTCCGCGTCTCCACCCCCGATGTGGACAGCACGCGGGCGCTGCGGGAAATCGTGGCGGAAAGCCCGGTGCCGATCGTGGCCGACATCCATTTCCACTACCGCCGCGCGATCGAGGCGGCAGAGGCGGGCGCCGCCTGCCTGCGCATCAACCCGGGCAATATCGGCGATGCGAAACGGGTGGCAGAGGTGGTGCGGGCGGCGAAGGACCACGGCTGTTCCATCCGCATCGGGGTGAACGCGGGTTCCCTGGAACGCCACCTGCTGGACAAATACGGCGAGCCTTGCCCGGATGCGATGGTGGAATCGGGCCTCGACCATATCAAGCTGTTGCAGGACCACGATTTCCACGAATTCAAGATCTCGGTGAAGGCGTCGGACGTGTTCCTCGCCGCCGCCGCCTATCAGGCGCTGGCGGAGGCGACGGACGCGCCGATCCATCTGGGGATCACCGAGGCGGGCGGGCTGGTGTCGGGCACGGTGAAATCGGCCGTCGGGCTCGGCAATCTGCTCTGGGCCGGGATCGGGGATACGATCCGGGTGTCGCTGTCGGCCGATCCGGTGGAAGAGGTGAAGGTCGGGTTCGAGATCCTGAAGTCGCTCGGCCTGCGGCACCGGGGGGTGACGATCATCTCCTGCCCTTCCTGCGCGCGGCAGGGGTTCGACGTCATCAAGACGGTGGCGGCGCTGGAGGACCGGCTGGCGCATGTGACGACCTCGATGAGCCTCAGCATCATCGGCTGCGTGGTGAACGGGCCGGGCGAGGCGCTGATGACCGACATCGGCTTTACCGGCGGCGGGGCGGGCAACGGCATGGTGTATCTTGCCGGAAGGCAGAGCCACCGGATGTCGAACGACCAGATGGTCGACCATATCGTCGAACTGGTGGAACAGAAGGCCGCCGAGATCGAGGCCGCCCGCGACGCCGCGGAATAGCGGGCCGGGGAGGCTCCCGCCCCCCGGCGGCGGCCTTGCGGCCGCCACCGGGCGTTGGGCCGGGCGCCGCTGCGCGGCGCGGTTGTGCGCTTTCCCCACCTTTGGCCCGGCGGAGAGAGCAGGAGCCTCCGGCGGGAGTATTTATCGAAAAGGTGAAGTCGCAAGCGCCCTTCCTGTAACGGAAGCGGGCGCCTGTTCATTTTCTGTCCATAAATATCCCGGGGGTCCGGGGGCTGGCCCCCGGCGCCGCCAGAGGGGCAGGGCGCGCGATATGAAAACGCCCCGGCCGCAGGGGCCGGGGCGCGGTCTTTCGGGGCTGGCCTGCGGGGATCAGGCCGCCAGCGCGCGCAGCACGTAGTGCAGCACGCCGCCGTGCTTCACGTAGTCGATCTCGATTTCCGTATCGATCCGGCACTTGATCTGGATCGTCCGGATGCTGCCATCGGCATAGCGGATCGTGCAGGGCACCAGCGACAGCGGCTTCAGGTCGCCCGCGAGGCCGTGGATCTCGACCGTCTCGTCGCCTTTCAGGCCGAGCGTCTTGCGGGTGTCGCCGCCCGTGAACTCGAACGGGATCACGCCCATGCCGACGAGGTTGGAGCGGTGGATGCGCTCGAAGCTTTCGGCGACCACCGCCTTGACGCCCAGAAGCGCCGTGCCCTTGGCCGCCCAGTCACGGCTGGAGCCCGCGCCGTATTCGATGCCGCCGAAGATCACCAGCGGCACGCCCGCCGCCTGCCAGGCCATCGAGGCGTCGAAGATCGAGGTCTGTTCGCCGTCCGGCCCCTTGGTATAGCCGCCCTCGACGCCTTCCAGCATCTCGTTCCTGATGCGGATATTGGCGAAGGTGCCGCGCATCATGATCTCGTGGTTGCCGCGCCGCGCGCCGTAGCTGTTGAACTCCGACACCGGGACCTGGCGTTCGACCAGGTATTTCCCGGCGGGCGTGGTGGCCTTGAAGGACCCCGCGGGGCTGATGTGGTCGGTGGTGATCATGTCGCCCAGAAGCGCCAGCACCCGCGCGCCGTCCAGATCCGAGATCACGCCGGCCTCTTTCGCCATGCCGCGGAAATAGGGCGGGTTCTGGATATAGGTCGAGGTCGGCGGCCAGTCGTAGGTTTCGCTTTCGGTCACTTCGACCGCCTGCCATTTGGCGTCGCCCTTGAACACGTCGGCGTATTTCTTCTGGAACGCCTCGCGCGTCACGGTCTTGTGGACCAGATCGGCGATTTCCTTGTTCGTCGGCCAGATGTCCTTGAGGAACACATCCTTGCCGTCCGGCGTCTGGCCGATGGGGTCGCGGGTCAGGTTGATGTTCAGATCGCCCGCGATGGCATAGGCCACGACCAGCGGCGGCGAGGCGAGGAAGTTCGCGCGCACGTCGGGCGAGATGCGGCCCTCGAAGTTGCGGTTGCCCGACAGGACCGCGGTCGCTACCAGATCGTTGTCGTTGATCGCCTTGGAGATCGCCGGATCGCCGAGCGGGCCGGAGTTCCCGATACAGGTGGTGCAGCCATAGCCGGCGAGGTTGAAGCCGATGGCGTCCAGATCCTCTTGCAGGCCCGCGGCCTCGAGATATTCCGACACGACCTGCGATCCCGGCGCGAGCGAGGTCTTGACCCAGGGCTTGCGGGTCAGGCCGAGCGCGCGCGCCTTGCGGGCCACGAGGCCGGCGCCGATCATCACATAGGGGTTCGAGGTGTTGGTGCAGGAGGTGATCGCCGCAATGACGACGGAACCGTCGCGGATTGTATAGTCCTTGCCCTCGACCGCCACGGTCTTGCGCGCGTCGGTGGGGGGCGCGACCGGGGCGGGGCCTTCGGCGGCCATTTCGCGCGCCGCGGGCGAAACGTCGATGCCGCGGTAATCGGCCACGACCTTGTAGAAGCTGCGCGCGGCGTCGGTCAGCGGCAGGTAGTCCTGCGGGCGTTTCGGGCCAGAGATCGCCGGGACGATGGTGGACATGTCGAGGTCCAGCGTCGAGGTGTAGACCGGCGCATAGTCCGGGCCGCGCCACATGCCGTTGGCCTTGGCATAGGCCTCGACCAGCGCGATGCGGTCCTCGTCGCGGCCGGTCTGGCGCAGGTAGCGCAGGGTCTCGGCGTCGATGGGGAAGAAGCCGCAGGTGGCGCCGTATTCGGGGGCCATGTTGGCGATGGTCGCGCGGTCCGCCAGCGGCAGGTGGTCGAGCCCCTCGCCGTAGAATTCCACGAACTTGTTCACCACGCCGTGCTTGCGCAGCATCTGCACGACCTTGAGCACGAGGTCGGTGGCGGTGGTGCCCTCGACCATCTTGCCGGTCAGCTTGAAGCCCACCACCTCGGGGATCAGCATCGACACCGGCTGGCCCAGCATCGCGGCCTCGGCCTCGATCCCGCCGACGCCCCAGCCGAGGACGGCAAGGCCGTTCACCATGGTGGTGTGGCTGTCGGTGCCGACCAGCGTGTCGGGATACGCGATTTCATCGCCGTTCTGGTCCTTGTCGGTCCAGACGGTCTGGGCGAGGTATTCGAGGTTGACCTGGTGGCAGATGCCGGTGCCGGGCGGCACGACGCGGAAGTTGTCGAACGCGGTCTGGCCCCATTTCAGGAACTGGTAGCGTTCCATGTTCCGCTCGTATTCGCGATCCACGTTCAGCTGGAACGCGCGCGGGGTGCCGAATTCGTCGATCATGACCGAGTGGTCGATGACCAGATCCACCGGCACCAGCGGGTTGATCTTGTTCGCATCGCCGCCGAGCGCCTTGATCCCGTCGCGCATCGCGGCCAGATCGACGACCGCCGGCACGCCGGTGAAATCCTGCATCAGCACGCGGGCGGGGCGATAGGCGATCTCGCGGCTGCTCTTGCCGCCGTTCTTGCCCCAGTCGGAAAAGGCGCGGATGTCGTCGACATGGACGGTGCGCCCGTCCTCGAACCGCAGCATGTTTTCCAGCACCACCTTGAGGCTGGCGGGCAGGCGGGCGAATTCGCCCAGGCCTGCGGTTTCGGCTGCGGGGATGGAATAATAGGCGTAGGTCTTGCCGCCGACGTTCAGCGTCTGACGGGTTTTCTGGCTGTCATGCCCCACGGTGACGGTCATCTGTGCCTCCTGGCGATTGACTTGGCTGGCCCCCTGCATGTGGCCCGGGCAGGGGAATCGCGCGTGTTGTATGCAATAGTATGCCAAGAATCCAGCCCCTTTCGGGGCGGCCCCGCCCGTCCGTGCACGATGGCGGCGGCGTGACGGGCACTGTCACCATATCTCGCAATTCATTGATTGGCGACCGCCCCCCCCTTGGGCTAGACACGAGGAACGGAAAAGACCGGGAAACGAGAATGCACGCGAGGTTCAGCGCCCTTATCGGCGCCGCGGTGGCGATTTGTGCGGCTTCGGCCGGGTCGCTTGCGGCGCAATCGGCGGGCCCGGTTGTGGTCGAGCTTTACACCGCCCAGGGCTGCGCCGCCTGCCCGCCTGCGGATGCCTATTTCGCCGAACTGGCGGGGCGCGACGACCTGATCGCGCTGGCGCTGCATGTCGATTATTGGGATTACCTCGGCTGGGCCGATCCTTTTGCGCGGCCGGGCCATACCGCGCGGCAGAAAAGCTATGCCCGGGCCATCGGGGCCAAGATGATCTACACCCCGCAGTTGATCATCGAGGGGGCAGAACGGATCGAGGGCCTTCAGACCGCGGTCATCGACGAACAGATCACCCGCCACGGGGCAGAGTCCGGCCCGGTCACGCTGCACCTGGAACGGGCGGGCAAGATGGTGCGGATCGCGGCCGATACGGCGGCGCCGCTGGCGCGGGCGCTGATGGTGCAGATGGTCCGCTATCGCCCCGCGGAAACCATGACGATCGAGCGGGGCGAGAACGCCGGCCACACCGCGACCTACCACAACATCGTCACCCAGTGGGATGCGCTTGGCGAATGGACGGGCGAGGCGCCGCTGTCGATCGAGGCGCGGGCCGAGGGCGAGGACCCCGTGGTGGTGATCCTTCAGGAACCGGGGCCGGGGCCCATCGTCGCGGCGGCGCGGCTGCGCTAGGGCCGGAAGACGCCGAAATTTTTCGCCGAAAGATTTTGGCTCGGCCGGGCGCGGGTCAGCGGCCGGCCCCGATTTCCGCCGCGCGCTGCGCCGGGATCTTCCAGCGCCGGTGCACCCAGAACCATTGATCGGGATGCCGGCGCACCAGCGCCTCCAGACTGTCGTTCAGCGCCTGGGTCATCGCCTCGGGCGTACCGGCGGGGATCGGCGCCTCGACCACGATGTCGAAATCGAGCCCGTTCGGTTTGCGGATCGCATAGGTCGGCACCAGAAGCGCATCGTATTTCAGCGCCATTTCCGCCGCCGACAGGGCGGTCAGCGCCGCGTGGCCAAAGAAGGTGAGCCGGGCGCCGTGGCTCATGCGCTGGTCCACCACCATGCCCAGCATCCCGCCCTCGCGCAGGAACCGCACCATGGCGGCCAGCCCCTGCCGCCCGCGCGGGAACAGCGGTGTGCCGATGCGGCCGATGGCGGTTTCGTAATGCGCGTTGAAATAGGGGTTCTTCATCGGCATGTAGAGCCCGCCGACCCGGTAGCCCCGCGCGATCAGGGCGGCGCGGCTGGCGTCGTAATTGCCGAAATGCCCGGTCACGAGGATGACCGGCCGCCCCGCCGCGCGCGCGGCCTCCAGCGCGGCCATGCCTTCGCCCCGCGGGGTGGTGGCGGCGGCGCGGGCGGCGAATTCGGGGCCCGAATAGATCTCGATGATGGTGCGGCCCATGTTGTCGGGCACCGCGCGTTCCAGCCGGCGGCGTTCGGCCGCGGGCAGGTCGGGCAGGATCAGGCGCAGGTTTTCGCGGATGCGGCGGCGATAGCCGGCCAGCGGCGCCACCACCCGCGCCATGACCCAGCCGCACAGCGGCACGCGCCAGCGGTAGGGCAGGTACAGAAGCCCCCCGATCAGGGCGCGCAGGATGCGGTCCTGCACCCGGTGGGTCAGCGTATGTTCAGGGGTCTCGGGCATCGCCTCTGCCGGATTGGGGCCCCACAGATACCGCCTGCGGGCCCCGGCGGCAAGGCACGGGGGGTGTTCAGCCCCCCGCCGCCAGCGCCAGCACCCAGACCGTGCGCAGGTTGCCGCCCGTGGGCACGACGCCCAGGCCCATGTGCCGGGCGTTCGGGTTCAGCATGTTCTTGCGGTGCGGCGGCGATCCGAGCCAGGCCGCCACCGCCTCTGCCGCCGACCGCAGCCCGGCGCCCGCGTTTTCCGACGCATAGCGCGGGGGATAGCCCGCCGCGCGCAGCCGGCCCATGACGTTCGACCCGTCGCGCCCGCGATGCGTCAGTTGCCCCATGGCCGCGATGTCGCAGGCCTGCCGGCGCGCCGCCGCCGTCACCCGGGGATCGAGCGTCAGCGGCGCGGCCCCGGCATCGGCCCGCGCGGCGTTGACGGCGCGCAGGGTTTCGGCTTCGGCCTGGGCGGATTGCGGGGCCAGCGTGCAGGCTGCCGCCGCCGTCCCGGGCAGGGCGGCGGCCAGCAGCAGCGCAAGGGCGGCGCGGCGGATCATGCCAGCATCGACAGCGGGTTTTCCAACAGCCCCACGATGGCCTGCAGGAATTCCGCCCCGAGCGCGCCGTCGATCACCCGATGGTCGACAGAAAGCGTCACCGACATCACCGTGGCCACGCCGATCCCGCCATCGGCCGTCACCACCGGCTTCTTCACCCCCGCGCCGACGGCGAGGATGGACCCGTGGGGCGGGTTGATCACCGCATCGAAATTGTCGATTCCGAACATCCCGAGGTTCGAGATCGCCATGGACCCGCCCACATATTCGTGCGGAGCCAGCTTTTTCGAACGTGCGCGCGCTGCGAGGTCCTTCATCTCTGCCGACAGGGCCGAAATCGACTTCTGATGCGCGTCCTTCAGCACCGGGGTGAACAGCCCCCCCTCGACCGCCACGGCCACGGCCACGTCCGAGGGTTTCAGCCGCAGGATCCGGTCGCCGGCCCAGACGGCATTGGCATCGGGCACCTGTTGCAGCGCCATCGCGGCGGCCTTGATGACGAAATCGTTGACCGACAGCTTCACCCCCCGCGATTCCACCTGCTTGTTCAGCGTGGCGCGGAAGTCCATCAGCGCGTCCAGCTTCACGTCGCGGCGCAGGTAGAAATGCGGGATGGTCTGTTTCGCCTCGGTCAGCCGGGCGGCGATGGTGCGGCGCATGCCGTCGAGCGTCAGTTCCTCGTAGGCGCGGCCCTCGTACATCTTGGCCACCTGCGCGGCGGTGGGGCCGGTGGCCATGGCGGCCGCCGGGGCGGCGGGGGCCGGTGCCGCCGCCGGGGCTGCGGCTGCGGCTGCGGCTTCGGGCGCCGGGGCGGCACTTGCGCCCTCGACATCCGCCTTGACGATCCGCCCGCCGGGGCCGGTGCCCTTGATGGCCGACAGATCCAGCCCCTTGTCGGCTGCGATCCGCCGGGCGAGGGGCGAAGCGAAGACGCGCTTGCCGTCCGCCTTTGCCGCCGCCGGGGCGGGGGCGGTCGCTGCGGGCTTGGCCGGTGCCGCGGGGGCTTTCGCCTGCGCGTCCGGCGCAGCCGCGGCCGGTTTCGCGGCGCCTGCCTCCGGTACGGCCTCGCCTTCTTCGACCAGCAGGGCGATGGGGGTGTTGACCTTCACCCCCGCCGTGCCCTCGGCGATCAGGATCTTGCCCATCACGCCCTCGTCCACCGCCTCGAATTCCATCGTGGCCTTGTCGGTCTCGATCTCGGCGATCACATCGCCGGATTTCACGGTGTCGCCTTCCTTAACCAGCCATTTGGCCAGCGTGCCTTCCTCCATCGTGGGGGACAGCGCGGGCATCAGGATCTCGGTGGCCATCGCGTGCCCTCCTTACCGGTAGCAGACGGATTTCACCGCCTCGACCACCTCGGCAGGGGTGATCAGGGCGAGTTTTTCGAGGTTCGCGGCATAGGGCATCGGCACGTCCTTGCCGGTGCAGTTGATGACCGGCGCGTCGAGGTAATCAAAAGCCCGCTGCATGATCACCGCCGCCAGATGGTTGCCGATGGAACCGACGGGGAAGCCTTCCTCGACCGTCACGCAGCGGTTGGTCTTCTGCACGCTGGCGATCACGGTGTCGTAGTCGATGGGCCGCAGGGTGCGCAGGTCGATGACCTCGGCGGAAATGCCGTCCCTGGCCAACTGTTCCGCCGCGTCGAGCGCATGGACCATGCCGATGCCGAAGCTGACGATGGTCACATCCGTGCCCTCGCGCCAGATCTTGGCCTTGCCGAAGGGGACGGTGAAATCGTCCAGCACCGGCACCTCGAACGACCGGCCATAGAGGATCTCGTTCTCGAGGAAGATCACCGGGTTCGGGTCGCGGATCGCGGATTTCAGCAGGCCCTTGGCGTCGGCGGCCGAATAGGGCATCGCCACCTTCAGCCCCGGGATCTGCGCGTACCACGCGGCATAGTCCTGGCTGTGCTGCGCCGCCACCCGCGCCGCCGCACCGTTCGGGCCGCGAAAGACGATGGGGCTGCCCATCTGCCCGCCCGACATGTAGAGCGTCTTGGCGGCGGAGTTGATGATCTGGTCGATCGCCTGCATGGCGAAGTTGAAGGTCATGAATTCCACGATGGGCCGCAGCCCGCCCCAGGAGGCGCCGACCGCGATCCCGGCAAAGCCGTGTTCGGTGATGGGCGTGTCCACCACCCGGCGCGGCCCGAATTCGTCCAGCAGGCCCTGGCTGATCTTGTAGGCGCCCTGATATTCGCCGACCTCCTCGCCCATCAGCAAGACGGCGGGGTCGGCGCGCATTTCCTCTGCCATCGCCTCGCGCAGGGCCTCGCGCACGGTCATGGTTTTCGTGGGCGTGCCCTCGGGCCAGTCGGGGCCGGCGGCGGGGGCAGGGGATGCGGGGGCGGCTGCGGGTTTCGCGGGGGGCTCGGCCTTCGCTTCCGCTTCCGGCTCTGCCGCCGCCGGTTCGGCCGCGCCTGCCTCCGGCACGGCCTCGCCTTCCTCGACCAGCACGGCGATGGGGGTGTTGACCTTCACCCCCGCCGTGCCCTCGGCGATCAGGATCTTGCCCATCACGCCCTCGTCCACCGCCTCGAATTCCATCGTGGCCTTGTCGGTCTCGATCTCGGCGATGATCTGGCCGGAGGTGATCGTGTCGCCCTCCTTCACCAGCCATTTCGCCAGCGTCCCTTCCTCCATCGTCGGGGACAGCGCGGGCATCAGGATTTCGGTTGCCATCGGTTCGTCCTCCGCTCAGGCGTAGATATCGGTCCAGAGTTCGTCGACCGGCGGTTCCGGGCTTTCGCGCGAGAAGTCGGCGGCGTCGTTGACGATCTGCTTGATCTCCTTGTCGATGGCCTTGAGGTCGTCATCGGTGCTGTGCCCGCCCGCGATCAGCAGGTCGCGCACATGGTCGATCGGGTCGCGTTCGTCGCGCATCTTCTGCACCTCTTCGCGGGTGCGGTATTTCGCCGGGTCCGACATCGAATGGCCGCGATAGCGGTAGGTCATGACCTCTAGGATATAGGGCCCCTCGCCCGCGCGGCAGGCGGCGGTGGCCTTTTCGCCCGCGGCCTTGACGGCCAGCACATCCATGCCGTCCACCGCCTCGCCCTTGATGCCGTAGGCCGCGCCGCGTTCCCACAGGCTGGGGGACTTGGTGGACCGCTTGACCGAGGTGCCCATGGCGTACTGGTTGTTCTCGATCACGAAGACGACCGGCAGGTTCCACAGCTGCGCCATGTTGTAGGTCTCGTAGACTTGGCCCTGGTTGGCCGCGCCGTCGCCGAAATAGGTGAAGGTCACGTTGTCGTTGCCCAGGTAGCGGTCGGCGAAGGCCAGCCCCGCGCCGAGCGGCACCTGCGCGCCGACGATGCCGTGGCCGCCGTAGAAATGCTTTTCCCGGCTGAACATGTGCATCGAGCCGCCCTTGCCCTTGGAATAGCCCCCGATGCGCCCGGTCAGTTCCGCCATCACCCCCTTGGGGTCCATCCCGCAGGCCAGCATGTGGCCATGGTCGCGGTAGCTGGTGATGCGCTTGTCGCCGTCCTTGGCCGCGGCCTCCAGCCCCACCACCACGGCTTCCTGCCCGATGTAAAGGTGGCAGAACCCGCCGATCAGGCCCATGCCGTAAAGCTGGCCGGCCTTTTCCTCGAACCGGCGGATCAGCAGCATCTCGCGGTAGTATTTGCGCAGTTCGTCGGCCGAGATGTTCGGCGTTGCAGTCGCTTTCCGTGTGGCCACGGCCATGCCCTCCCGTCGCAGGCGGAATAGTTTAGCGTTAAACTAGTCCAGCCCTTACGGCGGCGGCAAGCGGAAATCGTGGGCGGGGCGCGGATCGGCATCCGATCTCCTCCCGCCCGGTTCGACGAAGGCGCGTGCTTTCGCCATCGCGATACGGCTGAAGTTGCCCCGGCCTGCGGACGCGCGGAAACCGGTCTGCCCGGGTTTTCCGGGTGATGGCCCGGGCGGCGGGATCCTAGTGGATCACCACCTCGTCGGCCCGGATCAGGCCCAGGACATCGCGCGCCTGTTCGTCCAGCAGGTCGAGGTCCAGCCCATGGTCCGACAGCCGCGTGGTCAGATTGCTGAGCCGCGCGAGTTCCGCCTCCAGCCGGGTCTTTTCGGCCTCCAGCGTGTCGGCCTCGGCCATGATCTGGACGCGGCGGAACAGGCCATAGTCGCCCTGCACCGCGGCGAAGGTGAAATAGCTGCCCAGCACGAAGGCCAGGACGAAAAAGATCGCGGCGCCATAGCCGGGCCGGGCGGCGGGTCTGGACATGCTCTGCCTCTCTCGGGTCTCGGGGCCCGTTGGCGGCATTGTGCCACAACCGCGGGGCAAAGGGAATCCCGTCGCGCGCGGCGGTTTCGGTGCTATCCTGCGCGGGACGGAGGATGCGCCATGACGACAGCCCGCCCCGCGGCAGACCTGCCGACGCATGAGGTGACGAACCAGCCCGTACCCGAGGCGGGCGACCTGTGGGCGGGCGATCCTGCCCTGCGCCACTGGGCCGGGCGGGCGGGGGCGGATGCCGCCGCGCTGGCGGAATTCGGCGCGCTGGCGGGTACGGCGGAAATGCGCGCGGCCGGCCGCGCGGCCAACCGCCATCCGCCGGAACTGCGCGCCTTCGACCGGGGCGGCCGGCGGCTGGACGAGGTGGAGTTCCATCCGGCCTGGCACCGGCTGATGGATCTGGGCCTGTCCGCCGGTTATGCCGCCGTGGCCTGGGAAGGCCGCCCCGGCGGCCATGCCACCCACGCCAGCCTCGTCTATGCGCTGAGCCAGATCGAGCCCGGCTGCTGCTGCCCGATGACGATGACCTATGCCGCCGTCCCCGCGCTGGCGGCGGATGCGGGGTTGTCGTCGCTCTGGCATCCCCGGCTGACGGCGCGGGCCTATGACCCCGCCCCGCGGCCCGTGGCCGACAAGGGGGCGGCGACGATGGGCATGGCGATGACGGAAAAGCAGGGTGGTTCGGACGTGCGCGCGAATGCCACCCGGGCGCTGCGCGATGGCGCGGGCTGGCGGCTGACGGGGCACAAATGGTTCTGCTCGGCGCCGATGTCGGACGGGTTCCTGACGCTGGCGCAGGCGCCCGGAGGGCTGACCTGTTTCGTCGTGCCGCGCTGGCTGCCCGATGGCGACCGCAACGCGGTGCATCTGATGCGGCTCAAGGACAAGCTCGGCAACCGCGCCAATGCCTCGGCGGAAATCGAATACCACGGGGCCTGGGCGGAACAACTGGGGGAGGAAGGCGACGGCGTGCGCACCATCATAGAAATGGTGCACCATACCCGGCTCGACACCGCCATCGCGCCGGCAGGGCTGATGCGCGCGGCGCTGGCAGAGGCCGCATGGTGGTGCCGGGGGCGGACGGTGTTCCAGCGCCGGCTGATCGACCAGCCGCTGATGCGGGCGGTGCTGGCCGACCTCGCGCTCGACTGGGAAGGGGCGCTGGCGCTCGGCCTGCATGTGGCGCGGGCGTTCGATGCCGGCGAACGCCCGCTGGCGCGGATCGGCGTGGCGCTGGCCAAGTTCCACGCCAACAAGCGCTGCCCGGTGGTGGTGGCCGAGGCGATGGAGGTCCTGGGCGGCATGGGCTATGTCGAGGATACGCCCCTGCCGCTCCTCTACCGCGAGGCGCCGCTGAACGGGATCTGGGAAGGCTCGGGCAATGTCATCTGCCTCGACATCCTGCGTTCGCTGGCCCGCGATACCGCCGCCGCGGCGGCGCTGACGGCGGAACTCGACGCCGCGCGCGGGGCCGATCCGCGCTATGACGCGGCGCTCGCCGATCTGCGTGCCCGCTGGCCCGCCCTGCCGCCGGAGGCCGAGGCGCGGTTCTTCGCCGAACGGCTGGCGCTGCTGCTGACCGCCTCGGTCCTGATCCGCGGCGGCGTGGCGGCGGTGGCAGAGGGCTATGTCGCCACCCGCCTGACCGGCGACCGCGGCATGGCCCCGGGCACGGTCGCGGGGCTCGACACGGCTGCGATCCTGTCCCGGCTGGGTTGAGGGCGGCGCCGGGGCGCTGCCCCGGACCCCGGGATATTTCTTTCACGGTGAAAGACGAGAGAGGTATTTCCTGAAACGGAAATGCGTGTGCGGCTTCATCTTTTCAAAAATACCCCGCGGGGGTCCGGGGGCGCGAAGCCCCCGGCGCCGTGCGTGTCACCCGAGCGACCGCCGGGCCGTACACACAACCTGCTCACTTTCTGTCCATAAATATCCCCGCGCGGCGCGCCACCGCGCTTTCCCCCCGCACCGCCGCCGGGCAAAGGGCCCGCCCGCGCCGCGCAGCGGCGCCCGGCCCAACGCGCGGGGGCGGCCGTCAGGCCGCCGCCGCGGGGCGGGAGCGTCCCCGGCCCCTCGGGAAGAGGTCAGCCCGCCTTCGCCTGCCGCTTGCGTTCGTGCGGGTCGAGATACCGCTTGCGCAGGCGGATGATCTTCGGCGTCACCTCGACCAGTTCGTCGTCGTCGATATAGGCGATCGCCTCTTCCAGCGACATGCGGACCGGCGGCGTCAGCCGCACCGCCTCGTCCGTACCGCTGGCCCGGATGTTGGTCAGCTTCTTGCCCTTCAGCGGGTTCACTTCCAGATCGTTGTCGCGGGAATGCTCGCCGATGACCATGCCCTCATAGACCTGTTCCTGCGCGCCGATGAACAGCTTGCCGCGCTCTTCCAGGTTCCACAGCGCATAGGCCACGGACACGCCGTTCTCCATCGAGATCAGCACGCCCTGCCGCCGGCCCTGGATCGGGCCCTTGTGCGGCACCCAGCCGTGGAAGATGCGGTTCAGCACCCCGGTCCCGCGCGTGTCGGTCAGGAACTGGCCGTGATAACCGATCAGCCCGCGCGAGGGCACATGCGCCACGATCCGGGTCTTGCCGACGCCCGCGGGCTTCATCTCGACCAGATCGCCCTTGCGCTCGCCGGTCAGCTTGTCGATCACCGCGCCGGTGAATTCGTCGTCCACATCGACGATGACCTCCTCCACCGGCTCCAGCCGCTGGCCGTCCTCCTCGCGCATGATCACCCGGGGGCGGCTGATGGACAGCTCGAACCCCTCGCGGCGCATGTTCTCGATCAGCACGCCCATCTGCAATTCGCCCCGGCCCGAGACGATGAAGGCCTCGCCGCCCGGCGTGTCCTCGACCTTGATGGCGACATTGGATTCGGCCTCTTTCAGCAGCCGTTCGCGGATCACGCGCGACTGCACCTTGTTGCCGTCGCGCCCCGCCAGCGGGCTGTCGTTGATGCCGAAGGTGACGGAAATCGTCGGCGGGTCGATGGGCTGCGCGGGCAGCGCGGTATCGACCTCGGGCGCGCAGAGCGTGTCGGCCACGGTCGCCTTGGTCATGCCGGCGATGGTCACGATGTCGCCCGCCCCGGCCTCGTCGATCGGGGTCTGCGACAGGCCGCGGAAGGCGAGGATCTTCGAGACCCGGAACTGTTCGATCCGCTCGCCCGTGCGCGTCAGCGCCTTGAGCGTGTCGCCGGTCTTCAGCCGCCCCGATTCGATCCGCCCGGTCAGGATGCGGCCGATGAACGGGTCGGCGGCCAGCGTCGTCGCCAGCATGCGGAAGGGTTCGTCCACCCGGGCCTGCTGGCGCGGGGCGGGGACATGGCGCAGGATCAGGTCGTAGAGCGCGGACAGATCCTTGCGCGGCCCGTCCAGATCCGCATCCGCCCAACCCGAGCGGCCCGAGGCATAGAGATGCGGGAAATCCAGCTGTTCGTCCGAAGCGCCGAGATTGGCGAACAGGTCGAACACCTCGTTCAGCGCGCGGTCGGGTTCGGCGTCTGGCTTGTCGACCTTGTTCAGCACCACGATGGGCCGCAGCCCGAGCGCAAGTGCCTTGGAGGTCACGAATTTCGTCTGCGGCATCGGCCCTTCGGCGGCGTCGACCAGCAGGCAGACGCCATCGACCATGTTGAGGATCCGTTCCACCTCGCCGCCGAAATCGGCGTGGCCGGGGGTGTCGACGATGTTGATCCGCACCCCCTTCCATTCGACCGAGGTCGCCTTGGCCAGGATGGTGATGCCGCGTTCGCGCTCGATGTCGTTGCTGTCCATCACCCGCTCGGCCACGGCCTGGTTTTCGCGGTAGGTGCCGGATTGTTTCAGCAACTCGTCGACCAGCGTGGTCTTGCCATGGTCGACGTGCGCGATGATCGCGATATTGCGGATGTCCATATGTGGGCCTTTGCTCGGGATTGCGCGCGGCTTAACGCGCCTGCGGCCCGAACGCCAGCCCGAAACCGCCCGGGATCGTGCCGGCGGGTCCGGGGCGCTTGGGTCACGCGGCGATATAACGGTCGCGGCGGTGGTTCAGGGCGATCACCAGATTGGCCACCAGCGCGCCCAGAAACGACCAGCCCACCGTCACCGGGTCGAGCACCGCCAGCGCCACCGCGAACAGCACCGCGTCGAAGCCCAGTTGCACCCAGCCCGCGCGCAGCCGGCTGTGGTCCTGCACCCAGAGCGCGACGATCCCCACGCCGCCGAGCGAGGCCCCGTGGCGGAACAGCGCCAGCAGGGCGGAGCCCGAGGCCATGCCGAACAGCACCGCCCCCACCCCGGGATGCAGCGTGGCGAAGCCGACATGGCGCGGCAGCAGCGCCGACAGGACGGACACCAGCGCCACCGCGGCGAAGGTCTTGACGGTGAAGGCCATGCCGAACCGCCGCCAGCCCAGCCAGTAGAAGGGCAGGTTGATGACGAAGAACACCGGCCCGAAGGCCCAGCCGGTCATGTACGAGATCAGCACCGCCAGCCCCGCCGTCTGCCCCGTCACCAGCCCCAGATGGGTCAGGATCACGATCCCGAAGGCGGCCATCATGCCGCCATAGGCGATGCCCTGCGCATCCTCGAACGGCGAATGTGTCCTGGGGTCGGTCATGAGGGGGCCTCGGGTTGCGGGCATGGCCCGTTGCAGCACGGCCGGGGCGGCCAGGCAATGCGGCAAGATCGGCACCCGATCCCCTTTGCGCCCGCGCGCGGCGGGGGCTAGCCTGCGCCCGTCCAACCGCCCGAGGCCACCATGACCGACACGCCCCGCCGCCCTGCGATCACCTTCACCTATTGCACGCAATGCAACTGGATGCTGCGCACCGCCTGGATGGCGCAGGAACTGCTGCACAGCTTCGGGCAGGATCTCGGCTCGGTCACGCTGGTGCCGGGGACGGGCGGGGTGTTCACCGTGACCGTGGATGGCGAGACGGTCTGGGACCGCAAGGCGCAGGGCGGCTTTCCCGACTCGCGCCAGTTGAAGCGGATCATCCGCGATCGCGTCTGGCCCGACCGCGACCTCGGCCATGTGGACCGCGGCACGCCCGAGTGAGGCGCGCGGAGCATCTGGCAGGCCGGGCAGGGGGCATTCTGCCCCCTCTTGGCTGCGCCAATTCACCCCCTGAGGATATTTTCGGACAGAAAGTGAAGAAGGCGCCCCCCTGTCCATTTTCTGTCCTTAAATATCCCCGCCGGAGGCTCCCGCAACCTCCGCCCCCACCACCGCCGGGCGGGGGCGCTGGACCCGTAGGCCGGGGCCTGCCCCGGCATGCGCGCAAAAAAGGGGGCGCGCTGCGGCACGCCCCCCGTTTGACCTGCGGCGGGAAATCAGCCGGCCAGCGCCTTGTTCAGGTATTCGTCCACCTTTTCCAGATAGCCCATCGTGCTGAGCCATTTCTGGTCCGGCCCGACCAGCAGCGCGAGGTCCTTGGTCATGAACCCGTCCTCGACGCATTGCACCGTCACCCGTTCCAGCGTTTCGGCGAAACGCGTCAGTTGCGGATTGTTGTCCAGTTTCGCGCGATGCTTCAGGCCCCCGGTCCAGGCGTAGATCGAGGCGATGGAGTTGGTCGAGGTCTCCTTGCCCTTCTGGTGTTCGCGGAAGTGGCGGGTCACGGTGCCGTGAGCGGCCTCGGCCTCGACCGTCTTGCCGTCGGGCGTCAGCAGGACAGAGGTCATCAGCCCGAGCGAGCCGAAGCCCTGCGCCACGGTGTCGGACTGCACGTCGCCGTCGTAGTTCTTGCAGGCCCAGACATAGCCGCCCGACCATTTCAGCGCCGAGGCCACCATGTCGTCGATCAGCCGGTGTTCGTAGGTGATGCCGGCGGCCTTGAACCTGTCGGCGAACTCTTCCTCGTAGACCTTCTGGAACAGGTCCTTGAAGCGGCCGTCATAGGCCTTGAGGATGGTGTTCTTGGTCGACAGATACACCGGCCAGCCCTTCAGCAGGCCATAGTTCATCGAGGACCGGGCGAAGTCGATGATCGACTGGTCGAGGTTGTACATTGCCATGGTCACGCCGGCGCCGGGTGCGTCGAACACGTCCTTCTCGATCACGGTGCCGTCCTCGCCCACGAACTTGATCGTGAGCTTGCCCTTGCCCGGGAAGCGGAAGTCGGTGGCGCGGTACTGGTCGCCGAAGGCGTGGCGGCCGACGACGATCGGCTGGGTCCAGCCGGGCACGAGGCGGGGGACGTTCTTGCAGATGATCGGTTCGCGGAAGATCACGCCGCCGAGGATGTTGCGGATCGTGCCGTTGGGCGATTTCCACATCTGCTTGAGGCCGAATTCCTCGACCCGCGCCTCGTCGGGGGTGATGGTGGCGCATTTCACGCCCACGCCGTGCAGCTTGATCGCATTGGCGGCGGCGACGGTCACCTGGTCGTCGGTGCGGTCGCGTTCCTCGATGCCGAGGTCGTAATAGTGCAGGTCGATGTCGAGATAGGGCAGGATCAGTTTCTTCTTGATGAAGTCCCAGATGATCCGGGTCATCTCGTCGCCGTCGAGTTCGACGACGGGGTTCGCCACCTTGATCTTGGTCATGCGCCTGGCCCTTTCGGTTGGGGGATTCGATGGCGGGGCTATAGCCCATCGCCGCGCGGAAGGGAAGTGTTGTATGCCGTTGTATACTGGCGCTGCGGCGGCCTGCCGCGCGGTCGGCGGCAAAGATCAGCCGCGGGCGTCGAACCAGGGTTTGGCGCGGGCGCGCAGCCAGCCCCAGATCTGCGGCGCGCCGCGGGCGATCTTGCTGCCGACGCGGGATTCCAGTTGCGGCCAGGTCACGCCGAAGGTGGCCCATGTGCCGCCGCCCGCCGCGATGTTGCCCGCCACCGGCTGCACCCGGTCGAGCGATTTGGCGAAGACGGCATCGGGGGTTTCGGCGGCCTCGAATTCCGCCCACAGCGCGCGCAGGCCGGCGGCCTGATCGGCGGGCAGCAGGCCGAAGATGCGGTCCGCCGCGCGCGCCTCTGCCGCCTGCACCGCGGCCGAGCCATGCGCGGTGCCGTCGGCGGAATGGATCGGCACGTCGCCCACGTCGATTTCCACCAGATCGTGGATCAGCAGCATGCGGATCACCCGGTCGATGTTCACCCCCGGCCCCGCCTGATCGGCCAGCACCAGCGCGTAAAGCGCGAGGTGCCAGCTGTGTTCGCCCGAATTCTCGGCCCGCGATCCGTCGCAGAGCGTGTTGGCACGCAGCACGGATTTCAGCCGGTCGGCCTCGGTCAGAAAGGCGAACTGGGCGGAAAGGCGGTCGGTCATGCGGCGGTCCTGCGGGCGGGGCGGGTGAGGGCGAGGGCGATCAGGATGGCCAGCCAGCCGACGGCCGCAAGAAGCAGCGGGATGACGAAGGTGTCGGTGCCCTTGCGGTCGCAATCGTGCAGCGATCCGGGCGGCAGCAGCATCCACAGCAGCGCCGCGCAAAGCGCAAGCCAGACCAGAAACGCGGCCCGGCGCGGCCGGCGCCAGAGCCAGAGCGCAGCGAGCGCCGGGAAGGGCGCAAACCCGGCGAGGGGAAGCGGATGGGCGAAAAGGCCGAGCATGCTGCCGATGGCGGGGCCGAAGGGCTGCGGCGTGGCGTGAAAGCAGCTTGCCCAGGACCATTCGCCAAGCGCTGCCAGCGCCACGAAGGCGGCGGGCGGGGCGAGGGCCATCCCCACAACGGCCGCCGCAGCGCGCGGGCCGGTCACTCCGGCACGCTGGCCGCACGGGCCGCGCGCAGGCGGGCCAGTTCGGCTTCGAAGAACAGGCGCCCGCGGCGTTCGGCCAGCCGCAGGCGCATCGAGGTCATGAAAACCTCTTCCAGCGTGGGCGACATGGCGCCGATGGCCTTGGCGACGCGTTCGTGCAACCGGTCGTCGCCGGTTTCGGCAATGGCTGCGATGACCTCGGTGGCCAGCGCATCGGCGAGATCGTCGACCAGCGCCATGGCGTCAGCGCGTGCCCTCGGTCAGGCGGCGGCGGACGTACTGCGACACCGTGCCGATCATCGGTTTCATATGCGCCTCGTCGTCCTCGAAGAAATGGCCGGCGCCCTCGATCTGGGTATGGGTGATGGTGATGCCCTTCTGCTCGTGCAGCTTGTTCACGAGGCTGGTCGTGTCCTTGGGCGGCGCCACGCGGTCGGCGGTGCCGTTGATGATCAGCCCCGAGGCCGGGCAGGGCGCGAGGAAGCTGAAATCGTACATGTTCGCCGGCGGCGCGACAGAGATGAAGCCGGTGATTTCCGGCCGCCGCATCAGCAGTTGCATCCCGATCCACGCACCGAAGCTGAACCCCGCCACCCAGCAATGCTTGGCGTTCTGGTTCATGGATTGCAGGTAGTCGAGCGCCGAGGCGGCATCCGACAACTCGCCGATGCCCTGATCGTATTCGCCCTGGCTGCGCCCGACGCCGCGGAAGTTGAACCGCAGCACCGTGAAGCCCAGATTGTAGAAGGCGTAGTGCAGGTTGTAGACGACGCGGTTGTTCATCGTGCCGCCGAACTGCGGATGCGGGTGCAGGATGATGGCGATGGGCGCGTCGCGGTCCTTCTGGGGATGGTAGCGGCCTTCAAGTCGGCCTTCGGGGCCGGGGAAGATAACCTCGGGCATCGACCTTGTGTCTTTCCTTGGCAGGGCCGCGGCGGGCGGGTCCGCGGAGAAGATGAGACGATCGGACCTCTTCCGACCGGGCGCCAAGTGAGTTAAGCCCCCTTCTGGCGCGCGTCAATGGCCGGTTGCCGGGGATGGCGCCCGGCGGGGATGCGCGGGGCGGACGGGGAGGACGGGATGAAGCTGTCGACCAAGGGGCGCTATGCGATGGTGGCGCTGGCCGATCTGGCGATGAACGACAAGGCCGAACGCGTGTCGCTGGCCGAGATTTCCAAGCGGCAGGACATCTCGCTGCCCTATCTGGAACAGCTGTTCGTCAAGCTGCGCCGGGCGGGGCTGGTGGAATCCGTGCGCGGCCCGGGCGGCGGCTATCGGCTGGCGCGGTCGGCCGATGCGATCCGGGTGTCCGAGGTGCTGGAGGCGGTGGACGAGACGGTTTCGGCGCTGCACACCGGGGCGGGGGCGACCGGCGCGCTTTCGGGCACCAAGGCGCAGTCGCTGACCAACCGGCTGTGGCAGGGGCTGTCGGCGCATGTCTATGTCTACCTGCACCAGACACGGTTGTCGGATGTGGTGGGCAATGCGCTGACGCCCTGCCCGGCGGTGCCGTCGCTGTTCCGGGTGGTGGACGAAGAGTAACGGGTGGACGGGTGGGCGCCGGGGCGCTGCCCCGCGCCGGCTGGTTCTCGAACCAGTGGCGCACCAACCGGCGCCCCCGGAGTATTTTTGGCAAGATGAAGCCGGGGGCTGTGATCTGGCCTCTGCGGGAAGGTGTCAGGGTGACGGGCGCGCGGGTCTATCTCGACTGGAATGCCACCGCGCCGCTGCGGGCCGAGGCGCGGGCGGCGATGGTCGCGGCGATGGAGGTGGCGGGCAATCCGTCGTCGGTCCATGCCGAGGGGCGTGCGGCCAGGGCGCTGGTCGAGCGCGCGCGGGCGCAGGTGGCCGTGGCGCTTGGCGCGCAGGCGGCGGATGTCGTCTTTACCTCGGGCGCGACCGAGGCGGCGGCGCTGGCGCTGGCGGGGCGGGGGCTGCGCTGCGCGCAGATCGAGCATGACGCGGTTGCGGCCTGGTGTCGCGCCGACCTGCCGGTGGACCGCGACGGGCGCGTCGCGGTGCCCGATCCGGCGGCAGCCGCGCTGCAACTGGCGAATTCGGAAACCGGCGTGATCCAGGATCTGCCGGCGGGGCTGGCGGTCAGCGACCTGACGCAGGCCTTCGGCAAGATCCCTGTCGCCTTCGACTGGCTGGATATCGACATCGGGTTGATTTCCGCGCATAAACTGGGCGGCCCCAAGGGGATAGGCGCGCTGGTGATCCGCCGCGGCCTCGACCTTGCCGCGCAGATGAAGGGCGGCGGGCAGGAAATGGGCCGCCGCGCCGGGACGGAAAACGTCATCGGCATCGCCGGTTTCGGCGCCGCCGCGGAGGCCGCCGCACGCGATCTTTCCGAAGGTGTCTGGGACCGGGTGGGCCAGATTAGAAATATTCTAGAGTCGGCATTGTCAGCCGAGTGCAATGAGACTATTTTTGTCGGGCAAGCTGCGCCGCGCCTGCCGAACACGCTCTGCCTCGCGACACCGGGATGGAAGGGCGAAACGCAGGTGATGCAGATGGATCTTGCCGGATTCGCCATCTCGGCGGGGTCGGCCTGTTCCAGCGGCAAGGTGCGGGCAAGCCGCGTGCTGCGGGCGATGGGATTCGACGAGGCCGTGGCCGGCAGCGCGATCCGCGTCTCGCTGGGGCCGCAGGTGACAGAGGATGACGTGCTGCGCTTTGCCGAAGCGTGGCTGGACCGCTGGCGGAAATTCCGGCAGCGGCAGGGTTAGGTTCGGGCGGCCGGGCCGGCGGGGGCCGGGCGGGACGCCCCTTGAAGGAAAGGATGGCCGATGGCTGCGCTGGACAAGACGGGGCTCGACGACATCGGGCAGGCGGGGCCGCCGAACGACCTGCGCGAAGGTGTCGACCGCGAGACGGTCGAGACCGTGCAGGCGATGGCCGGCAAGTACAAATACGGCTGGGAAACCGATATCGAGACCGAATATGCCCCCAAGGGCCTGTCGGAAGACATCGTGCGCCTGATTTCCGCCAAGAACGGCGAGCCGGAATGGATGACCGAATGGCGTCTGGCCGCCTATCGCCGCTGGCTGACGATGGAAGAGCCCACCTGGGCGATGCTGAACTATCCGTCGATCGACTATCAGGACCAGTATTACTACGCCAAGCCCAAGAGCATGTCGGTCAAGCCGAAAAGCCTCGACGAGGTGGACCCCAAGCTCCTGGCGACCTACGAGAAACTGGGCATCCCGCTGAAGGAGCAGATGGTTCTGGCCGGGGTCGAGGGGGCGGAGGCCACGGCGGCAGAGGGGCGCAAGGTCGCGGTCGATGCGGTTTTCGATTCGGTTTCGGTCGGCACCACCTTCAAGGAGGAGCTGAAGAAGGCCGGCGTCATCTTCTGCCCGATCTCCGAGGCGATCCGCGATTATCCCGATCTGGTGAAGAAATACCTCGGCACCGTGGTGCCGCAGTCGGACAACTATTTCGCCACGCTCAATTCGGCGGTGTTTTCCGACGGGTCCTTCGTCTATATCCCCGAGGGCGTGCGCTGCCCGATGGAACTGTCGACCTATTTCCGCATCAACGCGGAAAACACCGGGCAGTTCGAACGCACGCTGATCATCGCCGACAAGCGGTCCTATGTCAGCTATCTGGAAGGCTGCACCGCGCCCAAGCGCGACACCAACCAGCTGCACGCCGCGGTGGTGGAAATCGTGGTGCTGGAGGATGCCGAGGTGAAATATTCCACGGTGCAGAACTGGTATCCGGGCGATGAAGAGGGCCGGGGCGGGATCTACAACTTCGTCACCAAGCGCGCCGATTGCCGGGGCGACCGGTCCAAGGTGATGTGGACGCAGGTGGAAACCGGGTCGGCGATCACGTGGAAATACCCCTCCTGCATCCTGCGCGGCGACGATGCGCAGGGGGAATTCTATTCCATCGCCATCGCCAACAACGCGCAGCAGGCCGATACCGGCACCAAGATGGTGCATCTGGGCAAGCGCACGAAATCGCGCATCGTGTCCAAGGGCATCAGCGCGGGCCGGGCGCAGAACACCTATCGCGGGCTGGTCAGCATGCATGCCAAGGCATCCGACAGCCGCAACTATACCCAGTGCGACAGCCTGCTGATCGGCAACCGCTGCGGCGCGCATACCGTGCCTTACATCGAGGTGCGCAACGCATCGTCGCGGGTGGAACACGAGGCGACGACCTCGAAGGTGGACGAGGATCAGCTGTTCTACTGCCGGTCGCGCGGGATGGACGAGGAAGAGGCGGTGGCGCTGGTCGTCAACGGCTTCTGCAAGGAGGTGTTGCAGGCCCTGCCGATGGAATTCGCCATGGAGGCGCAGAGCCTTGTGGCGATCTCGCTGGAAGGGTCGGTCGGATGATCGTCACCACCACCCCGTCGGTCGAGGGCTACAGCGTCGCCGAATATTTCGGCATCGTCACCGGCGAGGCGATTCTGGGCGCGAATATCGTGCGCGACCTGTTCGCGGGCATCACCGACATCCTCGGTGGCCGCTCGGGCGCCTATGAGAAGGAACTCGCCAAGGCGCGGGAAACCGCGCTGCGCGAGATGGAGGAACGCGCGGCCGGGCGCGGGGCGAATGCCGTGATCGGTGTCGATCTGGATTACGAGGTCATCAACAACATGCTGATGGTCTCTGCCTCGGGCACGGCGGTGCGGATAGGCTGAACGGGCAGCGGTTCCTGCGGGACCGCAGAGGCATGGGCGCGTGAGGGCGATGCGCGGAAGGGACCGGAAAATCGACTGGCTCGGGCGGCGGTTGCAACCGTTGCGCCGGCTGCGCATTGCCGATGTGGGGGCGAACCCGCTTGGCAAGCCGGTCTATGGCGCGCTGGTGCAGGCGGGGCTGGCCGAGGTCTGGGGGTTCGAGCCGAACGCCGCCGCCTTTGCGCGCCTGCCCGGCGACGATCCGGCGGTGCGGGTGCTGCCCCATGCGGTGGGCGACGGGCGGGCGGCGATGTTCCATGCCTATCCGGCGTCGGAAATGTCCTCGCTTTTTCCGCTGTCGGCGCGGGCGGTGGGGTATCTGGGCCATTTCCGCCGCCATCTGGGCACGGAAACGGTGCAGCCGATCCAGACCCGGCGGCTGGACGACATGGCGGATCTGCCCCGGCTCGACCTGCTGAAGGTGGATGCGCAGGGGGCGGAGGTCGCGGTGCTGGAGGGCGCGCGCGACCGGCTGTCCGAGGCGGTGGCGGTGGTGGCCGAGATGCGGTTCTATCGCCTCTACGAGGGCGAACCGGCGCTGTGGGAACTGGACCGGGCGTTGCGCGAACAGGGGTTCGTGCTGCACCGCTTCCTGCACCAGAAGGCGCGCATGCTGCACCATTCGCAGCGCGGCAAGGTGGATGCGCGGGCCATCGGATCGCAGCTGATCGACGGCGATGCGGTCTATATCCGCTGCCTCGAGGACCGCGCGGTCTTGGGCGACGACCAGCTTGCGCATCTGGCGCTGCTGGCGGCGGGAGTGTTCGGCAGCGACGATCTGGTGCTGTGGTGCCTCGACGAACTTTCGGCGCGGGGGGGCGGGCGCAAGGGGCTGGCGGCGGGCTATGCCGAGTTCCTGCCGCAGGCCCCGGCGGAGGAGGAGGCGCGCCATGGCTGACCCCGCCCCCGAGGCCGATGCGCTGCCGCAGCGCCCCGTGCTGACCATGCCGGAACCCGAGGCCGCCCATGTCGCCGGGGCCTTTGCCGAGGCGGGGGTGATTCTGGAATACGGCGCGGGCGGATCGACCGTGCTGGCGGCGGAAATGCCGGGCAAGACGGTGTTTTCCGTCGAAAGCGACCCGGCGCATGTGGCGCGGTTGCAGGACTGGTTCGCGGTCGAGCCGCCGCGCGCCGATGTCCGCCTGCACCATGCCGATATCGGCCCCACCGTCGAATGGGGCCGCCCGGCGGATGAACGCGCGTTCCGCCGCTGGCCGGGCTATCCGATTTCCGTCTGGGACCGGCCGGATTTCCTGCACCCCGATGTGGTGCTGATCGACGGGCGGTTTCGTGTCGCCTGTCTGTTGACCACCGCCTTCCGCATCACGCGGCCGGTGGTGGCGCTGGTGGACGACTACCGCGGCCGCAAGGCCTATCATGCGGTCGAACCCTTCCTGCGGCCCGCGATGATGATCGGGCGCATGGCGCGGTTCGACCTGGAACCGACGCCCTTTCCCGTCGATAGGCTGGGATGGGTGATGAACTTCTACATGCGTCCGGTGTGACGCCGGAAAGGACGAAAGATGCTGGAAATCAAGAACCTGCACGTGAAACTGGCCGAAGGCGACAAGGTGATCCTGAACGGGGTCGACCTGGTGGTGAACGCAGGCGAGGTGCATGCGATCATGGGCCCGAACGGTTCGGGAAAATCCACGCTGTCCTATGTCCTGTCGGGCCGCGACGGCTATGAGGTGACGGAGGGCAGCGCCACGCTCGACGGCGTGGACCTGCTGGAGATCGAGCCCGAGGCGCGGGCGGCGGCGGGGCTGTTCCTGGCGTTCCAGTATCCGGTGGAAATCCCGGGCGTCGGCAACATGACCTTCCTGCGCACCGCCGTGAACGCGCAGCGCAAGGCGCGCGGCGAGGCTGAAATGAGCGCGGGCGATTTCCTCAAACTGGTGCGGGAAAAGGCCAGGACGCTGAAGATCGACGCCGAGATGCTGAAACGCCCGGTCAACGTGGGCTTTTCGGGCGGCGAGAAGAAGCGCAACGAGATCCTCCAGATGGCGATGCTGGAACCCAAGATGTGCATTCTGGACGAAACCGATTCCGGGCTCGACGTGGATGCGATGAAACTGGTGTCCGATGGCGTGAACGCGCTGCGCGATGCGGGGCGGGCCTTCCTTGTGATCACGCACTACCAGCGGCTTCTGGACCATATCAAACCCGATGTGGTGCATATCATGGCCGGGGGCCGGATCGTGAAATCGGGTGGGCCGGATCTGGCGCTGGAGGTGGAACGCAACGGCTATGCCGGTATCCTGGCGGAGGTCGCGTGATGGCGCTTGCAGCGGTTCAGATGAAACAGCGGCAAGAGGCGCTGGAGACGCGCCTTGCCGCCCTGCCGCAGCCGGGGCCCGCGGGGCAGTGGCTGACGGCGGCGCGCGGGGCGGCGGCGGCGCGGCTGGCGGGCATGGGCCTGCCGCTGCGGCGGGACGAATACTGGCGCTATACCGACCCGGCGACGCTGAACGCGGCTACGGCGCTGCCCTCGACCCCGTTCCAGCTGCGCGACGAAAAACCCGCCTTCGAGGATGTGGACCGCCTGCGGCTGGTCTTTGTCGATGGCGTGTTCGATGCGGCGGCGTCGGACGATCCGGTGATGGCGGGGGTGGAAATCGCCCGTCTGGCCGATGCGGGGGCGACCGACATCCATTGGGCGCGCGACCTTTACGGTGTGCTGGAGGCCCGGGGGCAGACCCCGGTGGCGCGGCCCTTCGCGGCGCTGAACACGGCCTATGCCCGCGATGGCGTGCTGATCCGCGTCACCGGGCAGGCGGCGCGGCCGGTGTCGCTGATCTACCGCTATACCCGCGACACGTCCGATGTGATGCTGCACCATGTCATCCGGCTGGAACCGGGGGCGGACCTGACGCTTCTGGAAAACGGCCCCGGCGCCGCGCGGTTCGACACCGTGACAGAGGTGGACGTGGCCGATGGCGCGCGGTTCCACCATGTCCGCGTGCAGGGCCGCGACCGCGACCGCCGTGCGGTGACGCATATGTTCGCCCGGCTCGGTACGCGGTCGCTGTTCAAGTCCTTTACCCTGACGGCGAACGGGCGGCTGACGCGCAATGAAGCGGTGGTGGACCTGACCGGCCCCGATGCCATCGCCCATGTCGCGGGCGCGGCGGTGGGGGATGGCGCGTTCCTGCACGACGATACCGTCTATGTCATCCATGGCGCGGAACGCTGCGAAAGCCGGCAGGTGTTCAAGAAGGTGCTGAAACACGGCGCGGTGGGCGTGTTCCAGGGCAAGATCCATGTCCATGCGCAGGCGCAGAAAACCGACGGCTATCAGATCAGCCAGAGCCTGCTGCTGGACGAGGAAAGCCAGTTCCTGGCGAAACCGGAACTGGAAATCTACGCCGACGACGTGAAATGCAGCCATGGCTCCACCTCGGGCGCGATCGACGCGACGGCGCTTTATTACCTGCGTTCGCGCGGGGTGCCTTTGCGCGCGGCGCAACAGCTGCTGATCGAGGCGTTCCTGGCCGAGGCCATCGACGAGGTGGAAAACACGGACATCGCCGAGGAACTGCGGTCCCGCCTGCGGCGCTGGCTGGAACGCAGGAACGGCTGATGTCGGTCGCGGCGCGCATCCTGACCACCTATCGCGACCCGCGGGGCGTGATGCGCGCCCATCTGGCCGAAGGCGTGCGCGAGGACCGGGCGCTGGCGGTGCTGATGGCCGCCTGCCTGCTGATCTTCGTCGCGCAATGGCCGGGGCTGGCACGGGCGGCGCATCTGGATCCCTCGACGCCGCTCGACGCGCGGCTCGGCGGCGCGTTGATGAGCACGATGTTCCTGTTCCCGCTGTTCGCCTATCTTCTGGCCGCGCTCAGCCATCTGGCGGCGCGGGCCTTCGGCGGGCGGGGCAGCGGGTTCGGTGCGCGGCTGGCGCTGTTCTGGTCGCTGTTGGCGGTTTCGCCGCTGATGCTGTTCCAGGGGCTGGTGGCGGGCTTCGTCGGCCCCGGCGCGGCGCAGATCGTGGTGGGGCTGGCGGTGGGGGCCGTTTTCCTGTTTCTGTGGCTCAGCGCGCTGGCAGAGGCCGGGCGCGCGGGCCAACCGCAAGGACACTGACGCATGGAGCTTTCGCTGCCCGTTCTGACCGCGCTCTTGCGCGACACGCTGGCCGACCCGCGCGGCGTGGCGCGCCGGCTGATGGCGATGGGCCTGCCGATGCCCGCGCGCTGGATGGCGCTGGCGCTGATCGCGGCGCTGTCGTCGCTGCTGGCGCATCTGACGCTGGCGATGCTGACGGGCGGGCAGGGGGCCGCGCAGGGGATCCTGCCCGGCCCGGTGCCCTTTGCGATGCTGCAATGCGGGGTGCTGGTCGTCACCGCCGGGCTGGTGCATCATCTGGGGCGCTGGCGCGGCGGGCAGGGGCGGTTCGCCGATGCGCTGCTGCTGGTGGTCTGGTTGCAGTTCGTGCTGCTGTGCCTGCAAGTGCTGCAACTGGTCTCTGCGCTGATCCTGCCGCCGCTGGCCAATATCATCGGCATTCTGGGGATGGGCCTTTTCTTCTGGCTGCTGACCTGCTTTGTCGCCGAACTGCACGGCTTTCCGGTGCTGGGCCGGGTGTTTCTGGCGATCGTGCTTGCCTTTTTCGTGCTGGCCATCGTTCTGGCGATGTTTCTGGGGGCGATCATCGGCGCCCCGCCGGGGGTATGACGATGTATGATGTCGATGCGGTCCGCCGCGATTTCCCGATCCTGTCGCGGCAGGTGAACGGCAAGCCGCTGGTCTATCTGGACAACGGCGCCTCGGCGCAGAAGCCGCGGGTGGTGATCGACGCCATGACGCGCGCCTATGAACAGGAATATGCCAATGTCCACCGGGGCCTGCATTACCTGTCGAACCTCGCGACAGAGAAATACGAATCCGTCCGCGGCACCATCGCCCGCTTCCTGAACGCGCCGGCCGAGGACGGCATCGTTTTCACCACCGGCGCGACCGAGGGGATCAACCTCGTGTCCTATGCCTGGGCCGCGCCGCGGTTGCAGCCGGGGGATGAAATCGTGCTGTCGGTGATGGAACACCACGCCAATATCGTGCCCTGGCATTTCCTGCGCGAACGTCAGGGGGTGGTGCTGAAATGGGTCGAGGTCGACGCGAAGGGCGATCTGGACCCGCAGGCGGTGATCGACGCCATCGGCCCGCGCACGCGGCTGGTGGCGGTGACGCATATGTCGAACGTCCTCGGCACCGTGGTGGATGTGGCCGCGATCTGCGCGGGCGCGCGCGCCAGAGGCGTGCCGGTGCTGGTCGACGGCAGCCAGGCGGCGGTGCACATGCCGGTGGACCTGACCGCCATCGGCGCCGATTTCTATGCGATCACGGGGCACAAGCTCTATGGCCCCTCGGGGTCGGGGGCGATCTGGATCGCGCCGGAACGGATGGCGGAAATGCGCCCCTTCCTCGGCGGCGGCGACATGATCCGCGAGGTTTCGCGCGACACCGTGACCTATGCCGACCCGCCGATGAAGTTCGAGGCCGGCACCCCCGGCATCGTGCAGCAGATCGGCCTGGGCGTGGCGCTGGACTATCTGATGGGTTTGGGGATGGCCAATGTGGCCGCCCACGAACGCGACCTGCGCGACTATGCCCGCGACCGGCTGGCGGGGCTCAACTGGCTGAACGTGCAGGGGCAGTCGGCCGGCAAGGGGGCGATCTTCAGCTTTACCCTGCAAGGTGCGGCGCATGCGCATGACATCTCCACCGTGCTCGACCAGCGCGGGGTGGCGGTGCGGGCGGGCACGCATTGCGCGATGCCGCTGCTGGCGCATCTGGGCCTGACGGCGACCTGCCGTGCGTCCTTCGGCCTTTACAACACAAGATCCGAGGTGGACGCGCTGGTCTCGGCCCTCGAACTCTGCCACGAACTTTTCGCCTGAATTCCCCGTTGCGGCCCGGACCGCAAGCCGATATACCCCCGCGCAGGCACCCGTAGCTCAGCTGGATAGAGTGCTGCCCTCCGAAGGCAGAAGGCTATTGCTCCGGGGGCCAAGAAAGTAAGGAAGAAAGACACTCGACGCGAGGCTCCGCACAGAAACTCGCACAGAAACCACGGTCCCATAGCTCAGCTGGATAGAGCGCTACCCTCCGAAGGTAGAGGCCGCACGTTCGAATCGTGCTGGGACCGCCACTTCCTCCACAGCAAAACGCCGCCCCTTGGGGTGGCGTTTGCGTTTGGTGTCATGGGCGGTAGTCGTCGCCCCAGATGGAGTGAAATCGCCGCTCGGATGCGTCTTCGGCCAAGGCCTTCCTGACTTCCTTTTGGACCAAGGCCTCCAACTCATCGCGCGTCAGTGTGATGGTGTCCTGTCTCGTCATCGGCTTTGGTGGCGGCGGATCCGGTGGCAGCTTGGCGTCCGGGCTTGGGGTGTGTCCGCGCTTCGGTGGTGGCGGCTGCACGGGCCGAGTGTTGCTGGTTGGTCTTCCGCCTCCGCGCATGGTCAGCCCTCTACCTTGACGGTGCGGTTGTAGAGTTCCACCGCGTCTTCCATCCGAGGGCCTGGCCCGCCTTCCGCTTTCATGCGGTCGTAGTTGGCTTTCAGGAAGTCATACATCCGCTCGGGCATGTCCCCCTGCGACTCGTGGTTGTTCGCGGCCTGGACCATTGCCCGCATGATTGCCGCCGCCTTCGGCCCATTGGGGCCGCCAAGCTCTTCGACGTAGCTGGTGAAGAGTCGGCCCTGACCATCATCCTCACCGAGCTGTCGGGACTGAGCGCAAATCATATCGGCCAAGTCGCGAGCGTTCGAACGCATCTCGGCGATTTCGTCCGGGGTTGGTATGATTCCGAACATGGTTCAGCTCTCCTTCTGCATGTGAAGAAGGTCGCGCTGGAAGTCGCCCAGGAAGGCACGCGACACCTTGATGGTGTCCGGGTGGCGCTTCTGGTTCTCCATCAGCAAGCGCCACGCCTGGTTTCGCCCCTCATAGAAGCCGCGCAACTCGGCCGCTTCCTCCGCTTGTCGCGCAGCGCGTGCCACACGGATCTCGTTACCTCTTTTGCGTAGGGCTGCCTCGAAGGCGGTGACCTGGCGCTTCGGTAGGGCAACTTCGTCCGACGTCTCGCCACTTGGCTGGTAGCTATCTCCACGAGCACGCAAGAGAGCCGCCTTGCTGTCTGCCACGGCATTCATCTCGCGCAGGATGGCCGCAGCCTTGGCACCGTTCTCGCCGCCGTCCGCTTCCAGGCGCTCGGCCAGGTGGGTGCGGTGGGCGATGGCCATGTCGTGCTGGCGGACCAGTTCATTGGCAAGAGCAGGAACAAGCCCGTCGATGCGCGTGAAATAGCCTGGGTCGTCGGAACGTGGTGCGGGGTGGCCCGCAATGAGTTCATCCGCGAGCCGGTAGACCAGTCCGCTGATTGCCCTGCGGCGGTCGAGCGCACCGGAGTCTTTGTGCTGGTCGATGTCGTTGATGATTTGAAGGTGTGGGTCGATTTCCTCGAAGGTTTTCATGGCTTGGTTTCCTCCCTTTTGCCACTGCCTCGAAGGTCAGTTAGGGAAGAAAAACGCGCGCTCCAAACAATGCACGGTTGCGAAAACTTAAAAGTCTTGCGACGGTATTAGCGAGGCAAAGCAACAGGTAAGGAGGCAAGGTGGTGTCACCGAAGGCGTTCGAGAAAGCTGTCAAGAAAATCGGGATTGGCGAGTGGATGGACGAATATAAGGGCCGCTACCACCATCGTGGCTACGGTGTGCTTTTGGAATCTGTCCCGGATTACGGGCGCTTTATTGCGGGTCTGTCGAAAGACCCGGCGATGGCTTGGCTCATTGTCCATGACCCGCACATGGACAACCTCGGGGACAAGCTGATAGCCAGCTGGGACAAGGCCCTGTTCACAGAGTAGCGCATGTTCCAACGCCTCATTGCCGCCGGATTCGACGTCGCCATCCGCAACCACGCAGGTGCTATTCTCACAGTCGATTTCCCGGAAGTCGCGGCGGAGCTTGAAGAAGCGCTGCTTGATGTAAGGATTCCGGTCGAAGAGCTGGTCGGATCCGGAGGAGGCGAAGCACAGTCGACGCAGCGCCTACGGCGGCGCCTCTACACCGCTGGCTGGCCAAAGCACAACTTCGACTTCCGCCTCATTGTCGACGGGGTTGAGACCGTTGCGAACAGCCACGAAATCGACCACGTCCGACGAGCAGACGGGGGCACAATCGCGCTGGAAATCGAATGGAACAACAAGGACCCTTTCTTTGACAGGGACCTCGAGAACTTCCAGCGCCTCCATGCCCAGTCGGCGATTTCGGTGGGCGTTCTCATCACGCGTGGCGCCTCTCTGCAAGCGTCGATGCTTGGCCTGGTTCAGCGCTGCATCGTGAAGCACGGCTTCGTCGGTGAGGAAGAAATGGTCGAGGCGTTCAAAATGAAAGACCGCACCCGGCGTCAGCGGGATGCGGTCCAAAAACAAGTCGATGCGCAGGTTCCGTTCGCGGAGGCCTTTGCAAAGCATTTCGTGGCAGACAAGTTCGGTGCTGCAACAACGCACTGGTCCAAGCTGGAAGACCGGATCAGGCGCGGGGTGGGCAACCCGTGCCCACTCCTGCTGATTGGCTTGCCTGTGGGCGTGATCGTGGAATAGCTACTCGGCCGCAGTGCGCGACGCGTCCGTGCCACTGTTGTGTGCATACGTCGGCCAGCTGGGCTTGTAGTCGTCGTCCGCCTGGTTGCCCCAGACCGTCCAGCCTTTGCGCCTGCCGCGCCCGAAGAGTTCCAGGTAAGGGCCCCAGCTGCAGCTCTCGATGATGTCGTATTGCTGGTCTGGTTTGCGGGAGTGCTCGCGCTTGCGGGTCTTCAACAGGTCGCCGTCGGGCTCCTTCGGCTCGGGCTGTTCGATGAAGTTCACCTGCCGGCGTCCAGGCGCCAGCGTGCGGACGTCTTTGCCGCGCGTGCCGAAGAGCAGGATTTCCGTCACGTTCCGGAAGTAAAAGCCCACGCCGCGCCCGTCCGGGCCACCGTCATAGCGCACCTTTTCCCAGACGATGTTGGACTTGTATTCGAATCCCCAGGCTTTCAGCACTTGAAGCCCTTCGGGCAGCAGCGCGTTCGGCACCCAGAGATAGCAGTGCGCCCGGCTTTCCAGGTGCTTCGCCACCGGCAGGGCGCAAATCTCTTCAAGTTCCATCGTAGGGTAGCGCGCCAACCGCTTGTGTTCAGGCGCTATTTTGCCTGTGCGGTTCTGGAAACGCCAAGGCGGGTCGGCCATGACCGTCGAGAATTTGTCGTTGCCCAGGAAGGCTTCAAGGTCTTTGGCCGCAGTCATGCCCGCCTCCCTCATTTTGTGTTTCGTCCTTTCTTGCACGCAAAAGGCAGATTCTCAATCCGATTCCGGCCGTCAGGCGGCCGGGGGCGGTTCTTCTTCCGGGTCGCCGTTTGCGAGCGCCAGAAACTCGGGCGCGGGCAGGCGGCGAGGTGGCCCCGGCGGCGGGGCGTTTTCGTTCGCCCGCGCCTTGCGCACATAGCGGATGTCCACGATAGGCATCAGGACGACCCCGATGCTACGCCAGGTTGGTTCACACATCGTTGCCACGGTCCCGGTCGAGCATCTTGACCTGGTAGATGAGTGGATTGCCGGTGATGGCCGTCCAGACCGTGTCGAGGATCCGGAGCCCGATGCGCACCAGGACCATGACGATGAGCCAACCCGCTGCCGCGCCGGGGCCTTGGACGGACCATACGACGACGAGGCCGACGAAGGTGATGATTGCCAGAACGGCGTTGACACGACCTGCCCAGAACATGGGTGCCTCCTTTGATGTGGGGGATTTAATGGTGTGTATGTCCACCGTTGCGCCGCCTAACGGTGGCGATACGCACCGGTAAACTGGCCGACATCTGATAAGGAAAAGGGCGGCTCCGAAGAACCGCCCTTGAAATCCTGCGGTTGAACCGCCTCTTCTTTTGAGACGCAAGGACTCCGATTGCGTCTCCGCATTTCACCATGGCTGCGGACCACCAAGCCGACGTCGAACCCCTCGTCGGCCAGGGCTTGGCGTTCCGCCCAGGAATCGAACCTGGAATCTCGGCCTTCGCAGGGCCGCGCTCTATCCGTTGAGCCAGCGGAACAATGCTTCCGGGATATACCGCCCGGCCGGTGCCGGTTTCGGTCCCGGCGCCAGCACCGGCTTGCGCCGACCTGGCCGAATGCTTCCCGGAAGTCCGCCGGGCCGGTAGGCTTTTCGCCGCCTATGCGCTGGTTCCCAACCTTACCCCTGATATTCCATGACCTCGGCGCGGGGCTGGCAGGATGGGCATTGAGGCCGTCAGTCACGGCCCGTAGGAGTGCGCCTCAGAAGGGGATTTCGTCGTCCAGGTAGGAACCGGTGACCGCCGCACCATTGGAACCGGCCTGGCGGCCTGTTTGGTATGTGGGCCCGGGCTCGGCGGCACGGCGGTCGTCACCCGCCGCCGGGTCGCCGCGCCCGCCCAGGAGGGTCAGGTTGCCCGCGTAGGGACGCACCACCACCTCGGTGGAGTAGCGGTCGGCGCCGCTTTGGTCCTGCCACTTGCGGGTTTCCAGCTGGCCCTCGATGTAGACCGTGGAGCCTTTGCGCAGATACTGCTCGGCGACCTTGGCCGGGCCCTCGGCGTGGATGGCAACGCTGTGCCATTCGGTGCGCTCTTTGCGCTCGCCGGTCTGCTTGTCGCGCCAGCTCTCGCTGGTGGCGATGCGCAGGTTCACGACCTTGCCGCCGTTTTGGAAGGTGCGCACCTCGGGGTCGCGCCCCAGGTTGCCGACGATGATGACTTTGTTGACTGAACCGGCCATGTGCTTCTCTCCTTTTGCCTTGCTGATGAACTGGGTAAAAACCGCCGCATCTCCAAACGATGCGGCGGTCTTTTTTCACCGTTCACAGGCGGCAATGAACTTGATGATGCCCTCGGACCAGCCCGACACCTGCGTCCAGGTTTTGCCGTGGGCCACCCCGTTCTCATAGGCCGCGACGTTCACCAGGTAGCCGCCGAATTTGCCCTTTGCCGGGGGAAGGGCGCCGTCGGATCCTTGCTCGTCCGTGATGACGACGAGGCGGTCGTAGTCGGCGTGCTGGTTCACGGCCTGAACGGCCTGCGCCAGGTATGTGCAGCCGTGCGGCTGCGACCTGATGACCGCGTCAACGCCCGCCATACCGCGCCGGGCGGGCACCTCGACCACGCGGTCGGAGAAGGTGAAGACCCGCAGATCTTCACACGGCAGGACTGATGCGAGGGCGGCGGCCGCGTCCATGCGGGTGAGGTCCGACTTGCCCGACAGCTTGTCGTCCATGGACCCGGACACGTCCACCAAGATGATGGTCCGGCCTGGAAGCTTGGCGGCTTCCGCGATGCTGTTCACCAGCGCCTGGTCCAGGGCCGGTTCAAGCGACGGACACGCGCGCGCCGCTGCCACGAAGCGGAATGGCAACACGTTGCCTGCGCCCTTCCGGGCGAGGATGGCGTCCTGCACCAGCAACCGGTCGACGTTCGCCTCGGTCATGTTGCGAAGGTTCCGCAACAGCGCCAGGTAGCCCAGCTTGCCCTCTTGAAGAAGGCGCGTGAACGCTTCCTTCTTGTCGGCGCCGCCCGACAGGGCAACTTCCCACGTGTCCGGTGCGGACAGGGTGCCCTTCACCAGGCCGCCGATGGCGTCGGTGTGGGCAGGGTGGACCAGGCGCGCGACGTCGGTGAGGGTGATGGCCCCCGCGCGGTCATACTTGGCCAGCTGGTAGGCGTCGAACTTGGGGAAGGCGAGGGCCAGGCCCTTCTTCAGCTGAGCGGGCAACTTGCCGATGGCCTTCGGCGACTGGCCGGTGACTTGGCAATACAACGCCACGAGTTCGGCCAGCTCGTCCGCACGTTTCACGACGCGCGCGATGACGTGCTTCAACCAAGTGCCGCCAGGTTGGGCGGCCGCCAGGTGGGCGACCAAATACAAAGGCATGTGGCGAAGATGCTGCTGCTCGCGGGCCTCGATGGCGATGTCGCCGACGCGCTGCGGGTCGACGCGCTTGATGGCCTCGGCCACCAGATCCGTCGACGTCTTGCCGTCAACGTAGAAGCTGTCTTCCCAAAGCAGGGAAGCCATCACCAAGCGGCGAAGCTGCTGCTCGGGCGAAACGACCTGGGCGGGCGCGCCGCCGTGGGTCCGGTGGTTGGGGTGGAAGTGTTGAACGGTATTCATGCGCATCGCGCGTCCTCCTTGTTGGAGCGGCTGATGCTTGAAGCGGAGAGATGGCGGGGAAACTGGCGTCTCGGAAATTTTAGCGCTCTACCACTGAGCTACCCCCGCATGGTTGTGGGGAGTTGGATTCGAACCAACGACCTCTCGTTCCTCAAACGAAGTAACCGAAGACTACACCGCCGCCATCTCTCTTTCTTCAAAACATCGGGGAAACAAGCGAAACGGGCTTTTGTGGCTTTTGCTCTATCCAGACTGAGCTACCTATGGGTTTCCCCATGGGGTGGATTTGAACCACCGACCTAAAGCTTGGAACGAAGTAACCGTTTCTACGCCGCCGAATGTCCTTTTCTGTTTCCGTATCTTTCAGTTAGAAAAGATGTGGGTTCACTCCAAACAAACCGCCAAACTTTTTTCTCAGGCGGCCCGCTTTTTTGCGTTTTCCCCAGCAAAACCAAGCAAATATTCCGTCGCCTTGCTGGCTTGGGAAGCAGCGGTGAAGATGGCGCGGGGGTCGTTTTTCAGGACCTGCAACCAATTGGCGACGTAGCTGGCATGGTCATCGCGCGGCTCGTTCGACACCCCGAGATCCGCACACAGAAAAGCCGCCGCCAACTCGGCCACGAGCTCTTCGAACGCATACGCCTGGTCGCCAAACCTTTTGCCGAATTCCCTGGCAAGGCGCTTCTGGTGCCCGGTCCAATGTGCCGCTTCGTGAAGCAACGTCGACTGGAACCCCGCGTCGGTGAAGAAATCCGACCGGCGCGGCATGGCGACGTAGTCCAGCGTCTGGTGGTAGTAAGCCCGCCCGCCACCATATTGGACGTCGATGCCGGCGGCTTCGACCAGCGCCTGCGCTGCGGTCGGGGTGTGTGGCACGGCCACAGGCTCGGGCGTCTCGTAGCCCTCGACCTGGGCGGCGTTGAACGCATACGAGGTTTTCAGGACGAAGCGCTTGCCATCCTCTTCGTCGCCGTCGGCTTTCTTCGGCAGGTCTTTCCAGAACACGACCAGCGACGAGCGTTCCCCGCGCCGCACCTTCGCCCCGGCCTCGTTCCACTGGCGCAGCGTGCCCCAGACGGGCGACGCGTAACCCTTCTGCTGCATGTCCATCCACAGGTTCAGCGTGTTCACCCCGGTGTAAGTCCGGCCCGTCAGCACGTTCACCGGCCGCCCGCCGCCGGCCGTGTGCCAGGGCATTTTCCAGCCGTCGGGTTTCGCGGCACCGGTTTCGATGGCTTGAACGATGCGGTTCGTGACGTCTTCGTAAGTGCCCATCTGGCCCTCCTGTTTCCTCGCCACCAGGAAACAGGGGCTTGAATGGGCGGGCACCCAGGCTTACTCTCTGCGAAACTTTGGAGCGTGTGATGGATCTGAGCAAACTTTCGGCCGAAGAACTCGAGCAGCTCGCGAAAGACGCCTTGGCTGCGGCCAAGAAGAAACGGGAAGAAGAGAAGAAAGAAGTGCGCCGGGAAATCGACGCGATGCTCCGGGCCCGTGGCTTTTCACTTCACGAAATCTACCAGACCATGCAGGGCGTGGACATCAAGGCGCAGCCGCCGGTCCAATACATGGACCCCGAAGATCCTATCAAGACGTGGACCGGTCAGGGCCGCCGGCCTAAGTGGTTGCTCGAAGCCATCGCAGCCGGCCGTAGCCTGGAAGAGTTCAAGATCCGGTAGCCCGACGCGCCGCCGCTTCCAGCGTCGGACCCGATGCCCAAAGGACTCCCGGCGGTGTGACCTGTGCCGCGTGCGTCGCAACCACGGCCACCGCCCGGGCCTCGGCGTGCGCTGCGGCAAGCACCGGCGCGGACGGCGCACCTACAAACAGAACGGACACGCGATGGAGCCGGGGCAGGGGCAGGGTCGACCGGTGACGGCGACCGGGGCCAAGCGCAGAAAGCAGAACGCCCGCTGCTACGCGGGCGTCCAGGTTGTTGGGGTCATAGACGACAAGAAGAGTCATAGGGCCTCCATCACTCTGCGGCCATCAGTGGTTGGGTTTCTGGTGCGGGCTGCGTCGCAAGCGTAAGCAGCGCGTCGAGGTCACGGCGCGGCTTGTAGAAGCGCCAGTAGGCCGGGGTGTAAGCCACGCGCCACCGATCCAAGGTCAGGCTGTCGCCAAGGACGACACGCGCCGGGATGTCATACGCCGAAAGCTGGACATAGCACATGCGCCAAGCCTGGACGTCTTTCTCCGTGGCTTGGACGAACAGGTTGAAGCGCGGGTCGAATCCGGCTTCGCGCACGCGCTGCGCGAGGGCGATGAGCAATCCACCGGAACCGGCGGCCGGATCCTCGGCGGTCATATACCCACCGTTCGCGACGTGGCGACGGATGGTCGCTTCGTCTGGCAGCACGAAGTTTGCAAGCAGCGACGCGACGCAGGACGGCGTGAAAAACTGGCCCATGCCGGCGTAGAGGGTGCCCAGCCGTGCGGCCATGTCGCCCAACCGGTCGCCACCGTCCGCAGCCAAGGCCTCCATGAAGTCCTTGGCGAGGGTAAGGGCTTTCTCGCGCGACACGCCGCACCGTTCGAAAGAGCGGATGGCTTCGTCGAACTCCTTGGCCAGCTCCTCCATCTGATACTGCGGGACGGTCGCGAGCGTGACGCAGCACAGCACCTCTATGGCTGCGCGGAAGGCTTCGTGCGGGCGCATCGCCGTGCCCTCGAACTGGCGGGCGAATGCGTCGGCGGCTTTGAATGCTTGGGCGGTCATGGGATGTCTCCGGGGTGAGGGGTTTGGACCGGCCGCCGAAACGGCCGGGTCGGAGGTGGGGGCGGGAGAGGGTGGGTCAAGCGGCCAGGGCGCGCAGTCGTTCGATGTGCTGGCGGGTGTTGGTCACCATCAAATCCACCGCGTCGTTGATGAACACCGCCTTGGCGGGGCGTCCAGCGCCGTCGGCTGCTGCGGCGGCAAGGGTCTCGGCGTCCTGCTTGGTGAACTGTGGCGCTTTCCACAGCGCGGTCATGTGGGCGGCGATGGCCGTCCGGGTGCCGTCGCCGTTGTTCTCGAACGTGAAGTCGAGGGCGAAGTCGGACGCGCTCAACACGACGTGGTTGAACCGCGCGATGGTGTAGCGCAGGCGGGCGGACTCCATCTGGGCGATGGAGGCATCGGCCTGGTCGATGAGGGCCTGGATTTCGGGGCTCATGCTGCCACCCGCTTGGCTTTGCGAGCCGCCAGATCTGCGGCGATTTCGGCAAAGTGCTTGTCGGCAGCGCGGCGGGTTTTTTCGGGGCTCTTCACGCTGACAACGTCAAGAACGCAGCCTTCGTTAACAACCAACACGCGGTCGTCGCCTTCGAGGCCAAAGGCCTCGGCCGCTGCGGCGTGGAGTTCGGCGGCGCCGTTGAGGCCGTCGTCTGCGCTGGCGTAGAAAGCGACCGCCGAGCCAGGGACGGATTTCCAAGTGGTGCGGCCGTTGGCGTCGGTTTCGATGACGAGGTGCTCTTTGCGGTCGGTTGCCATGGTGGTTTCTCCTGGTTTTGTCGGGTGCGACTGCCGCCTCCGATACAAGTGAGATATGTCCCCGGTCTCAAAACCGGTGAAGATTTCTGCGAGAAAAACAAAGATTTTTGGCGGGCCGTAAAAACAAGCAGGAAAAGGCCGCGCTTTTTTGCGCGGCCTCGTCAAAAGTTTTTCACGCCACAGGCTGGCCGTAGGCTTGGATCCGGGCGACGGTGTCGGAAACCAGGGCGTCGAACGCCGCGAGGCGCTGTTCCAGCACGGCGATGAACTCCTCATCCCGGTAGGCCCGCACTTTGAAAAGCGGAAGGCCAGGGTAGTAGGCGCACAGGTCGACCCACTGGCGACCAGTCACCCACAACTGACCTTGCGTCTGAGCCTTGTGCTCCTCGGGGAACTCGCCGTCCAAGAGCATGGGGATGAGCAGCTTGGGCAAATGGGTCTTGAACTCGACCAGTCCGTCGGATCCCACCAGACCGTCGGGCGAAGCGCCGAAGCGGTCGCGCTTCACGAAGCCGACCTGCTGGACGTCGGTGTCCGCGAGCATTTCGTAGTCAGCGCGTAGCTGCGGTTCGAGCTCTTGGCCACGGCGAGTGTGGACCGTCGAGAAACCCTCGGCTGGCTCGCCGGTCAGGATCTCCCCGGCCAGTTCATAGGCATACGTCAAAGACGTCTTCGAAGGCTTGCCGGCGTCCTTGTCCGCTTTGCTCTGGGGCTGGGTCAGCACGTCTTTGAAGCGCGACGCAGTGGCGACGCCCGCGCGGACTTGCAGCCATTCGTGGGTGCCCTGTTCGAGGCCCTGGAATGCGAGGGCGCCGTTCGGCAGGGTGATGGTGGGCAGATGTGTGAAATCGAACATGTTGGTTTCCTCCTTGACTGCTCGATGGGGTTTGGCGGGCCGCCCGGGCGGGCGGCCGCGACTGTCAGGCGGCCGGTTTTTCTTCTGCCGGTGCGGTGCTTTGGGCGGCCTGCTTGTCCGCGAGCTTGCGCTTCAACAGCGCTTCCAGGCGGGGGAAGTCGGCGGGTTTCACGTCTTCCAGCGACTCCGCTTTCGCGCTCGAAAGGAACCGTTTCGGGTCCGTGTCGGTCTGCTCGATGAGCGTGCGAAGCGTTTTGACCTGGCTGGCCGTGAGCTCGGTGGGCGCCGCGATTTGCGGGGCTGCCGACTGGCGCTGCTGCGGCGCTCCATCCCCATCGGCGATAGCGATGTTGAAGTAGGCGCAGAGCATGTAGCGGCGCGCATACGTCACCGTGCTGCCCTTCGCCTGGATGTTGGTCTTCGACGCCTTTCCGCCTGTGCCCTGGTTGTCGAGGGGGAAGTCGTCCTCGAACTGGTCGACGTGTCCCAAGCGGTGCGCGACCCGGAAGACCACGCGCTGGTTGCCAGCCTCCGCGCCCGGGATGCTCTTCGCGGACACCGAGAAGCCGTGGGCACGGATGACCGGCATCGCGGCGTCTTCGATGGCGGCGAGGTCGGCAAAGGCGGTGTTGTTGAAGGTGTTCTTCCGGTTCTTCACGATGACCGGGAGCGCGGACTGGGCGGCCACCAGGTCGGCATAGAACTGGCGTTCCGCGTCGCGGTTGCGGTCCTCGCGGGCGCGGTCGTCGAGGCGTTCTTTCATGTCCAGCATCCGCTCGAACTTGTTCAAGTCGATGCTGGGATCCGTGGCGGCGCGCTCGATGAACGAGAGCATCGCGTCCACGGGATTGGCCGGGGCAGGGGCCTGGGGCGCGGAAACGGCGACGGCCGTGCCCTCCAAAACTTCGCCCGTGTCTTGGTCGATGGTGACCGTTTGATGTTTCGTCATGTTGGTTCCTCCTTGATGACTGTTTTGAAGTAGGGAAAACGGGGCGCCTTCCCAAAACTTCAGGAGCGAGGTGGGGAGATTTTTCGACCTGCACAGAGGGGGTGCGAAGAAAAAAGTAATGGGGCGGCCCTCAGGCTTTTTCGGGCCGCCCCGTTTCCCAACAGAAACGGCTTGCACCGGCTTTGTGGTATTGCGCCCTCTTCCCGCAACGACCGTTTTTCTGGGGCGAAACTTTTCCCTATCTGCCTCGCAAGGGAGGACAGACCATGGATTACAACAACACCTACTTCGACCTGCTCTGCGCGCGCGGTTCCGAAACTCCGACCCTGGAGAAGTGCGTCCGCCACACGATTTTCCCTGGCGCGCTCGGCGGCAAGCGCACCAAGGACAACGTGTGTTTTCTCAGCGAACGCGAGGCTCTCACTGCGTGGGGATTGCTGCTGCGGATGTGCCCGGGGGAGATTTCGCGGGGCCGTGTCGCGCAGGGCATCGGCCGGCTGCTTGACCGGTTGCCGCGCACCAGGAAGGCGGCATGGCTGCGTCGCGCCATCCGCGAATACGCGGGCGACAGGCCGGTGTCCGATGTCGCTACGCTCTGGCATTGCGACGGGCGCGTCGTGACTGGAACCCGGGCCCAGCTCGCCCATGCCACGGGCCTGGAATACAACCGGGTTCGCGACCTGCTGGCCGGTCGTCGGTCGTCGGCCTTGGGCTGGGCGGCGTCGCCTGAGCGGGCGAAGGAAGGACCTGGAAAGCGCGGGCCGAAGCCACGGGCGCGCGCTGCGGATCTCTTCGCCGAAGAATTCGACGGCAACTTTTTCTGAAGCGCCGCGCTTTTACCTAACTCCCTCCCGGCCTCGTCTGGCCGGGGACTTTTTCATGCTGCGAGACTACCAAGCCGAAGACCTTGCGAAGGTGAGCGACGCTCTCAAACAGGGCGCACAACGGGTCCTGTTTGAGGCGTCGGTCGGCTACGGTAAGAGCGTCCTCATCGAGACCATGGCCGAGGCTTACTCACGAACCGGCCGCCGGGTCTGGGTCCTGTCGAACCGCTCGTCGGTCATCAACCAGCTGCGCAAGCGCGCCGCCCATCTCCCGGGCGTCGAGGTCATGACGGTCCAGGCTGCAGACCGTCGGCGCGCCGAATTGGCCGCGAACCCGGCAGCCCTGGTGCTCATAGACGAGGTCCACATGGGCGGGTCGGCTGCGCAGTATGGGCGGGTCATGGCGTGCGCGCCGCTGGCGCGGTTCATCGGCTTCACTGGTTCCCCCAGTCCCGAAAACTTCGACACTTTCCGGGTCCACATCCAAGGTCGGTCTTCCAGGTGGCTTACGGACCAGGGCTTCCTTTCGCCCCTTCGCTACTTCGCGCCCAACCTGGTCGACCTGCGCGGCGTGTCGGTGAAGGCTGGCGAGTTCGACGAAAGCCAGGTCCTGACCAAGCTCGAAGAGGGCAAGGTATTCGCGAACTCCATCGACCTGTTCCGCGAGCACGGCGTCGGCGTCCCGACGCTCGGGTTCTGCGTGAACGTCAAGCACGCGGTGGACACCGCAGAACGGTTCCGCAAAGCGGGGCACAAGTGCGAGGTGCTGACCGGCAAGGACAGCGACAAGGCGGCGGCTTACAAAATCGACGCCCTCTCGGACGCCGGGCTGCTCTTCTCGGTCGACAAGGTCTCGGCCGGGTTCGACCTGCCCACCCTTGGCGTCATGCTGTCCATGCGCCCGACCGCGTCGCCCAGGGTCTGGGTCCAGCAGCTCGGCCGCGTGGCCAGGACGGCGCCTGGAAAGACATTCGGCCTGGTGCTCGACCAGGTCGGCAACACGCTGCGCCACGGCACACTCACGCAAGAGCGAAACTGGCGGGGCAAAGGCAAGCGTGCCTGGACGGGCGACGACACGCACACCGAGGACGGCGAGTCCCTATCGGTGCGGCAATGCCCGGCCTGTGTCGCGGTGTTCGAAGCGGGCCCGTCGAAGTGCCCCCAGTGCGGCGCGGAACTGGCGCGCGATACCCGCATATCGCGTGCCGAGTCCGTGCGATTGAAAGAGATGGAAGCAGCGGAAATCGAACGACAGCAACAGGAAGCTGCCGCTCTTCGCAAGCGCCTCGGCCAGACCATCCCCCAGATGAGGGCCTACCTCGGCCACCAGACAGCCGTCGACAACATGCGCAAGCGCTATGACAAAGCCAAGCGCAACGGTGACGCCGACATAGCTGCGTTCGCGCACGAACAGCTCCGCCAGGCGCGCGCCCTATGAACCGCGAGACCGACATCCACAACGCGGTGCTCCTGGCGCTCTCGAAGCGGTTCCACCCGCACGGCGTGTTCTGGCGCCAGAACGCCGGCCGGGTGCGCACTGAACGCGGGGTGTTCGTGTCGCTCGGGCCGACCGGCATTTCGGACGTCGTCGGGCTGGTGCTGGGCTTGCCTGTGTTCGTCGAGGTCAAGACGGACAAGGGCACGCAGCGGAAGGGCCAGAGGGCGTTCCAGGTAGCGGTCGAAAAGGCGGGCGGTCTTTACCTGGTTGCGCGGTCGGCCGAACAGGCCGTGGCCGGTGTCACAGAAGGTCTTCGGGACTATCCTAAATTTTGTGCGCTGACGTGGTAACTGCTCTCAGAGGAGACCCACGTATGAGCATCGACAAAGACC
>NZ_JAVKPH010000026.1:0-58403 GCF_031432425.1 Ruixingdingia sedimenti | reverse complement strand
GAGGCCAGCGCCTGCCCCGGCGGGCGAGAAGCGCCCGCCATGGGCGGGGCGGGCGCTGGCCGGGGGCTTGGGGCCCCCGGCCGGGGCAGCGGTATCTGCATCGCGGTGGCGAAGGCACGCGCCTTCGCCAGCGGGGAGCGGCGGTATTGCCCCCGATCCGCCGCAACCGCACGCCCCGCGCTGCGGGCCTTTGACTTTGCCCCCCCGGCGGCGGCAGAATGGGTCATCGGACAGGGGGATATGCGATGGATTGGCGGGGCCGTCGGACCAGCCGGAATGTCGAGGACCGGCGCGGCATGCGCATGACGGGCGGCCGGGGTCTGGGGATCGGCGCGACGGTGGCGATCCTGCTGATCGGCGCCTTCCTGGGCGTGGATGTCACGCCCTTCCTGAACGGCACCGGCAGCGTGACCACCGCCCCGGCCCCCACCGGGCCCAACCGGATCGACGACGATCAGGAAGCCTTCGTCGCCACCATCCTTGCCGAAACCGAACAGGCCTGGGGCGAGATCTTCACCGCATCGCGCCTGGAGTACCGCGAACCGTCGCTGGTGCTGTTCTCGGGCGGCACCACCTCCGCCTGCGGCATGGCGGATGCGGCGATGGGGCCCTTCTACTGCCCCGGCGACCGCAAGGTCTATCTCGACATGGATTTCTTCCGCGTGATGGAACAGCAGTTGCAGGCGGGGGGCGACTTCGCCAATGCCTATGTGATCGCGCATGAGATCGGCCACCATGTGCAGAACGAACTCGGCACCCTTGGCGAGGTGAACACCCGGCGCCAGCGCGTGGGCCAGGCGGAAAGCAACGCGCTGTCGGTGCGGATAGAGTTGCAGGCCGATTGCTATGCCGGGGTCTGGGCGCATGCGGCCTCGGGGCGGCTCAGGGTGACGGACGACGACATCCGGCAGGCGCTGGCCACCGCCGCGCGCATCGGCGACGATGCGCTGCAACGCGCGGCGGGGGGCCGGGTGGTGCCCGACAGTTTCACCCACGGGACCTCGGACCAGCGGCAGCGGTGGTTCTTTCAGGGCTACCGCAGCGGCGACCCGAACCAGTGCGACACCTTCGGCGCGGGGCGGCTCTGATGGCGGAAATCGTCAACCTCAACCGCGCCCGCAAGGCCGCCGCCCGCACGCAGGCACGGGCGCAGGCCGATGCCAATGCCGCGAAATTCGGGCGCAGCAAGGCCGAGCGCGCACAGGCAGACGCCGACAAGGCCCGCGCCCGCGCGCATCTCGACGCCCACCGGCGCGAGGACGGACGCGAGGACCCGCAGGACCCATGACGGGCCGGCCCGAGAAACATTCGCTGACCCTTGCCGGGCACCGCACCTCGGTGTCGCTGGAGCCCGAGTTCTGGCGCGCCTTCCGCGACATCGCGGCCGAACGCGGTCAGCCGCTCAACACGCTCGCCGCGGAAATCGACGCGGCGAGGGGCACCGGGATCGGGCTCGCCTCGGCCATCCGGCTGTTCGTGCTGGCGCATTTCCGCAACAGGGCGGGGGCGGGCTGATCCCCGCATCTGCCCGTCGCGGGCGCAGCGGGCCCAAGCCCTTGTGCCATACCCCCGCCCATCACGGCCCCATTCATGTCAATGCCGCGCAACAAATCTTTGATTCTTGCAAAAAAAGCCCGACTCCGGCAAAGTGGACGCGTTTACGGGCGCCAAGACCCGCGGGCAGACGTGATCGGAGAGGCAGGTCACATGATCAAGTTCACGATTTTATCGACCGCCCTGTTCGGGCTGGCGGTCGGGTTTTCCGCCGCTCCGCCCGTCATGGCCGAAACGCTGCGCGTCATGCAGGGCTCGCCCTCGTCGGCGCTGAACGTGCCGATGAACCGCGCCGTGGTGGTGGAAAGCGATACCGCCTTTGCGGAACTGTCGATCGCCAACCCCGGCATCGCCGACATCTCCACCCTGTCGGACCGTTCGATCTATGTCCTCGGCAAGACGCCGGGGCGCACCACGCTGACGCTGCTGTCGCCCGACGGGCGGCTGATCGCGAACGTGGACGTGCATGTCACCCCCGACATCGCCGAATTCAAGGAACGCCTGCGCCAGATCCTGCCGGGCGAACCGATAGAGGTGCGCACCGCCAATGACGGCATCGTGCTGTCGGGACAGGTGTCGAGCATCGCGAAACTGGACCGCGCGCTGGACCTGGCCAGCCGCTATGCCCCCGAACGGGTGTCGAACCTGATGACGGTGGGCGGCACGCAGCAGGTGATGCTCAAGGTCCGCTTCGCCGAAATGCAGCGGTCGGTGTCCAAGAACCTGTCGGCCTCGCTCGGCGTGCGGTCGAACTCTAACACCGTGGGCGGGATCATCGGCACCGGCAGCTTCACCACGCCGGGGTCGGTCGGCAGCACGCTCGACGGCGGCAACTTCCCGCAGAACCCGTCGGCCTCGGGCGGGGTGGGGCTTGGCTTTTCCGCCGGCAGCCTTGAATTCGCGGTGCTGCTCGAGGCGCTGGAATCCAAGGGCGTCGTGCGCACGCTGGCCGAACCGAACCTGACCGCCCTGTCGGGGCAGGAGGCAAAGTTCCTCGCCGGCGGCGAATACCCGATCCCGGTGCGCGACACCGACGGCGGTATCGGCATCGAATACAAGCCCTTCGGGGTGGAACTGAACTTCGTGCCCCGGGTGGTCGATGGCGACGGCATCAACCTGACGATCAACGCCGCCGTGTCGGCGATCGACACCACCATCACGGTGCAGAACGCGGGTTTCACCATCAACGCCTTCAAGCGGCGCGAAACCTCGACCACGGTCGAGATGCGCGACGGCGAAAGCTTTGCCATCGCCGGGCTCTTGCAGGACGATTTCCGCAACCTCAAGGGGCAGGTGCCGTGGCTGGGCGAGGTGCCGATCCTCGGCGCGCTGTTCCGGTCGTCCGAATACCAGCGCGCGCAAAGCGAACTGGTCATCATCGTCACCCCCCATCTGGTCACGCCCACCCGCGGCGAGGCGCTGGCCCTGCCGACCGACCGGGTGCGCCTGCCGTCGGAAAAGGAATTCTTCCTGTTCGGCAAGGTCACGGGCGGCACCCGCGCCAAGGGCGCGGCGGGCGAGGTCGCACGGCAGGATTTCGCCGGCCCCTACGGCTATGTGATGGAGTAACCGATGGGATCGCGGATGCGCCTTGTGATCGCGGCGGCGGCGGTGGCGGCCCTGGCCGGCTGCGCCGGCAGCCAGTTGGGCTCGGGGGTGGATGACGGCACCTTCGGCAATGCCACGATGAACAACACGCTGGTCCAGACAGGCCAGCAGGGCTATGTCGAACAGCTGTCCGGCCGGTTCGCCAGCGAAGTGCCCACCACCGTCAACTTCGCCTTCAACTCCGCCGTGCTGGACGAGGGCGCGCGCGCCATCCTGCGCCAGCAGGCGGGCTGGATCCGCCAGTTCCCGGAGGTGCGGTTCCGCGTCTACGGCCATACCGACCTGGTCGGGTCGGAAAGCTACAACAAGCAGCTCGGCCTGCGCCGGGCGCAGGCGGTGGTCGCCTATCTGGGCACGCTCGGCGTCAGCCGGTCGCGGCTGGAGGCGATGGTGTCGCGCGGCGAGTCGGAACCCCAGATCCCGACCCCGCATGAAGAACGGCTGAACCGCCGCGCGGTGACAGAGGTCAACGGCTTCGTCGCGCAGCATCCGATGGTGCTGAACGGCAAATACGCGCAGGTCATCCACCGCGAATACGTGCAAAGCGCGACCACGCGCCATCCGCAGAACCAGGTGGTGGCGACGCAGGTCGGCGGCGACGAATGATTGTTTCCATCTGATCGCCGCGCCGTCGGGCGCCGCACCAAGGCCGGGCAGGTTCTGCCCGGCCTTTTGCATGGGCCGCAGCCCTGCCCTTCCCCGTCCGCCCCCTGCCTGCCTTGCCGCGACGGAATGTCAGCGCAAATTTACGCAATAACGCGTTTTGACCCAAATCTCGCCACCATTGTCCACCAAAACGAGGAAATGAAAACGGCGTGCCCCCGATCCGAGTCGGCCGGTGCGACCATGTACTGGGTAGAGTGTAACGGCGATGAAGACCCCTAACGCACCCGATCAGGATCAGGGCAATGGGCGCGCTTCCGAAAAGGGAACCGAGCAGATGGCGAATGTTGCCCCCCTTCAACCCGAACCCGCGCCGATTGTCGCCTGCACCATCTCGCGCGATGTGCAGAACTTCGACATCCTCATCGAGGACATGGAAACCGAACTGGGCGAAACCTGGGGCGACCTGTCCTTCGACGACGCGTTGCGGTTCTTCGGCCAGCCGGATGCGGCGACGCTGGAATTCGTCGCGGTCGCGGTCGATGCCGCGGACGAGGCCGACCTGGAACAGATCGGCGCCATCGTCGCGGCGGCGCGCGACAAGGGCATCAAGGTGATCCTCGTCGCGGGCCAGATCAGCCCCGGCGCGCTGCACCGCCTGCTGCGCATGGGGGCGGAGGATTTCGTGCCCTACCCCCTGCCCGATGGCGCGCTGCATGACGCGATCGACCGGCTGCGCCGGGCCGCCCCCCCCGGGGGGCCGATGGCGGCGACGGAACAGGAGGCCGCAAGCCCGACCTTCAAGCCCAAGGGCGACCGCGACGGCGTGGTGCTGCCGGTGCACGGGCTGGCGGGCGGCACCGGGGCCACGACCTTCGTCACCAACCTCGCTTGGGAACTGGCGACGATTTCCAAGACCGAACCCCCGCGCGTCTGCGTGCTGGATTTCGATTTCCAGTTCGGCTCGGTCTCCACCTATCTGGACCTGCCGCGGCGCGAGGCGATCTTCGAGGTGCTGTCCGATACCGCAGCACTCGACAGTGAATCCTTCGTGCAGGCGATGGTCAGCTTCAACGACAAGGTGCATGTCTTCACCGCGCCGCCCGACATGCTGCCGCTGGATTTCGTCGGCCCCGACGACATGAACCGGATCCTGTCCATCGCGCAGGCGAATTTCGATTACGTCATCATCGACATGCCCAAGACCATCGTGGCCTGGACGGAAACGGTGCTGGCGCAGGCGCATGTCTATTTCGCGCTGATCGAGCTGGACATGCGGTCCGCCCAGAACACGCTGCGCCTGGTGCGCGCGCTCAAGGCCGAGGACCTGCCGCATGAAAAGCTGCGCTTCGCATTGAACCGCGCGCCGCGCTTCACCGACCTGTCGGGCAAGGGCCGGGCCAAGCGGCTGGCGGAAAGCCTGTCCATCGACATCGAACTGATGCTGCCCGATGGCGGCCGTCAGGTGACGCAGGCCAACGACCACGGCCTGCCGCTGGCGGAAAGCGCCGCCAAGAACCCGCTGCGGCGCGAGATCCAGAAACTGGCGAAGTCGCTCCACGACCTCAACCGCGCGGTCGAGGCCGGGCGCAAGTAAGGCAGGACACGAGGCACGATGTTTTCCCGTTTCAAGAAAACCGGCGCAGACAGCACCCGCCCCCGGCCGGTGACGACGGCCCCCGCACAGCAGGCGGTGGCCGCCCCCGCGCAGGCCCCGGCCCGCACCCCGGCCGCACAGCCCCGCGCCGCCCTGCCGCCCCCGCGCACCGCCGCGCAGGCCGTGGCGGTGGACAAGGAGAAAAAGCGCAAGGAACGGCTGGGCGAACTGAAGGTCGAACTGCACAAGCGGCTTTTGGAAAACCTCAACCTCTCGGCGCTGGAACATGCCAGCGAATCCGACCTGCGTTCGGAAATCGTCGACATCTCGAACGAGGCGCTGGAAGAGATGTCCGTCGTCCTCAACAAGGAGGACCGCAGCGCCCTTTACCAGGAACTGTACGACGAGGTGATGGGCCTCGGCCCCATCGAGCCGCTGCTGAAGGACGATACCGTCAACGACATCCTGATCAACGGCCCGCAGCAGATCTTCGTGGAACGGTCGGGCAAGCTGGAACTGTCGGACATCACCTTCAAGGACGAACGCCACCTGTTGCGGATCATCGACAAGATCGTGTCCGCGGTCGGCCGGCGGGTGGACGAATCGAACCCCTATGTCGACGCCCGCCTGGCCGATGGCTCGCGCTTCAACGCGATGGTGCCGCCGGTGGCGGTGGACGGATCGCTCGTCTCGATCCGCAAGTTCAAGAAGGAAAAGCTGAAGGTCCCCGATCTGGTGAAATTCGGCGCCTTCACCGAGGAAATGGCGGCCTATCTGCAAGCCGCCGTGGCCACGCGGCTGAACGTCATCGTGTCGGGCGGCACGGGGTCGGGCAAGACCACCACGCTCAACGCGCTGTCGTCCTTCATCGACGACCACGAACGCATCCTGACCATCGAGGACACGGCCGAACTGCAACTGCAGCAGACCCATGTCGGCCGGATGGAAAGCCGCCCCCCGAACGTGGAAGGCAAGGGCGCGGTGACGCAGCGCGACTGTCTGCGCAACGCGCTGCGGATGCGCCCCGACCGGATCATCGTGGGCGAAACCCGCGGCGAAGAGGTCATCGACATGTTGCAGGCGATGAACACCGGCCATGACGGGTCGATGACCACGATCCACGCCAACAACGCCCGCGACGCGATCAGCCGTCTGGAAAACATGGTGGCGATGGCCGGGATCGAGATGCCGCTCAAGGCTGTGCGCAGCCAGATCGCATCGGCCGTCAACCTGATCGTGCAGGCATCCCGCCTGCAGGACGGCAGCCGGCGGATGGTGTCGATCACCGAGATCACCGGGATGGAGGGCGAGGTGATCTCGATGCAGGAGATCTTCCGCTATGAACGCCTCGGCCTTGCGCCCGACGGCAAGATCATCGGCCGCTTCAATGCCACCGGCGTGCGGTCGCATTATTCCGAACGTTTCCGCCAGTGGGGCTACGACCTGCCGGCGTCGATCTACGAACCCCTGCCCTGAGGACCGATCATGCAAATCAGCGCCGCACCCCTGATCTATGGCCTCGTTTTCATCGGCGTCCTCTTGCTGGTCGAGGGGCTGTATCTGACCGTCTTCGGCAAGTCGATCAGCCTCAACAGCAAGGTCAACCGGCGCCTGGCGCTGATGGAAAAGGGCGGCAACCGCGAACAGGTTCTGGAACAGCTCCGCAAGGAGATGGGCCAGCACATGAGCGCGAAGTCGATCCCGCTCTATTCCATCCTCGCGTCCAAGGCGCAGAAGGCCAACATCGCCTTTTCGCCCCGCCAACTGGTGATGATCATGATGGCCCTGTCCGCCGTCGCCTATATGGGGCTGACGGTGGGCACCAGCGCCGACACGGCCGTGCGCGCGCTGGTCGCGGTGGGCATGGGCGTGGGCGGCGTCTACATGTGGGTCGGCAACAAGGCCAAGAAGCGCCTCGCGCTGGTCGAGGAACAACTGCCCGACGCGGTGGAACTGATGGTGCGGTCGCTGCGCGTGGGCCATCCGTTCTCTTCCGCCATCGGCATCGTCGCCAAGGAGGTGCCCGACCCCCTGGGCACCGAGTTCGGCATCATCGCCGACGAGGCCGCCTATGGCCGCGACGTGGCCGAAAGCCTCAAGGCGCTGGCCGAACGGATGGACATGCAGGACCTGCGCTTTCTTGCCGTGGCGGTGTCGATCCAGCAGCAGTCGGGCGGCAACCTCGCGGAAATCCTCGAAGGGCTGGCCAAGGTGATCCGCTCGCGCTTCAAGCTGTTCCGCCGCGTGAAGGCGATCACGGCAGAGGCGAAATGGTCGGGCATGTTCCTGTCGGCCTTTCCCATCGTCGCGATGGTGGCGATCCAGGTGCTGAAACCCGACTACTACGACGAGGTGAAGGAAACATCCGCCTTCATCCCGGCGGCGCTGATCGTGGGGACGTTTCTGCTGATCAACGTCATCTACATGCGCATCATGGTCAACATCAAGGTCTGACGGGTCATGGAACTGATCGCCGCTCTCAACGATTTCCTCGTCGCCCGGCTCGGCCCCATGGGGCCGTTGATGGCGGTCGGCGGGCTCGGCCTCGTGCTGATTCTGCTGACGCTGCCGGTGATGCTGCGCAAGCGCGAAGACCCGCTCGACAAGCTGCGCGAGGCCGCGCGGGCGCGGACCGAGACGCCCGACCCGGCACAGCGGCTGCGCGTCGCCGACAGATCCGACAAGCTGCAGAAATTCGCCACCTTCCTCGAACCGCAGGACGCCAAACAGCTCAGCACCGCGCGGCTCAAGATGCTGCGGGCGGGCTACCGGTCCAAGAACGCGGTGCGCACTTTCCACGCGGCGCAATTCGTGCTGGGTATCGGGCTGCTGCTGCTCGGCGTGATCTACACCATGGCGACCAAGGGCGATGGCGAACCCGACACCACCATGATGCTGATTTCCACGCTGCTGCCCGGCGGGCTGGGGTATTACCTGCCGATCTACTGGGTGCAGCGCCGCCTGCAATCGCGCCAGCAGGAAATGATCAACGGCTTTCCCGACAGTCTCGACATGATGCTTGTCTGCGTCGAGGCGGGGCAGTCGCTCGACCAGTCCATCATCCGCGTCGCGCGCGAGATCAAGGCGGGCTATCCCGCGCTCGGCGAGGAATTCGAGATCGTCGCGCACGAGGTCAAGGCCGGCAAGGAACGCATCCAGGTGCTGAAGGATTTTTCCGAACGCGCGGGCGTGCCTGACATCGCGTCCTTCGTCACCACGCTGGTGCAATCGGCCACCTTCGGCACCTCGATCGCCGAGGCGCTGCGGATCTATGCCTCGGAAATGCGTGACAAGCGCGTGATGCGCGCCGAAGAGAAAGCGAACGTCTTGCCGACCAAGCTCACGCTCGGCACAATGCTGTTCACCGTGCCGCCGCTGATGATCATCCTCATCGGACCGTCGCTGCACGGGATCGCCAAGGTCCTTGGCGGGGGTGGGATGTGAGGTGAACAGTGGCATGGCGCGCGGCGGTTCTGGTGGCGGGATGCCTCGCGCTTTCGGCCTGTTCGGGTGGCACCGGCGATGACACCGCCCTGCCCCGCGCCGACCGGCGGGGCGAGGCGGTGGATGGCCTGACCGTGGGCCACCGGCTGATGGCGGCGGGGGAACACGAACTCGCGCTGAAGGCCTATCTGCGCGCGGCATCCGAACGCGGGGCGGATGCGGATGTGCTGTCGGCCATCGGGTCGGCCAACCTGCGTCTGGGGCGTCTGGGGCAGGCCGAACAGATCCTGCGCCGGGCGCTGGAACAGGATCCCGACTTCATCCCCGCGCTCAACAACCTCGGCGTCGTGCTGATGGAAAAGGGCGAAACGGGCGAGGCGCGGCGCGTCTTTCAGCGCGCCTTCGCGCTCGACAGTGGCAATTCGGACGCCATCCGCGAAAATCTGCGGCTGGCAATCGCAAAGACCGAAAATCAGGTCTATTCTGGCGAAAACGATAATCACAACTTCTCGCTGGTCAGGCGGGGGCCGGGTGAGTACCTGCTTCTTTCGGATCGGTGAGGGCCGAGCAGCAAAGGACGCGAAATGCGCCGCCCCATCCTTGCCCTGCTGTGCCTTGCCGGCACGGCGGCCCTGAGCGCCTGCCAGGGCACCAGCGACGCCGAAGTCGACCGCGCGATCAAAAGCGTGAACGTCATCGACGAAAGCAACCTGTCGGACATCATGCTGACCGTCGCCGACCCGAAAGAGGCGGTGGCCTATTTCACCAAGGCATCGGCCGAAAACCCCGACCGGCTGGACCTGAGCCGGGGGCTGGCGAAATCGCTGGTCCGCGCGGGCCGGGCGACCGAGGGCGCGCAGATCTGGTCGGAAATCGTGGCCAGGCCCGAGGCGACCATGGACGACCGCGTGGACCTGGCCGAGGCGCTGATCCGCGCCAACGACTGGCCGGGGGCAGAGGCGCAGCTGAACCGCATCCCGCCCACCCACGAAACCTTCGCCCGCTACCGGCTGGAGGCGATGGTGGCCGATTCCAAGCAGGACTGGAAAAAGGCCGACAGTTTCTATGAAATCGCCGCGGGCCTGACCAACCGTCCCGGGCCGGTGCTGAACAACTGGGGCTTTTCCAAGCTGACGCGCGGCGACTATGCCGGGGCCGAAAGGCTGTTCGTCGAGGCGATCACCTACGAACCCGCCCTTTTCACCGCCAAGAACAACCTCGTCATGGCGCGCGGCGCGCAGCGCAACTACGACCTGCCGGTGATCCAGATGACCCAGACCGAACGGGCGCAACTGCTGCACACGATGGCGCTGACGGCGGTCAAGGCGGGCGACGTTTCCGTCGGCAAGGCGCTGCTGCAAGAGGCGGTGGACACCCATCCGCAGCATTTCGACGCCGCCGTGCGCAGCCTGCGCGCGCTCGACGGCGGGGCGTGATCCGATGCTGGCCCTGCCTGCCGCCGCCGCGCTCTGGTTCCTGCCCTTCGCCCTGCCCATCGCCATCTGGGTGGCGTGGAGCGACATGAAGTTCATGCGCATCCCCAACAAGGCCGTCATCGCGCTGGCGGCGGTCTATCTGGTGATCGGCCCGCTGGCGCTGCCGCTCGACGTCTGGGCCTGGGGCTGGCTGCATCTGGTGGTGGTACTGGCGGCGGGGTTCGTGATGACCGCGGCGGGGCTGGTGGGGGCGGGGGATTCCAAATTCGCCGCCGCGATGGCGCCCTTCGTCGCGCTCGGCGACCTGCGGCTGTTCCTGGCCATCTTTGCCGCCGCGCTTCTGGGCGCCTTTGCCGCCCATCGCGCGATGCGCGCCCTGCCCGCCTTCCGCGGCGCGACGCCCGACTGGGCCAGCTGGACCCATGCCAAGTTTCCCATGGGCCTCGCGCTGGCGGGGTCGCTGATCCTCTATCTTCTGGCCGCGATCCGCTTCGGGGCCTGAGATCGGCCCAAATTTGACCATCATCCCCGCACATCCTGCGCGCGATCCGCGACGACTCGAGGTTGCCCGATGAACATGCAGGCCCCCAACGCCACCGCCCCGGCCGGCGTCCAGCCGCCCCCGCCGCCCCGCACGATGGCCGATGTGGGCCTGACGCCGGTGATGATGCGCGACGTGCTGCTCAAGACCATGTTCCGCATGAACGTGGACATGGTGTCGGACCTTGCCCGCATCTGCTGTCTGCCGGTGCCGATCATGCAGGAACTGGTGGACCTCGCGCGCAGCCAGCGGCTGGTGGAGGCGACGGGGACGCTGCACGCGACCTCGGGCAACGAGATGGGCTATCAGCTGACCGACGCGGGCAAGGCGCGCGCGCTCGATGCGCTGGCGCAGTCGGAATATTTCGGCCCGATGCCGATCCCGCTCGACATGTTCCGCGAACAGGTCAAGCGCCAGTCAATCCGCGACATCCGCCTGACGCGGCAGCAGCTCGTGGGCTCCATGGGCCATCTGATCCTGCCCGACAGCCTGCTGGACCACCTCGGGCCGGCCGTCACCTCTGGCCGGTCGATCCTGATGTACGGGCCGCCCGGCAACGGCAAGTCCTCGATCTCCAACGGTATCCGCGACGCGATGGGCGACAGGATCTATGTCCCCCGCGCCATCGAATATTCCGGCCAGATCATCACCGTCTACGACCCGATCGTGCATTCCAAGGCCGAGGCCGCGGTGGACGACCCGAACAGCCTGCGCCGCACCTCGAACCGGTTCGACAACCGCTATGTGCTGTGCGAACGCCCCACGGTGATCACGGGGGGCGAATTGTCGCTGGACATGCTCGACCTGGCCTACAACCCCGTCGCGCGCACCTATCAGGCGTCGCTGCAACTCAAGGCCACCGGCGGCATCTTCATCATCGACGACCTCGGCCGCCAGCAGGAACCGCCGCAGGCCATCGTCAACCGCTGGATCGTGCCGCTGGAAATGGGCTACGACATCCTCGCGCTGCAATCGGGCGAGAAGTTCGTGGTGCCCTTCGACACGCTGGTGATCTTTTCCACCAACTTCCACCCCAACGAGATCTTCGACGGCGCGGCGCTGCGGCGGATCTTCTTCAAGATCAAGATCGACGGGCCGAACCAGGAAATGTTCCTCAAGATCTTCGCCATGGTGGCGAAGAAGAAGAAGATGCCCCTGAACGAGGCCGCGCTGATCCATCTGCTGAAGGTCAAGTACCCGACGATCCAGAACAATTTCGCCAACTACCAGCCGACATTCCTGATCGACCAGATGATCTCGATCTGCGAATTCGAGGGCATCCCCTACCAGATGACCCCCGACCTGATCGACCGGGCCTGGGCGAACATGTTCGTCATGGAGGAAAAGATCGCCCGCTAGGGATTTTTCGTCCGCCCCCCTGCGCCGCGGCTGCGCAGGGCTTATGTTCGGCGCATGACTGCCCTGCCCGCCCCCCTCGCCCACTGGTTCGCCCGCAAGGGCTGGACGCTGCACCCGCATCAGGCGGCGATGCTGGCGCGGGCGGACGAACCCGCACTGCTGCTGATCGCGCCCACCGGCGGGGGCAAGACGCTGGCGGGGTTCCTGCCGACGCTGGCCGAACTGGGGCCCGCGCCGGGGCCGGGGCTCCATACGCTCTACATCTCGCCGCTGAAGGCGCTGACCGCCGACATCGCCCGCAACCTGCGCGCGCCGCTGGACGGTGCGGGGCTGGCGATCCGGGTCGAGGACCGCACCGGCGATACCGGCGCTACCGCCCGCAAGCGCCAGCGCGCCGACCCGCCGCATATCCTGCTGACGACACCCGAAAGCCTCGCCCTGCTGCTGAGCTATCCCGACGCGCCGCGCATCTTCGCGGGGCTGCAACGGGTGATCGTCGATGAAATCCACGCGCTGGCCGAAAGCAAGCGGGGCGATCAGCTGATGCTGTGCCTGTCGCGGTTGCAGGCGCTGGCCCCGGGGCTGCGCCGGGTGGGCCTGTCGGCGACGGTCGAGGATCCGCCGGCGCTGGCCCGGTTCCTGTCGCCCGCCTGCGCGGTGCTGACCGCCGACCCGGGGCCGGACCCCGACATCGCCATGCTGGACACCGCCGCCGCCCCCCCCTGGGCCGGGGGCGGCGGGCGGCACGCGATCCCGGAAATCCTGGCCGAGGTCGCCCGCCACCGCACCACGCTGATCTTCCACAACACCCGTGCGCAGGCGGAAATCTTCTTCCACCACCTCTGGATGCAGAACGAGGCCGGCCTGCCCATCGGCATCCACCACGGCAGCCTGTCGCGCGAACAGCGTGCCCGCGTCGAACAGGCGATGGCAGAGGGCCGGCTGCGCGCCGTCGTCTGTACCGGCAGCCTCGATCTGGGCATCGACTGGGGCGATGTGGATCTGGTGGTGCAGGTCGGCGCGCCCAAGAACGTCAAGCGGCTGGTGCAGCGGATCGGGCGGGCAAACCACCGCTACAACGCGCCCTCCAAGGCGCTGCTGGTGCCCGCGAACCGGTTCGAGGTGGTGGAATGCCAGGCCGCCCTTGCCGCCGTGCGCGACCGGGCGCTGGATGGCGAACCGCGCGGGCCGGGGCCGCTGGACGTGCTCTGCCAGCATCTCTTGATCCGCGCCTGCGCCGGGCCCTTCGCGGCGGATGAGCTTTACGCCGAAGTCACCACCGCCGGCCCCTATGCCGCCCTGCCCCGCGCCGATTTCGACGCCTGCCTCGATTTCGTCGCCACCGGCGGCTATGCCCTGCGCGCCTATGACCGCTGGCGGCGGCTGATGGAACGCGACGGGCGCTGGCAGTTGCGCGACCCGCGCGCCGCCGCCGTCATCCGCCAGAACATCGGCACCATCATCGACAGCGAAACGCTGAAAGTCCGCCTGCGCGGGCGCGGTACCCCCCTGGGCGAGGTCGAGGAAGGCTTCGCCGCCTCGCTCATCCCCGGCGACACCTTCCTGATGGGGGGCGAGGTCGTGCGCTACGAATCGCTGCACGAACTGACGGTCGAGGTCAGCCGCCAGCCCGGCCGCGACCCCAAGGTGGCGGTGTTCAGCGGCACGAAATTCGCCACATCGACCCTGCTGGCCGACCGCATCCTGACGTTCCTGCACCAGGACCGCTGGCCCGGCCTGCCGGCCCATACCGCCCGCTGGCTGGCATTGCAGCGCGCAGTGTCGCACCTGCCCGAACCGGGGCGGCTGCTGGTCGAAAGCTTTCCGGCCGAAGGGCGCGCGCATAGCTGCATCTACGGCTTCGCGGGCCGCAATGCGCAACAGACACTGGGCCTTCTGCTGACCCGGCGGATGGAGGAAGAGGGGCTCGACCCCCTCGGCTTCGTCGCCACGGATTATGCGACGCTGGTCTGGGGCCTGACGGAAATCCCCGACATCCGCCCGCTGCTGGACCCCGCCCGCCTGCGGCAAGGGCTGGAAGGCTGGCTGGCCGCCAGCGCGGTGATGAAGCGCACCTTCCGCAATTCGGCCATCATCGCCGGGCTGATCGAACAATCCCGCGCCGGGCAGCGGCGGACGGGGCGGCAGGCGACGTTTTCGTCCGACATCCTCTACGACACGCTGCGCCGCCACGACCCCGGCCACCTGCTGCTGCGCATCACCCGGGACGAGGCGATGCGCGGCCTTGTCGATTTCGGCCGGATCGAGGACATGCTGGCCCGCACGAAGGGCCGCATCGACCATCTGCACCTCGACCGCCTCACCCCGCTTGCAGCACCCCTGATGCTGGAACACGGCCGCGTGCCGGTCGAGGGCGCGGCGCGCGAACGCCTGCTGGACAGGGCCGCCGCCCGCCTGCTGGCAGAGGCGGGGCTGGCCCCCTAGAACCGCAGCCGCGCGAACAGCGCCGAGGCGCCCCACCCCGCCAGCGCCGCCAGCGCCAGCGACAGAAGGCCGTAGATCAGCGGCTGTTCCATCGCCATGTGGTGCAGGAAGCGTTCCACCCCTTCCTTGCGGACCTCGATTTCCGTCTCGTGCCGGTCGATCACCCGGCCGTCGCGGGTCAGGAAGATGCGCACCCGGAACAGGCCCTCGGTCAGGTTCGCGGGCAGCATCACATCGGTGCGGAACAGCACATCCTCGACCATCGCCACATCCGCATCCGCCTGATACCCCCCCGCGCGCCCCCGCAGCCGGATCAGCCCTTCGGTGAAGGCGGCGTCCGGCCCGCCGGGGCGGGCCTGCGGCGGGGCGGCGATCATCTGCGGCACGGTGATGCGGTGGCGCGTGTCCTCTTCGCCGGTCAGGATCTCGGGCAGCGGCGCGGTGCTGGCGACGGCATAGAAACTCGGCGCGCTGTCGATCTGGACCGAGGCCGCGTTGACCCAGATGCCCAGCACCCGTTCCTTGCGGCGCACCGTCACCGGGCCCGCGGGCCCCTCGACCGTGACGATGATGCCGGGGGGTGCGGCGGGCGCCGGGGCCTCGCGCCGGATCGCGCCATAGACGATGATCTCCGAGCCGTCGAAATTCGCCGTGATCGCCACCCGGTTCTGGCTGAGACCGGCGACCACCCGTTCCTCGGGCGTCTGCGCCGGGGCCAGCGCGGGGGCGGCCAGCAGCAGCAGCGCCGCGATGATCGCCCGCGCCCTCATGGCAGCCGCCCCCGGGCGATGGAATAGAACTCTGCCGGCGTCAGCAGCAGGTCCAGCGCGATCTTGATCGCCATCGCCAGCACCAGCGCCGCCATCGCCACCCGCATCTGTTCGGCCTTCAGCCGCGCGCCGATCCGCGCGCCCACCTGCGCCCCGATCACCCCCCCGAGGATCAGCACCAGCGCCAGCAGCATATCGACCGAATAGGCGGTGACGGCATGCATCACGGTGGCAAAGCCGGTGACGAAGATGATCTGGAACAGCGACGTGCCGACCACCACCCGCGTCGGCATGCCCAGAAGATAGATCATCGCCGGCACCATGATGAAGCCCCCGCCGACCCCCATCACCGCCGCCAGAAGCCCGACGAAGGCCCCCACCATCAGCGGCGGGATCACGCTGATGTAAAGGCCCGAGGCGCGGAACTTCACCTTCAGCGGCAGGCGGTGGACAAGGAAATGCTGATGCGCCCGCCGCGGCGGCGGGGCCGGCCCGCGCGCGCGCATCAGGGCCGCCACCCCCTCGCGCAGCATCAGCGCGCCGACGAGGCCGAGGAAGACCACATAGGACAGCTGCACCAGCAGTTCCACCTGTCCCAGCCTGCGCAGCAGCGCGAAGATCCAGATCCCCAAACCGGAGCCCAGAAGCCCCCCCGCCAGCAGCACCGCGCCCATGCGGAAATCGACGCCCTTGCGCCGCATCTGCGCCAGCACGCCGGAAATCGACGAGGCCACCACCTGGTTCGCCCCCGTCGCCACCGCCACCCCGGGCGGCACGCCGATGAACATCAGCAGCGGCGTGATCAGGAACCCCCCGCCCACGCCGAACATGCCCGACAGCACCCCCACCAGCCCGCCGAGCCCCAACAGCAGGAATACGTTGACGGAAACCTCGGCGATGGGAAGATAGATCTGCATCGGCACCGGGGCGGGAAAAGGTTGCGCGGGCCTTCACAGTCGCCCGCCCGCGCGGCGTTGTCAAACAGGCGGCAGGGCCCGCAGGAAGGCGCGCAGGACCCGTTCCAGCCGGGCCGCGCCAAGGGGGGCCATGGCCTTGGTGTGGTGGTGGCTGATCGCCTCGTCCGACAGGCCCGCGCCCATGTTGGTGATGGCCGACAGCGCCGCCACCCGCAGGCCGAGGAACCGGGCGAGGATCACCTCGGGCACCGTCGACATGCCGACCGCATCGGCGCCGAGGATGCGCGCGGCGCGGATTTCGGCCGGGGTTTCGAACGAGGGGCCGGAAAACCAGGCATAGACGCCTTCGGGCAGCGCCTCGCCCGTGGCGGCGGCGGCGGCACGCAGGGCGGCGCGCAGGGCGGGGTCGTAGGCACCGGTCATGGGGACGAAGCGGGCATCCCCCGCCTCGCCGATCAGCGGGTTGCGGCCCGAAAAGTTGATGTGGTCGGCCAGCAGCATGATGCCGCCGGGCGGCAGGTCGGCGCGCAGGCTGCCGGCGGCATTGGTCAGGATCACGCTGTCCGCGCCGAGCGCGCGCAGCAGTTCCAGCGCCGGGCGCATCGCCGCCGCATCGCCCTGTTCGTAGTAATGCGCCCGCCCGCCGAAGACGGCGACGCGCTGGCCCTCCAGCATCCCCACCACCAGTTGCGGATCGTGGCCGGAAACCCCCGCCTGCGGCAGGCCGGGCAGGTCGGCATAGGGGATCGCCACGCCCTCGACCATCCCCGCCAGATGGCCGAGGCCGGATCCCAGCACCAGCCCCAGCCGCACCGGCGCATCCCCCGCCCGGGCGCGTACCAGCGCCGCCAGATCTTCCGTCGTCATGCCGCCCCCCCGATGTCGCGCGCCATCAGCACGGCGTCCTCCGCCCCGTCCGGGCCGTGATAGTAGCCCCGCCGCCGCCCCGTCACCCGCCAGCCCGCGCCGGAGTAAAGCGCGATGGCGGCGGTGTTCGAGGCCGCGACCTCCAGAAACGCCCGCGCCGCACCCCGGGCGGCGGCCCCGGCGGTGAAGCCTGCCAGCAGCCGTGCGCCGATGCCTTGCCGGCGGGCCTCGGGGGTGACGGCGATGGTCAGCAGTTCGGCCTCGTCCAGCACCACGCGGCCAAGGGCGAAGCCCTGCGGTTCCGCGATCACGAAACTGCCGGGCGATGCCAGAAGGCCCGCGAAAGCCTCTGCCGACCATGGCGGGGGGGTGGTGAAGGCGGCGCCGTGGATCGCGGCCAGATCGCCCGGCGTCATGGCAGGATCACCGGCGGCGGATCGGCGGGCGGGGCGGCATCGGCCGGGCGGACGTAAAGCGGCGCGGGCCGGGGGCCGAGGGCGCCGGTTTCGAACCGCCACGATGCAAGGCGGGCAAGCCGTTCGGGAAGCCGGTCCAGCGCCGCCTCCACCGCCCCGGCGCCGCAGGGGCGCGCGATCTCTGCCGCGCGATGGCCGATGACGCGCAGGTTCGGGGGCGGGGTCAGGTCGTCGGGCAGCGCCGCGGGGTCCACCACCCGGGGCGCGGCCTGCGGCACGCCATAGCGGAAGGCCTGCAGATAGGCCTGGTCGCGCGGGGCGGGCAGGCTGACCCATTCGGCGGCATGGGCGGCGGGGCCATCCGGGTCGCGCATCAGCGCGAAGGCCGACAGGCCGGTGGCCGGGATGCCCAGGCCAAGGGCCAGACCCCGCGCCGCCGCCACCGCGATGCGCACGCCGGTGAAATTCCCCGGCCCCGTGCCGACGGCGATGCCGCCCAGATCGGGCCACGCCAAACCGGCCTCGTCCAGCATCTCTTCCAGCAGCGGCATCAGCCGTTCGGCCTGACCCTTCTGCATCGGCTCGAACCGGGCGACGCGCGGCACGGTGCCGCCATCGACAACCAAAGCGGCCGCGCAATGCGCGGCCGAGGTGTCGAACGCCAGGATCGGCCTGAGAAAGGTCGCCATGCCGGTTGCGGTAAGGGTCAGGCCGCGACGGGCCGGACCTCCAGCACCTCGGGGATATAGTGGCGCAACAGGTTCTCGATCCCCATCTTCAGCGTCAGCGTGGACGAGGGGCAACCGGCGCAGGCGCCCTGCATGTGCAGATAGACCACCCCACGGTCGAAGCCGTGGAAGGTGATGTCGCCGCCGTCCTGCGCCACCGCCGGGCGCACGCGGGTATCCAGCAGTTCCTTGATCTGGGCCACGATATCGGCATCCGGCCCGTCATGCGCGGCATGGCCCGATGGCTGCGCGCCATCGCCCTCGATCACCGGGGCGCCGGACTGGTAATGTTCCATGATCGCGCCCAGGATCGCGGGCTTGACATGTTCCCACGGCACGTCCGCCGCCTTGGTCACGGTCACGAAATCGGTGCCGAAAAAGACGCCGGCCACGCCGCTGACGGCAAAGATGCGCCGCGCGAGCGGCGATTTCTGCGCCGCCTCGGCCGAGGGAAAATCGGCTGTGCCCATGTCCAGCACGGTCTGGCCGGGCAGGAACTTGAGCGTGGCGGGGTTCGGGGTGGATTCGGTCTGGATGAACATGTGGGGACTCCGACTGCTGCCAAGGGATATGCGCCCCCGGGGTCGGCAAGTCAAGTTTGGAACACTTCTAAATTGTCGCAGGCGGGTGGGCCGGCGGGCACGTTCAGGTGATCGCCTCCAGCCGTTCCTTGGACAGGTCGCCCGGCACGATGGTGATCGGCACCGGCAGGCTGCCCGAATTGCGGCTGAGCGCGGTGACGAGCGGCCCGGGCCCCGCCTTGTCGGTACCCGCGCCCAGAACCAGCACCCCGATTTCCGGGTTGTCGCGGATGAGGTCGAGGATCTCGTTCACCGGGTCGCCCTCGCGGATCACCAGTTCGGGGTTCACCCCCTGCCGGTCGCGCATCCATTTCGCGAATACCTCGAAATGCGCCTCGATCCGCTCGCGCGCCTCGGCCCGCATGAGTTCGGCGACGCCGAGCCAGTGGCGGAATTCCTCGGGCGGGATGATCGACAGGATGATGACGCCGCCCCCCGTGCGCGCGGCGCGCAGCGCGGCAAAGCGCATCGCGTTCAGGCATTCGCGGCTGTCGTCGAGCACGACCAGGAACTTGCGCATGATCCCTCCTCAGGCGCGGGGATCATGGCGCAGGGGGGGCGGCTTGGCAACCGGCGGTGGTACGCGGCGGGGCGGGCGCGGGGGGCGCAGCGCGCGCAGGGCGGCGCGGCCCATCCAGCCGGCGATCATCGTGCCCAGTTGCACCGCCAGCGCCCAGACCAGCGCCAGCGCCGCCAGCGCCGCATCCGTCAGCCGCAGCAGGGCGCGGAAGGCGCGGGATTTGCCCAAGACCTCCATCACCCGGGGCGTGGCGGGGCCTGCGGCGTCGGACAGCCGGGCAAGGCGCGCGGCGTCCTCGGCGCTGTCCACATGGCGCAGCAGCAGGACCGTATCGGCGGTGGAGGTGTTGCGGCGGATCACGCCGATGTCGCCCGCGATCGCGCCGAGCCGGGCCAGCCGCGCGGTATCCGTCACCGCCGCCAGCGGCGCGTTGCCCGCGGCATAGGCCGGCAGCCGCCCCCAGGCCACCGGCAGGTCGGCGGCATCGGCCAGCACCCGGGCAAAGGCGGGCGTCAGCGTGCCCATCCGCCGCGCCACCCGCAGGCCCGAGGCCCCGACCTTGACCACCGCCGAGCCGCCGCCGGTCATCAGCACCAGCGCACTGGCGCCAAGGCCCACCAGCGCCAGCCCGACCTCCAGCCGGTCGACATCCTCCCCCGCCGCCGCCGCGACGGCGGCCCGCCGCAGGGCATTGGCATCGCCCACCGGGGTCAGTTCCAGCGGCAGGCCGCAGGCGGCAAGCTGCCCGACCGACCGGCATTCGGTCAGGTCGAGCGCGCACAGGCCGCAATCCAACGCCCCGTTGAGCCAGCCCGATTCCGCCGCGCGCAGCGCCTCCAGCGCCGCGATGCGGTCGGTCGGCAGGGGAATGGCGTGGTCGGCGGCAAGGCCCGCCAGCATATCGGCCCGCGCCAGATCCTCCGCCGCCAGCGCCCCGTCGAGCCGGGGCAGAAGCCATTCCGCCGTCACCACCCGCGCCATCGCCCGTTCCAGCGCAATCTGCGTGGCCGCCACCGTCCGTTCGGTGAAGGGCGCGACAAAAGGCGCCGTCCGCAGCGCCGCAACCAGCGCCCCGGCGGTGACGGCCAGCAGCGCCAGCCGAAGCAGGATGTACAGGCGGCGGCGGATCATCCGGTTCCTCTTTGCCCCAATCTAGGGGATACGCGCGCTCCGGCCTAGGGCAGGACGGTCAACGCGCGCTTAGCGCGGCATCGGCACCAGCCGCGCCCGCCGCCCCGTCAGCACCGCCAGTGCCCCCGGCCCCATCAGCCCCGCCAGCACATCCGCGCGGCAGTCGAGCCCGCCGGTATAGCGCCCGAAGGCGGGCAGGATCACCCGGGCGGCGTCGATCAGGAAACAGGGCGCCGCCCCCGCCGCCAGCCGCGCCTTGGGGTGATAGTGGCCCGAAACCTCTGCCACCGCGCCCGGTTCGGCGATATGGCGAAAGATCAGCGGGCCGAGGCGATAGGCGCCATGCAGGCTGCCCCCCACATCCGCCGGGCCGGGGTCGTGGTTGCCCGCGATCCAGATCCAGTCCCGCCCCGCCATCAGCCGCGCCAGCCAGAGCCGGTCGGGTTCCGCCAGTTCCGCCTCCGCCCCCGGGGCGTCGAAACTGTCGCCAAGCGCGATGACCCGGCGCGCGCCGGTGGCGTCCAGTTCGGCGTCCAGCCGGGCCAGCGTCTCGGCCATGTCATAGGGCGGCAACAGCGCCCCGCCCCGGCGGGCCGGGCGCAGGGCCTTGCCGAAATGCAGGTCGGCGACCACCAGCACCCCCGCCGCCGCCCACCAGAGCGCGCCCGAGGCGCGGGCGGTCAGGATCTCGCCGTGGAAGGGAAAGGCATGGCCGGTCATGCGCCGTTCCTGCATCGGGGGACGGACGGGCGCAAGGCCCCGCTGCAGTGCGGGTGGAAAGGGCGGTGGCCTCCGGCGGGGATATTTGGGGACAGAAAATGAACTGGGCGGGCTGGAGTGCGACCGTATCCATTTTCTGTCCATAAATATCCCGCGGGGGTCCGGGGGCGCGAAGCCCCCGGCGCGGCAGAAAACAGGGGCGCGGCGGTCAGGGCTGCGGGACCAGCGCGCCCCGTTCCGTCACGATCAGGTCGAGCGGCTGGTCGGTCGCGTCGGTGGGCACCTCGGGCAGTTCCTGCGCGGCGAAGGCAAAGCCGATGGCCCGGACCGCGCCCCCCGCGCGCAGGGCCTGCAAGGTGCGGTCGTAGAAGCCGCCGCCATAGCCCAGGCGATAGCCGCGCCGGTCGAAGGCCAGCAGCGGCACCACCAGCACCCCGGGCACCAGCCAGTCGCCCGCGGCGGGCACCAGCGTGCCGAAAGCGCCGGGGACCAAGGGCGCGCCCGGGCGCCAGGCGCGGAACGCCAGCGGCGCGGCGGGCGCCGTCACCACCGGCAGGCACAGGGGCCCCCTATGGCGCGCCAGCGCCGGCACCGGGTCGATTTCCGTCCGCATCGGCATATAGCCCGCCAGCACCCGGCCCGCATGCGGGGCGAGCACCGCGGCCAGATGGTCCGCCGCCGCCCCCTGCCCGGCCCCCTGCCCGCCCGCCTGACCCCCCGCCTGACCCGCGGCATGGGCCGCCGCCCGCGCCGCCTGCGCGACCCGCCGCGCCGCCGCCTTCGCCTCTGCCAGGCTCACAGCAGGATCAGCGTCGCCAGCCCGAGGAAGGCGAAGAAGCCCATCACATCGGTCAGCGTGGTCACGAAGGTGCCCGAGGCCAGCGCCGGGTCGAGCTTCAGCCGGTTCATCGTCAGCGGCACCAGCACCCCGCCCAATGCCGCCACGACCTGGTTGCAGATCATCGCCATGCCCAGCACCGCCCCCAGCTTGGGGTCGGAAAAGATCAGCGCCCCGGCCAGCCCCAGGATCACCGCCAGCCCCAGCCCGTTCAGCAGCCCCGCCCCCAGTTCGCGGCGGATCACCCGCGGCGCGTTGGCCGCCGTCAGGCTGCGCGTCGCGAGCCCCCGCACCGCCACCGCCAGCGACTGCGTGCCCGCGATGCCGCCGGTCGAGGCCACGATGGGCATCAGCGCCGCCAGCGCCACCAGCGCCGCGATCGTGCCCTCGAACAGCGAGATCACCACCGCCGACAGCGAGGCGGTGAAGAGGTTCACCACCAGCCAGGGCAGCCGCTGGCCCGCCGTCGCCAGCGCGCCGTCCGAGATGCTGCTTTCATCCCCCACCCCGGCGAGGCGGAGGATGTCTTCCTCGTGTTCCTCGTCCAGCACGTTCATCGCGTCGTCGATGGTGATCACCCCCACCAGCCGCCCGCCGCCATCCACCACCGGCAGCGAGATCAGGTGGTACTGGTTGAAGGTATAGGCGACGTCGCCCTCTGCCGCCGTCACCTCCACGGTGCGGAAACTGTCCTCCATGATCTCGCGCAGGCGCGTGTCGCGCTTGGCCGACAGGATCCGGCCCAGGGTGACATAGCCCACCGGGCGCATGCGCGGATCGGCGAGGATCACGTGATAGAACTGGTCGGGCAGCCAGTCCTCGGCGCGCAGGAAGTCGATCGCCTCGCCCACCGTCCAGTGTTCGGGGGCGGTGACGACCTCGCGCTGCATCAGGCGGCCGGCGGTGTATTCCGGGTAGGCGAGCGACTGTTCGACCGCCACGCGGTCCTCGGCGTCCAGCGCCTCGAGGATGCGTTCCTGCGCGGGTTCCTCGAGATCTTCGAGGATGTCGACCACATCGTCCGAATCGAGTTCGCGCACCGCCTCGGCCAGCACGTCGGGGGCCAGCGCCTCGATCACCTCCTCGCGGATGGATTCGTCGAGTTCCGACAGGATCTCGCCGTCGATCTCGCGCCCCCAGAGGCTCAGCAGCGCGCGCCGTTCGTGCGGGCCGATCTGTTCCAGAAGGTCGGCGATGTCGGCCGGGTGCAGCGGGTCGAGCAGATCGTGCACGCGCGCCGCGTCGCGGTCGGCGAGCGCGTCGCGCACCGCCCCGATCCGCGCACGGTCGAGCGCGTCGCCGGCGGAGGTCTGCTGCATGTGATCGTCTGCCATCGCGCCCTCCGCTGCGGTTCCGGGCGGACCATAGCCAAAGCCGGGCCCGGGATACAGGCCGTATAGGGCGCCGACGGCAAATTTACGCGACAGCCAAAGCCGGTTAGGCTGGGGTCCGCGCAAAGGGGGACGGGATGGCGGAACTACTGGTCGGGCAGGTGCTGCGGTTCGCGGGCGATCCCATGGTCGAAGGCCCCGGCGCGGCGCGCCATGACGCGCGGGGCGCGGTGCTGGTCGCGGGCGGGCGCATCGCGGCGGTGGGCGATCCGGCCGCACTGCGGGCGGCGCATCCGAGGGCGCGGGTGACGGATTACGGCGATGCGCTGATTTCCGCGGGCTTCGTGGATGCGCATGTGCACTATCCGCAGACCGCGATCATCGCCAGCTGGGGCAAGCGGCTGATCGACTGGCTGAACCTCTACACCTTCCCCGAAGAGATGCGCTTTGCCGATCCCGCCTATGCGGCGGCGGTGGCGGAACGGTTCTTCGACCTGATGCTGGCGCAGGGCACGACCACGGTGTGCAGCTATTGCACCATCCATCCCGAAAGCGTGGATGCCTTTTTCACCGCCGCGCAGGCGCGGGGGCTGCGGGCGCTGGCGGGCAAGACCTGCATGGACCGCAACGCGCCCGAGGGGCTGCGCGACACCGCGCAATCCGCCCATGACGACAGCGCGCGGCTGCTGGCGAAATGGCATGGCGTGGACCGGCTGTCCTATGTGTTCACGCCGCGGTTCTCGCCCACCTCCAGCCCCGAACAGCTGGAGGCCCTGGGCGCGCTTTGGGCCGCGCATCCCGATTGCCTGATGCAGACGCATCTGAGCGAACAGATGGATGAAATCGCCTGGGTCCGGGGGCTTTATCCGCAGGCGCGCGATTACCTCGACACCTACGAGTCCTTCGGCCTGCTCGGCCCCAATGCCGTCTACGGCCATGCCATCCATCTGGAACCGCGCGAGCGCGACCGGCTGCGCGAGGCGGGGGCGGCGCTGGTGCATTGCCCGACCTCGAACAGCTTCATCGGATCGGGCCTGTTCGACATGGCCGGGCTGGTGGCCGAAGGCCAGCGGGTGGGGCTGGCGACGGATATCGGCGGGGGGTCGTCCTTTTCCATGCTGCGCACGATGGCGGCGGCCTATGAGGTGGCGCAGTTGCGCGGCCATGCGCTGCACCCCGCGCAGCTGTGGTGGCTGGCGACGCAGGGGGCGGCGCGGGCGCTGCGGCTGGACGACCGGATCGGCAATATCGCCCCGGGGATGGAGGCGGATCTGGTGGTGGTCGATCTTGCCTCCACCCCCGTGATTGCGCAGGCGGCGGCGCGGGCGGGCGACCTGTGGCAGGCGCTGTTCCCGACGATCATGATGGGCGACGACCGCGCCATCCGGGCGGTCTGGGCCGGGGGGCGGCGGCTGGCGGGCTGAGGGGCCCCCTCCGGCACGAATCAGCCGGAATTCTTCGTGGCCACCCCTGCCGCCGCGTCAATCCGTTTGCGTCGAATCGACGCGAAGTTTATCGAAAGAATGTCCGTGCCGCATCCGAACGGCACAGCATTGATTTCAAGAACTCCGCCCGCAGGGCGTTGCCATAAGACTTTTCCTGACAGGGAGCGCAGCATGTCCATCCACCAGATTCCCGGCCAACCGGCCGACCAAGACGCGATCCTTCCCGAAACCGCCCGCGCCCGCCCCGATGACGCCGCACCCCGGCCGCAGGACGACCTGACCGCCACTGCGGCGGCCGCGGCCGAGGCCGACCCGGCGCTCGACGACGAACAGACCGCGGCCGGCGGCGCACGGGCGGCGGCGGCCGCGGGGCTGTCGCCCGCCGATGCCGCGGCGGATGTGCTGGTGCTGGCGGCGGCGCCGCCCCGGGCCGGACAGGGGGCCGAGGCCGCCGCCCTGCCCGCGCTCGGCGCCGGGCTGCTGATCCCCGAGGCGCCGCTGGCCGAGGGCCCCGCCGGCAAGGCGGGCGACGCCCCGGCCGATCCGGGGGCATGGATCGACCGGCGCGAATACATCCCCGACGATCCGCTCTTCGCCTCGCAATGGCACCTGCGCAACACCGCGGCCGGACAGCTCGACCTCAACCTCACCCGGGTGTGGGACGACTATACCGGCGCGGGCGTCTTCGTCGCCGTCGGCGATGACGGCGTGGACCGCACGCACGAGGATCTGGCCGGCAACTACAGCACCGCGCGCGACTGGGATTTCGCCGATGGCGACACCGACGCCTCGCCCGCGCTGGCCGCCGACATGCACGGCACCGCCGTCGCAGGGATCATCGGCGCGAACGACAACGCGGTCGGCGGGGTCGGCGTGGCCTTCGGCGCGAACATCTTCGGCTTCCGGCTGAATTTCAACAGCGGCACCAACGACGACTTCCTGAACAACATGATCGCCTCGACCAGTTACGCGTCGGGGACGGCGGGCGGCGGCAGCTACCAGGCCGATGTCGTGAACATGAGCTACGGCACCTCGGGCACCTCGGTGTTCTTCGACAGCGTGTACAACCAGGCGCTGATGGCCCAGGTCAACGCCGCCTTCAACGCGGGCGTGGTGTCGGGGCGCGGCGGGCTCGGGACGATCTATGTCGCCTCGGCCGGCAACGGGCGGGTGCAGAACCTCGATTCCGCCGCCACCAGCTGGAAGGCGAACCCGGTCACGATCGAGGTCGCGGCCGTGTTGCGCGACGGGTTCGTGTCCAGCTATTCGGCGCATGGCGCCAACGTCCTCGTCTCTGCCTTCGGTTCGCCCATCCCGGGCGAGATCGTGACGACCGACCGCACCGGCAGCGCGGGCTATTCCAGCGGCAACTACACCAGCAGCTTCAACGGCACCTCGGCCGCGGCGCCGCAGATATCGGGTGTGGTCGCCGTGATGCTGGAGGCGAACAGCGGCCTGGGCTGGCGCGACGTGCAGTCGATCCTGGCGCTGTCGGCCCGCCATGTGGGCACCGCCATCGGCGGCGGCATCTCGGGCAACGAGGAATATGCCTGGCAATTCAACAACGCTGGCCACTGGAACGGCGGCGGCATGCATTTCTCGAACGACTACGGCTTCGGGCTGGCCGATGCGCTGGCCGCCGTGCGCCTGGCCGAGGTCTGGACCCGGATCGGCACCGCCCAGACCAGCAGCAACCGTTTCAGCGCGGTCGAGGATCTGATCAACGCCGCCGAAACCATCGACGGCGTGGTCTATGGCGGCGACACCAACGCCACCTCCGGCAGCGAAAGCTATACCTGGTCCGAGGGCACCAACGTCAGGATCGAGCATGTCACCATCGAACTCGACCTGCAAACGACCTATATCGGCGATCTGGTGATCACCATCACCTCGCCGAACGGCACGACGCATCAGGTGATCAACAACATCGGCGGCTCGCTCGACCTCAACCAGCGCTACCTGTTTTCCACCAACGCCTTCTGGGGCGAAACCAGCGCCGGGCAGTGGACGGTGACGATCACCGACTCGTTCGGCGGGGACGAACTGATCCTCTACGACCTCGATTTCGCCGCCTGGGGGTCGACGGTCAGCACCGCCGACCACTTCATCCTGACCAACGAATTTTCCGACTACGCCGGAACCTTCGGCCACGGCACCTCGTTCGACGGCGGGGCCGGGGTCGACACGCTCAACACCGTGGCGGTCACGAGTTCCGTGCTGATCGACCTGCTCAACAACTCGGGCACGGTCGACGGCGTGGCGATATCCAATTCGGACATCCAGCAGGTGTTCACCGGCGACGGCAACGACACGATCATCGGCGACGACTTTTCCACCCTGCTGGACGGCGGGCGGGGCAATGACGACATCGCCGGCGGTTCCGGCAACGAAACGCTCTACGGCGGGGCCGGGAACGACACGCTGAGCGGCAGGGGCGGGCTCGACGTGATGTACGGCGGGAACGGCTCGGACACCTTCCACTATGTGAACGGCCAGGGCGCGCTCTACGGCGAGGCCCTCTATGGCGGGGCGGGAACCGACCGGCTGCTGGTGCAGGGGGCGGGCACCTTCGACTTCGGCGCGGGGTCCAACGGCTTCGACGTGGACTCGATCGAGAAAATCGAATTCTACGCCGAGTCGAACACCTCCAAGACCATCGTCCTGAGCAACAAGGAACTGGACAGCAGCAGCGAGTTCGCCACCAACCTGCTGATCGACGGCAACTACAACCTCGGGGCGGACGATACGATCATCGTCAATGTGGACTTCGGCAACAACCTCGACATCTCGGGCTGGCTGTTCCAGGACTGGTTCCGCGACAGCGTGAACCAGGATCTGATCATCATCAACGGCAACAGCGTCGCCAACCTGATCCAGGCCACCTCCCAGGCCGATTCCATCTTCGGCGGCGGGGGCAACGACACGATCCACGGCAATGACGGCAACGACACGATCGAGGGCGGCCTGGGCGGCGACAGCATCTATGGCGGCGGCGGGGACGACGTTGTCCTCGGCGACGGCTCCATCGACGGCGACATGTACGACGGGGGCGCCGGCATCGACACCTATGACGTGTCGCACCGGTCCTGGGCGGTGGATGTCACCATCGACCTTGCCGCCGGGATCTGGTCCTATTCCGCGGGCAGCGAACAGGTTCTGAACTTCGAGAACATCAGCGGCTCGAACAACCTTGCCGGAACGGTGGAAACCCTGCGCGGCAACAGCGCGGCCAACCTCATCAACGGCAACGGCGGCGCCGACCGGATCGAGGGAGGGTCTGGCGCGGATACGCTCTACGGCGGGGCGGGGAGCGATACGATCGACGGCGGCAGCGGGGGCGACCAGATCAATGGCGGGGGCGGCAACGACCTGGTGATCGGCGACAGTTCTATCAATGGCGACGTCTACGACGGCGGCGGCGGCGTCGACACCTATGACGTGTCCCACATGTCCTGGGTGGTGGATGTCACCATCGATCTTGCGGCCGGGATCTGGTCCTATTCCGCGGGCAGCGAGCAGGTGCTGAATTTCGAGAACATCAACGGTTCGAACAATTTTTCCGGCACGGTGGAAACCTTGCGCGGCAACAATGCCGCCAACCTCATCAACGGCAACGGCGGCGCCGACAGCATTCTTGGCGGCGGTGGCAGCGACCTGCTTCGGGGTGGGGCGGGCGCGGATACGCTGAGCGGGGAAGGCGACGACGACGCACTCTATGGCGGGGCCGACAACGATCTTCTGTTCGGCGGCCAGGGTGAAGACCTGCTGCGGGGCGAGGCAGGCAACGACACGCTGCGCGGCGGCGGGATCCGCGATCTGCTCTACGGCGGTGCACAGGCCGACCTGTTGCAGGGAGATGGTGGCAACGATCTGCTGGTAGGCGGTGGTGGGGCCGATACCCTGCATGGCGGCGAGGGCAACGACCGGCTGGTAGGCGGTACGGGCAAAGACGTTCTGTTCGGTGGCGCGGGGGCGGACCAGTTCGTGTTCCGCTCTGCCGCAGAGGCGGGTGCGGGCGGCGGACGCGACGTGATCGGGGATTTCGAGAGCGGCATCGACAAGATCAACCTGTCCGCGATGCAGGCGGGGCTGAGCTTCATCGGCACGGCGGGCTTTACCGGCGTGGCGGGGCAGGTGCGCTTCAACAAGGCGCAGGGGCTGGTGATGGGCGACCTGAACGGCGACGGGGCGGCGGATTTCGCCATCGAAGTCACCGGCGTCGCCAGCCTGTCGGCGAGCGATTTCATCCTGTGACGACAACCGGCAAGGCGCATCAGGGGGGCGGAAGTCCCCCTGCTTCCCCTGCCCGAACCCCTTCTACAATCCATCGGCCGAAGGAGCCACATCTTCCCCCACGCAGCAGCAGGGAGCGACCATGACTGTCCAAGAGATCAACCTGACCGAAGAGGTCTACACCGGAACGCCCGGTAACGATAACCATACCGGCACCAACGGCGCGGACCAGTTGTCCGGCGGCGGGGGGGACGACACGCTTGACGGCGCGGGCGGTCACGACACGCTCTACGGCGGCACGGGAACGGATAGGCTTTACGGCGGCAACGGGCGCGACCTTCTCTATGGCGGGGACGACTTCGACGATCTTTTCGGCGGGGAAGGCAACGACAGTCTCTATGGCGGCAACGGCAGCGATGCCCTTTACGGCGGCTCCGGCAACGACACCTTCTTTTACGCCTACGCCTCGGGCTTCGATTATTTCTATGGCGGCGACGGGATCGACACCGTTGTGTTCGACTTTACCGGCGCCCCGGATTGGGCGAGCACCGCCCTGATCGTCGATCTGAACAGCGGCGTCTATGGATCGGCCCTTCCCCAGTGGCATATCCGGGACGTCGAGAACGTCGTCATGAGCATCGGCGACGACACCGTGATCGGCGGCGCCGGCGCGAACCGGATCGACGGGGGCGACGGCAACGACAGCATCACCGGCGGCGGCGGGCGGGACACGCTCGACGGCGGCAATGGCAACGACACGCTGGACGGCGGCGCCGGGGCGGATGCGTTGTCCGGCGGCGGCGGGCGGGACACGCTGCGCGGGGGCGCCGGGATCGACACGCTCTATGGCGGGGGCGGCGATGACAGCATCGCCGGCGGGGCCGGGGCCGATCTGCTTTACGGCGACGCGGGCGCGGACGAACTGTCCGGGGGTGCGGGCGCAGACACGCTCCACGGCGGGCGGGATGACGACCTGTTGCGCGGCGACGGCGGCCACGACCAGCTGTTGGGCGGGGCGGGCAACGATACGCTTTTCGGCGGGGCGGGCGCCGACACGCTTCTGGGCGGCGAGGGCAACGACCGCCTGATCGGGGGCGAGGGCAAGGACGTGATGAACGGCGGCCCCGGCGCGGACCGCTTCGTCTTCCGCAGCGCGGCAGAGGCGGGCAACGGCAACAACCGCGACGTGATCGACGGGTTCGAAACCGGCATCGACCGGATCGACCTGTCCCAGATCCAGGCGGGGATGGCGTTCATCGGCACCGCGGCTTTTTCGGGCGTGGCGGGACAGGTGCGGTTCGCCGGGGCGCTGTCGGCCATCGTGGGGGATCTCGATGGCGACGGGGCGGCCGATTTCTCGATCCAGGTGACGGGCGTCGCCGGGCTGTCGGGGGGCGACCTCATCCTGTGACCCCCGCCCCCCGGCGACATGACCGCAGGGGGGCGGCGGATCTGTGGATAACCGCCGATCCCGGGGCCTGCGGCGTTGACCTTGCGGGGGTGGCGGGTAAGGTGGGCGCGTCTTCGGGGGATCTTCTGCTGATTCCGCCGCCCTGTCATTACATGGATCGCCCGGTGTCCCTTTTCACGCCTACTGCCCTTCCCCCGCGGATCCTGGCGCTGCTGTGCTGCACCGCGCTTGCCGGTTGCAGCCTGCCCCGCGGCGCCGCCATCCAGAGCGAGATCGTAGGATCCGCCCAGTCCGAGAGCCGCAACATCGAGGTCGTCCCCGTCACCCAGACCAACCTGCCGCGCATCGCCGCCTGGCCGGTGCCGGCGCGGGCGGGCGACCTGCCCGGCGGCTGGTCGGGCGGCGGCCAGGGCAGCAGTTCGCAGGTGATCGCCACCGGCGACACGGTGGCGCTGACGATCTGGGAAAACGACGAAAACGCCCTGCTGACCGCGCCCACGCAGAAGGCCGTGCCGATTTCGGCGCTGACGGTTTCGCCTGCCGGGAACATCCATGTGCCCTATGTCGGCCAGGTCCGCGTCCGCGGCATGACGCCCGAACAGGCGCGCGACGAGATCCAGAAACAGGTGGACGCCGTGCTGACCGCGGCGCAGGTGCAGCTGAGCGTGCAGGCCGGCCGGCAGAACACCATCGACCTCGTGGGCGGCGTGGCCAAGGCGGGCAGCTATCCCCTGCCCGACCGCAACTTCACCGTGCTGAGCCTGATCAGCGCCGGGGGCGGCGTGTCGCCCGCGCTGAAGAACCCGCAGATCAAGCTGGTGCGCGGCGGCAAGGTGCGCTCGACCTCGGTCGCGGCGCTGTTCGACAATCCCGCGCGCGATGCGGTGCTGCGCGGCGGCGACAAGGTGATCGTGGAAGAGGACGCGCGCCATTTCCTCGCCCTCGGCGCCGCCAGCAAGCAGGAGATCATCCCCTTCCCCAAGGACGCGCTGTCCGCGCTCGACGCCGTGTCGCTGATCGGCGGGGTGCAGTCGGGGCGGGCGAACCCCGGCGGCGTGCTGGTGCTGCGCGAATATCCCGCCACGATGGTGCGCGCCGACGGCAGCGGGCCCGACCGCAACCGCGTGGTGTTCACCATCGACCTGACCAGCGCCGACGGGTTGTTCAGCGCGCGCAACTTCCGCATCCAGTCCGAGGATCTGGTGCTGGTGACGGAATCGCCGGTGAACTCGTTGCGCACGGTGATCGGGCTGATCGGCCAGGGCGTCGGCGTCAGCAACGCGCTGTCGTCCGAATGACGCGGGCGGCGCGGGGCCCCGGGGCAAAACGGACGAGGGCAGGATGAACACGCAGACCGCCGCGACGGACACGGCAGAGGCCACCGCCCTGCCCGTCTACAGCCCCGAAGAGATCGCCCGCCAGCTGACGCATGGCTATTGGCAATGGCAGGGCCAGGGCACGCGGTCCTGGGCGCAGCGGCCGGGCGAGGTGATCAATGTCGATCTTTCCGGCCTGACCGCCGGCGGCCGCCTGATGGCGGAAATGGCGCTGCAAGCCTGGACGGCGGCCAGCGGGCTGTTGTTCGACACTGCGCCGCGGGCGGGGGCGGCGGTCCACATCACCCTGGACGACAGCCGGGCGGGCGCGTTCACCAGCATGTCGCTGACCACCACCGGGCGGATGGTGTCGGCCACGGTCAATGTCTCGACCGCCTGGCAGGGCAACCACGGCACCACGGTGGACAGCTACAGCTACCACACCTTCCTGCACGAACTGGGCCATGCGCTCGGTCTCGGCCATACCGGCAATTACGACACGCAGGCGGTGTACGGGCGCGATAACCTCTATCTCAACGACAGTTGGCAGACCTCTGTCATGTCCTATTTCGCGCAGGACCAGAACCCCTATACCGACGCCAGCCGCGCCTTCGTGATGACGCCGACCTGGGCCGACACGCTGGCGATGCGCACCCTTTACGGCCATGTCGCGCTGCGCACCGGCGATACGGTCTATGGCGAGAACAGCACCGCCGGCGGCATCTTCGCCGAAATCGGGCGGATCCTCGCCAGCGGCACCGGCGCCGCGATGAGCTGGACCATCATCGACGACGGCGGCACCGACCGGCTGGACCTGCGGTCGGACCGGCGCGCGCAACGCATCGACCTGACCCCCGGCGGGACGGTGGATGCCTACGGGCTGCGCGGCAACATCATGATCGCCCCCGGCACCGTGATCGAAGAGGCGGTCGCGGGCAGCGGCGACGACTGGATCGGCGGCAACGCCTCGGGCAACCGGCTGTGGGGCGGCGCGGGCGCGGACGAGATTTCGGGGCGCGGCGGCGACGACATCCTGTATGGCGAGGCGGGCGACGACATCCTGTGGGCCGGGGCCGGAAACGACACGCTGTGGGGCGGGGCGGGCAACGACCGGCTGGCGGGCGAAAGCGGCGCGAACCTGTTGTGGGGCGAGGACGGGCACGACCTCATCCTCGGCGGCACGGGGGGCAGCACGCTCGACGGCGGGGCGGGCAACGACACGCTGTGGGGCGGCGCGGATGGTGATGTTCTGGCGGGCGGCGAGGGCGACAACCAGTTGGCGGGCGGCGCGGGCGATGATGTGATCGAGGCCGGAACGGGCCAGGACGCGATCTTCGGCGGCGCGGGCGACGACCGGATTTCCGGCGGCGCGGGGGCCGATGTGCTGCATGGCGACGCGGGCGCGGATGTGATTTCGGGCGGCGTCGCCGAGGACCGGCTGTTCGGCGGCGCGGGGGCAGACAGCCTTTACGGCGGCACCGGCGCGGACAGCCTTTACGGCGGCACCGACGATGATGCCCTTGAGGGCGACGAGGGCCGCGACCTGCTGTTCGGCGACGCGGGGCAGGACATGCTGTCGGGCGGGGCGGATGACGATACGCTTTACGGCGGCGCGGGCGACGACACGCTCGACGGCGGCGCGGGGGCGGATGTGCTGTCGGGCGGCGCGGGGGCGGATCTGTTCGTGTTCCGCAGCGCGCAGGACAGCACCGCCGCCGCCCCCGACACGATCCTCGATTTCGCAAGCGGCGAGGACCGGATCGACCTGACCGGCCTTTCCGCCGCCACGCCCCTGTCCTTCATCGGCGATGCCGCCTTCGACGGCGCCGCGGGCCAGGTGCGGCTGGCGGCAGAGGGCGCGGGCTGGCGCATCGAGATCGACCTCGACGGCGACGCGGGCGCCGATTTCCGCATCCTTCTGGCGGGCGGCGCGGCGGCGGGGTTCGGCGACCTGCTGATCTGACCCCGGCGGGCCCGACAGGCCCGCATCGGCGATGCCGCGGGCGCGGGCGTCTGCATCCCGCTGACGGCGGCGGGGTTCGGCAATCCGCTATTTCGCCCCCGGGCCGCCCGGCACCGGCGATACCGCGGGTGCCGGGCCCCATCTCTCTGACGCAGGGCGGGGGCAACGATCCGCTCCCGGCGGGTCCGGCCCGTCGCATTGTTCCGAAACGCCCCGTTTTCGCCCCATTCCCGGCCCCCCCTGCCCGCCGGCCCGGGCCAGTCTCTGCCCTGCACGGGGGTGCATGGGTTGGGGGCAGGAAATGGCAGTCTTTCGCCATATGACCACCTTTGCGGGTGGCATCACGAATTTCATCACCGGGATCACCGATCTCGAACTGGTCGAGACCGCGGCGGGGCTGCGGCTTTATGCGGTGACGCGGGCGGGCGGGGGGCTCAGCGCCTTTTCGGTCGATCCCGCGGGCGCGTTGGGGGTGCTGTCGCAGGAAAGCTATCGCAGCGGCGTGGGCCATCTGGGGGTGCCGCGGCTCGGTCTGGTGGATACGGCCGATGGCCGGCTGATCCTGCCGGTGGGGATGACCGGGGTTTCCGGCGCGATCTACCGGCTGGACGGCAGCGGGGCGATCGGGGCGCGGATCCGCCCGGCGGATGCATCGGGCTTTGCGGGCGATCTGGTTTCCGTCACCGCCGCCGGCATCGACGGCCGCCTTTACGCGTTCGCCGGGCGCGCGGGGCACGAGACGCCGGTAGTCTACGACCTGTCCGGCCCCGCCGCCAGCCTGCGCCAGATCGGCGGCCCCGCCGCCGCAGAAGCCCCGGCCCCCGGCGCGGCGCAGCCCGACCGGCTGGCCACCGCGCGGGCGGGCGGGGTGGATCTGCTGCTGGCCGCATCGGAATCCGGGCAGCGGCTGGCGGTCTACGGCATCGGCGCGAGCGGGCGGCTCGACCTTCTGTCGGTGACGGGGGTGGACAGCGGCATCGGCTTTTCCCTGCCCTCGGCGCTGGCGGTGGTGGAAACGGGCGGGGAAAGCTATGCGATCCTCGGCGCGGCGGGCAGTTCCTCGCTGACCGTGTTCCAGATCCGCCCCGACGGCACGCTGACCCCGCGCGACCATGTGATCGACAGCCTCGACACCCGTTTCCAGCGCCTGTCGGTGGTGGAAACGGTGACGGTCGGGGACCGGGTGTTCGTGCTGGCGGGGGGCGCGGATGACGGGATCAGCCTTTTCACCCTGCTGCCGGACGGGCGGCTTTTGCATCTGGGCAGCCTTGCCGATACCACCGGCACCACGCTGGCGAATGTCAGCGCCATCGCCGCGGCGGCGGGGGCGGGCGGGGTGCTGCGCATCTTCGTCGCCTCGGGCAGCGAGACCGGGGTGACGGCGCTGGAGGCCGCGATGGGCCCCCTTGGCGTGACGCGGACCGGCGGTTTCGGCCCCGATCTGCTGACCGGCACCGCTGGCGCCGACATCCTGTCGGGCAGCGACGGCGACGATCAGCTGTTCGGCGGCGCGGGCGACGACATCCTCATCGACGGCACCGGCGCCGACCGGATGACCGGCGGGCCCGGGGCGGACATCTTCGTGCTGACCCCGGACGGCGCGACCGACCATATCCTCGACTTCGAGCCGGGGCGCGATCGCATTGACCTGTCGGCCTACCCGATGCTACGCAGCCATATGCAGCTGCTGATCGAGACCACCGCCGAAGGCGCGCGCATCACGTTCCGCGACGAGGTGCTGGACATCACCAGCACCGACCGCAAGCCCATTCCCGTCAATGCATTCACCGATGCGGTCCTGTTCAACACCGCAAGATTTCAGGTCAGGGGGCCCGAGAACATGGTCTATGGCACCGCGCGCGCGGATCAGATGGCCGCGGGAACGGGGCGGGCGCTGCTGGCCGGATTGTCGGGCAACGACACGCTGATCGGCGGACCTGACAACGACACGCTGGAAGGCGGGGCCGGGGACGACCGGCTGGACGGCCGCGCGGGCGACGACAGTCTTCTGGGCCAGGGCGACAACGACTGGATCGCGGGCGGCCCCGGCAATGATTTCGCCGATGGCGGCGACGGCAACGATACCGTGTTCGGCGGTCTCGGGGACGACACGCTTCTGGGCGGGGCGGGCCACGACACGCTGGCCGGCGAGAGCGGCGACGACCTGCTGGACGGCGGCGCGGGGAACGACAGGCTGACCGGCGGGGCGGGGAACGACCTGATGACCGGCGGCATCGGCAACGACAGGCTCGATGGCGGCACGGGCGATGACACGCTCGATGGCGGCGAGGGCAACGACCTGATGCTGGGCGGCGACGGCCACGACACGATGGAGGGCGGCGCGGGGGCCGACCGGATGGACGGCGGCGCGGGCAATGATCTGATCCTGGGCGGCGACGGCCACGACTGGATCGCGGGAGGAGCCAACAACGACCACGCCGATGGCGGTGCGGGCAGCGACACCGTTTTCGGCGGCACCGGCGACGATACGCTCCTGGGCGGCGACGGCAACGACACGCTGAACGGCGAGGACGGCAACGACCTGCTGGACGGCGGCGCAGGCAACGACCGGTTGAGCGGCGGGCGCGACAATGACCTGATGTTCGGCGGCGATGGCAACGACCTGATGCTGGGCGGCGAGGGTCAAGACACGATGGAAGGCGGCGCGGGGGCCGACCGGATGGACGGCGGCGCGGGCGACGACAGCATCCTGGGGCAAGGCGACAACGACTGGATCGCCGCGGGCGCGGGCCACGATCTCACCGATGGCGGTGCGGGCAGCGACACCGTTTTCGGCGGCACCGGCAATGACACGCTCCTGGGCGGCGACGGCAACGACACGCTGAACGGCGAGGACGGCAACGACCTGCTGGAGGGCGGCGCGGGCAACGACCGGCTGAGCGGCGGGCGCAGCAACGACCTGATGTTCGGCGGCGACGGCAACGACCTGATGCTGGGCGGCGAGGGTCAAGACACGATGGAGGGCGGCACCGGGGCCGACCGGATGGACGGCGGCGCGGGCGACGACAGCCTTTTCGGCCAGGGGGACAACGACTGGATCGCGGGGGGGATCGGCAACGACCATGCCGACGGCGGCGAGGGCGACGACACCCTGTTCGGCGGCTTGGGCAACGATACGCTACTGGGCGGCGACGGGAATGATGCGCTGGCGGGCGAGGGCGGCCACGACCGGCTCGAAGGCGGCGCAGGCGACGACCGCATGACCGGCGGCGGCGGCAACGACCTGATGCTGGGCGGTGATGGCCGCGACACCATGTGGGGCGGCACGGGGGCCGACCGGATGGACGGCGGCGAGGGCGACGACAGCCTTTTCGGCCAGGGGGACAACGACTGGATCGCGGGGGGGGCCGGCAACGACCATGCCGATGGCGGCGAGGGCAACGACACCCTGTTCGGCGGCACCGGCGACGATACGCTGTTGGGCGGCAACGGCAACGACACGCTGAACGGCGAGGACGGCGGCGACCGGCTGGACGGCGGCGCGGGCGATGACCTGCTGAACGGCGGCAACGGCAACGACTGGATCGCGGGCGGCGCCGGCGATGACATCGCCGATGGCGGCGCGGGCGACGACACCCTCTTCGGCAGCCTTGGCAACGACACGCTCCGCGGCGGAGATGGCGATGACACGCTGAACGGCGAGGACGGCAACGACCTGCTGGAAGGCGGCGCGGGCAACGACCTTCTGAGCGGCGGCACGGGCGATGACCTGCTTCTGGGTGGCGTCGGCGATGACACGCTGATCGGCGGGCCGGGGGCAGATACGCTCACCGGCGGGGCGGGCAATGACGTGTTCGTGTTCCGCGGCCTCGCCGACAGCCGCGGGCGGCAGCACGACACGATCACCGATTTCACCCCGGGCGAGGACCGCATCGACCTGTCGGCCATCGACGCACGGGCCGATCTGGCGGGCGATCAGGCCTTCGTGTTCGTCGGCGACGCGGCCTTCACCGCCGCGGGCCAGTTGCGCGCGGCGCAGAATGGCACCGGCTGGCTGGTGCAGGGCGATGCGAACGGCGACGGGATCGCGGATTTCACGGTTCTCGTCGCGGGAGTGGCCGGGTTGACGGCGGGGGATTTCCTTCTCTGATCCCCGTCTATTCGTTGACGAAGGCCCGGTGGCTGCCGCGCAGCAGCGCCAGCCCCAGGGCCAGCGCCAGCGCCGAGATGCCGAATACGTAGAGCGGCGAGGTATAGGCCGCGTCATAGGTCGCATAGACGCCCGACCTGACGGTGCCGGTCACATGCACCAGCGGATTGAACCACAGGATCTGCTGGGCCGATTCCGGCACCGCCTCGAACGTGAAGAGGATGCAGGAAATGATGAACAAGGGCCGCGTCAGCACGCCCCAGGCGCGTTCCCAGGCCGGAAAGGCCGAGAACAGATAGCAGTTGAGCGTACCGAGCCCGAGCCCCAGTGCCGCCGCCATCGCAAAGCCCAGGAAGATCGGGGGAAAGGACAGGATCGTGCGGGTGTCGAACAGCGTCAGGATCCCGGTCAGGATGATATAGGCGACCAGCATCTGCGTCATCGACGTCACCAGGAACCGCCCGATCAGCGCATCGACGAAGGTCACGGTAGGATAGGCCAGCAGGGGCCGGGAAAACCGGATCGAGGTGGCGATCTTGGCGTTCAACTCGCTGTAATACATGAACGGCAGATAGCCGGTGGCGTAGAACAGCGGAAAGTTCACGCCGAGCGCCGGGGTGCGGAACATGTAGGAAAACACCACCGACAGCAGCGCCAGCGCCAGCACCGGTTCCAGCACCGCCCAAAGATAGCCGCCGGGCGAGCGGCCGTTGGTCGTCGACATCTCGCGCAGCATCAGCGCGGCGATGGTGCGCGGCATGCGGAAACGGCGCCTGGGGGCCACGTTCACGATATTCTCAGCCATCGGGATCTCCGTCCGCCAGCAACGGGTGCTGGAAGTTCCGGTGCCATTTATGTATGGATTTGCAGAACGAGGCAATTCACGCCGCGAGAGCAGAGGCCGATTTGAGCCAGTCATCCGATACCCCACGCACCCCCATCCCCCGCGCAACCGCGGAGGAAAGGGCCGAACGGCTCCGCCGCCGCGGTGCCGCGGGCACGGCGGGACCCGGGGCGCGGGCGGGCGACGAAGAGGCCCGTGGCGGGCGCAGGGCGCGGCTGGCCGGAGCCGCGGCACCGGCAGAGGGCACCGAAGCACGGGCCGCGGCCGTGACATCGCGGACAGGGGGACAGACAGGGGCGGGGGCTGCCGACACCCCGGCCCCCGCCGCGGCACCGCAGGCAACGGCCGGGCTTGCGCGGGGGGCGCCCCCCCCTGCCCCGGTATCTGCAACAGGACCACAGCCCCCGGCGGTCCCCCCCGCCGCGAGGGCGGCCCCGCAACCTGCGGCCACGCCGCCGGCGGGTGCCGCCAAGGCGGCCCCATCGCCCGGCACCGCCGTCCAGCCGGCATCGGCCGCCCCCGCCGCAGCGCCGGCGGCCACACCGCAACCGGCCCCCGGCGCGCCTGCGCTCCGCCCGCCCGGGGCGGCGGCGCCGGGTCCGGCGGCCTTTGCCCCGTCGCCGCCCGGCGGCCCGCGTCCGCCGCAGGCCCCGCAGCCCCAGGCCCCGCGCACGGCTTCCATCCGGCCGGTCGCGGCCGAGGCCCATATGCGCCCGCGCCATTGGGGCATCGCCGCCAGTTTCCTTCTGGCCGTGGTCGCGCCGATGCTGTGCATCGCCTTCTACCTCTGGGTGGTCGCGGTGGACCAATATGCCTCGACCGTCGGCTTTTCCGTCCGCAAGGAGGAATTCCAGTCGCCGCTGGAGCTTCTGGGCGGGGTCGGGCAGCTTTCGGGATCCAGCAGTTCGGACACCGACATCCTCTACAAGTTCGTGCGCAGCCAGGAACTGGTCAGCAAGATCGACGCCGCGCTCGACCTGCGGCGGATCTATGCGCGCGCCTGGCCCGAGGATCCGGTCTTCGCCTACGACCCCTCGGGCACGATCGAGGACCTGCTGTCCTACTGGGACCGGGCGGTGAAGGTCTATTACGACAGCGGCACGGGCCTTCTGACGCTGCGGGTGCTGGCCTTCACCCCGGAAGAGGCGCAGAAGATCGCGCAGGCGATCTTCGACGAAAGCAGCCGCATGATCAACGCGCTGTCGATGATCGCGCGCGAGGATGCGACACGCTACGCCAAGGAGGAACTGGACCGCGCGGTCGGGCGGCTGACGCTTACGCGCCAGCAGATGACCGAATTCCGCCTGCGCACGCAGATCGTCGATCCCTCGGCCGACATCCAGGGCCAGATGGGGTTGCTCAACACCTTGCAGGGCCAGCTGGCCGAGGCGCTGATCGAACTCGACCTCGTGCGCGAGACCGCGCGCGAGGGCGACCCCCGGATCCTGCAGGCGGAACGGCGCATCGACGTGATCCAGAAACGCATCGACGACGAACGGCGCAAGTTCGGCGTCGGCGGCAAGGGCCCGGGGGGCGAGGATTACGCGACCCTCGTGGCGGAATTCGAACGGCTGGCGGTGGAACAGCATTTCGCCGAAGAAGCCTATCGCGGCGCGATGGCAAGCTATGACGCCGCGGTGGCGGATGCGCAGCGCAAGTCGCGCTATCTGGCCGCCCATATCAACCCGACGCTGGCCGAACGGGCGCAATATCCCGAACGGCTCATCATCCTCGGCATCGCAGGGTTCTTTCTGCTGACCTTCTGGGCCACGGGGGTGCTGGTCTATTACAGCGTGCGCGACAGGCGGTGATCTGCCGATGATCCGGCTGGAAAACCTGACCAAGATCTATTTCGCCGAGGGCCGGCGCAAGACGGTGGCCGACCGCATCAACGCGGTCTTCCCCTCGGGCGTGTCGGTCGCGCTTCTGGGGCGCAACGGGGCGGGCAAGTCGAGCCTTCTGCGCATGATCGCCGGCACGATGGACCCGACCTCGGGCCGGATCGTGTCGGACGGCACGATTTCCTGGCCCGTGGGCTTTGCCGGCAGTTTCCATGCCGAGTTGACCGGGGCGCAGAACGTGCGGTTCATCGCACGGATCTACGGGGTCGACAGCGACGAGCTGATCGACTTCGTGCAGGACTTCGCCGAGATCGGCCAGCATTTCCACCTGCCGCTGCGCACCTATTCGTCGGGCATGCGGGCGCGGCTGGCGTTCGGCACCTCGATGGGCGTGCGGTTCGACACCTATCTGGTGGACGAGGTGACGGCGACGGGCGACGCGGCCTTCCGGAAGAAAAGCGCCGAAGTGTTCCTTGAACGGCTGTCGAATGCGGGTGCGGTCTTCGTATCGCATTCGATGGCAGAGGTGCGCCGGCTGTGCACGATGGCGGCGGTGATCGAGGATGGCACGCTGACCATGTACGACGATGTCGAGGCCGCGATCGCCCATCATGACCGCAACATGAAGACCGGATGACCAATCGGCGGGCAGCCGCCCACAGGGGGCCCGTGGCCATGCTTGACCCATCAGAGGGGGGCCGATACAACCCGCGATGTCGGGGTGATTATGCCGATTCCTGGTTCCGAGTTAGCAGCCCCCGAAAGCCATTTTCTGACGAATGATGCCGCCCCGGCGGCCAGTGATAAAGATATGGACGTGACCTATGAAGGCACCTGACCTGTTCCGCGGGTGGAAGAATCGCGATACCGAGCATCCCCCTGAGTCCCGGCACGACCTTACGCTCTTCCAGGTCGAAGTTACTGAAACGGTGCCTCCCCCCGACGCCGACGAACCCGGGCCGGAGATCGAGCCGGAACCGCAAGCAGCGCCGGAGATCCCGCCCGCAAGCGAATCGCAAGAAGCCGACGAACCGCCGCCGCGCCCCGATCCGGCCCAGGCCCCCCTGGTCTTTGCTCTGCCCGACACGGGCGCGTTGCGGCATTTCAAGCTCGATTACTTCTACCGTTGCGATACGCTGCTGGTCGCGGTCGGCTGGTGCACGATGCCGGGGCTGGTGCCGGGGCTCGCCTCGAACGGCGTGGCGATCAGGACCGAAGCCTTCCCGATGGAACGGCCCGATGTCGTCAAGTCCTACGCATTGGCCGACGACGAGGAACCGCTCGACCCGGACACCACCGGCTTCGTGCTGATCGGGCGGGCGGGCCCGGACGACCCGGTGGAACTGACCTGGACCGTCCCGGGGATGGACCCAGAGCGGAGCGACACGCTGCGGCCCAACAAGCTGCCCTTCAACAGCTTCGCCTTTGGCGTGATCGCCGACCGGCTTTTGGATATCTTCACCTCCGAACCTCCCGGCTCGCCGATCTGGAAATCGCTGCGCGCCGCGATCCCGCCGGTGCGCGGCGCCCCGCCGTCGCGGGCGCGGGCGCATTTCGACATCGCCTGCGCCACTGCGGACGAGGTGGGCGGCATGGCCAGCGGCTGGGTGCTGCATGCGCCCGACGTGCATGTCTGGCTCGAGGACGATCAGGGCCATGTGCAGACGCTCCACGGCGGGTATCGCCGCTACCGGCTGGACGTGCTGACCGCGTTCCCCGACATTCCGGCAACCGACGCCCATGTCGGCTTCTTCGCCCATCTGCCCGAGGCGCGCCCGGGCAATGTGCTGGCCATCTGGGCAGTTTCGCAGGAGGGCGCCTGGCCGCTGGCGCGGATGGCGGCATCGCCGCTGGTGTCCGACGTGAAAGAGATCTGCAAGCGCCTCGCCACCATCGAGACGCCGATGACCGATCTGGTCAAGCGCGCGGAATTCTTCGACGTGCCGATCCTGTCGCGGGCACTGGCGCTGCAACAGGCGCAGTGGGACCGCTATGACATCCTGTCGGTGGATCAGGGCGAACTGCCCGATGCGCCGCTGGTGTCCATCATCATCCCGCTCTATGGCCGGACGGATTTCGTGGAACACCAGTTGCTGGAATTCATCGACGATCCCTGGCTGCGCCGCAACGCCGAGTTGATCTATGTCATCGACGATCCCCGGCTGGTGGAGCCCTTCCGCAGTCAGGCGGACGAGTTGTTCAAGATCTACGGCATGCCCTTCCGCTGGATCTGGGGTCAGGTGAACCGCGGCTTTTCGGGCGCGAACAACCTGGGCGCCAGGGTGGCGCGGGGCGACTACATGCTGTTCATGAACAGCGATGTCTTTCCGGCCGGGCCGGGCTGGCTGCAAAAGCTGGTCCGCGTGCTGGACGACGAACCCGACATCGGCGCCGTCGGGCCCCGGCTGGTCTTTGCCGACGGCGGGATCCAGCATGCCGGCATGGTCAACCGCTGGCACGAACATCTGGGGATCTGGATCAACCACCATCCCCGCATGGGCTTCGACCCGGCCATGGACGACAACACCGGCCCGGTGCGCACGCCGCTGATCACCGGGGCCTGCGTGCTGATCACGCGCGCGACGCTGGACCGGATCGGGGGCTGGGACACCGGCTATGTGATCGGCGACTACGAGGATTCGGATCTCTGCCTCGCGCTGCGCGATGCGGGGCTGGCCGTCGCCTACCTGCCGGAGGCGCAGCTGGTGCATCTGGAACGGCAATCCTTCCGCCTGCTCGGCGAGGACAGTTTCCGCCTGCGCGTGACGCTGACCAACGCCGCCCGCCACCAGGTCCGGTGGCGCAAATACCTCGGCGCCGACGGCGCCGCGCCGCAGCAATGAAGGCCGCCCGAGACATGACCGCACATCGCATCCTGACCATCGCGCATGGCCACCCCGACTTTTCCAAGGGCGGCGGGGAACTGGCCGCCTACAACCTGCACAGGGCCTACAGCGCCGCCCCGGGGGTGGAGGCGACATGGTTCCTTGCCCGCGCCGAACGCGGCCGCGGGCCGAGCGGGCGCATCGTCCACCGGCGGGAAAACGAATTCCTGTGGGAACAGGGCATGCGCAGCTTTCACGAGATGAAGGCGCTCAACCAGTTCGAACTGCACGGCTATTTCACCGAACTGATCCAGACGCTGAAACCCACCGTGGTGCATGTCCACCACTATGTGTTCATGGGGCTGGAATTCCTGCGCATCATCAAGAAGATCGACCCCTCGATCAAGCTGGTGATGACGCTGCACGAATATATCGCGATCTGCGCCAATTCCGGCCAGATGGTGAAAACCGGCACCAACCGGCTGTGCTATGCCTCGGGCTACGACGATTGCCACCAGTGCTTTCCCGACAAGACGCCCGAGGATTTCTGGCTGCGGCGGCATTTCTTCGTCAAGTATTTCGATCTGGTGGACCAGTTCGTCGCACCCTCGGATTTCCTGCGCCAGCGGTATATCGACTGGGGCCTCGCGCCCGAACGGATCGTGACGATCGAGAACGGCCAGCCCCGGCGCGACCCCCTGCCCCCCCGCCCGCTGGCCCCCGGCGAGACGCGCAACCGGTTCGCCTATTTCGGCCAGATCAACCAGTTCAAGGGGATCGAGATCCTGCTGCGCGGCCTTGCGGGCATGACGCGCACCGAACGCAAGGGGATCGTGCTGGAAATCCACGGCGCGAACCTCGACGTGCAGACCCAGGACTTCCAGGACCGCATCAACGCCCTGCGCGCGCCACTGGAGGCCGAACGCACGCTCTACTGGATCGGCCCCTACGAGCCGCGCCAGATGACCGACCGGCTGCGCAACATCGACTGGGTGGTGGTGCCCTCGATCTGGTGGGAAAACTCGCCCCTCGTGATCCAGGAGGCGTTTGCCCACGGCCGCCCGGTGATCGCATCCGACATCGGCGGCATGGCCGAAAAGGTGGTGAATGGTGTCAACGGGCGACATGTGGACGTGGGCAATGCCCATGCCTGGGGCCAGACGATGAAATCGGTTGCAGCAGATACAGTGCAATGGGATAGGTTGCATCAGGGGATCAGCCCGCCGCTTTCGCACGAGGATTGCGCGGCGGCGCATCTGGCCCTCGTTTAACCCAGCAACACCGGGGCACCCAAGCCCCGGATACAGGTAAGGCGGCATGCAATCTGAACTGATCGTGCATATCGGCAACGGAAAGACCGGCACGTCCTCCATCCAGAAAACGCTTGGCGACAATTCCGAGGCGCTCGACCATCAGGGCATCCGCTATTTGGGTTACGCTCTCGAACGCAGCGAGAACCCGCGCTATGAATGGCAGGCCCCGTCGGAAGTGAACCTGCTTCTCGCGGCCGACCAGTTGGAACGGCGCCACAAGGAGCTGTTCGAGGTCCTTCGGGACGAGATGACGCTTCTGGCCAGCAAAGGCATCCCCCGCGCGGTCTGGAGCAACGAGGCCCTGTTCCAGCAAAATGCGACCGCGGTCCATGCGCTCAAGCTGCTGGAGGAAACCGGGGTCGGCATCCGTATCATCTGCTATGTGCGCCGGCACGACCACTGGGCGAAAAGCGCCTATGCGCAATGGGGCATCAAGCACAAGACCTATGCCGGCCCGGTCAAGCCGTTCGCGGAGTGGGTCCGTTCGCGCTCTCTGCATTTCGCGCCGGCGGTCGACGTCTGGGAAGCCCAGTTCGGCAAGAATTTCAACCTGCGCAATTTCGACGTGATCGGCGATGTCTCTGCCGATTTCCTGACCCAGATCGGGGCCGAAGGCATTGCGCCGCAGCGGGTCTATGAAACCCCCTCGCCCGAGGTGCTGGCGCTGTGGGCCTATTACAACTCGCAAAGTGTCGATCCGGTGCTGCCCGACAAGTTCCAGCGCGCCATGCGCAAGACCGGCGTCGATATTGACGAGCCCTCGCGCCTGCCCCCGATCGACAAGATGCTGCCCACCGATGCCGAACTGGCCGAGGTCCTGCGCCGCAACCGCCGCGACATGGAAGAGATCAATGCCGTGCTGGAACGCAAGGGCCAACCCGGGTTCGCCTTGGGCACCAAGCCACAGAAGCCGGTCGATGCCAGCCCCTGGGTCGTGGACCAGATGCTGCTGCAAATGATCTTTTCCTTGCAGGATCAGGTGGACAGGCTGCAAAGCAGGATCAGGAAGCTGACAGGCAACAAGGACTGATCCCTTGGCGTGGGCGGCCCCCGCCCTCCATCCAGGCGCGGAAATGGAAACGGGGGCCACAGGGCCCCCGTTTTTGCATCCATCGCTGCGCGCCGCCGTTTCAGGCGGCGGGGCTGCTCTGCCCCCGCGGCGAACGCTGGTCGTCCCGCTCCGCCTTGGCGGTTTCGCGTTCCGCCTTCTTGCGTTCCCGCTCCGTCTTGGCCGCCATGCGCAGGCTGCGCTGGCGCTGGCGTTCCTGGCGTTCCTTCTTGGTCATCTCGGCAGGTGCGGCCGACGCACTCTTGATCTCCGTTGCATCCGAATGCCGCGGACTCCGCATCGTCAGCTGATCCTGAAGCGCCTTGATATGGGCGCCAATCGCCTCTGCCAGAACCTCCAGTTGCGCGTTGGAAAAGAGATTCATCGAATCCTCCCTCCCCACCGCGAGCATGTCGGCATAATCGGCCTCGGTGCCGATACGATAGGCTTCGTCGGCAGGCACCTTTCCATTTAACTCGGACAGAAGCGTACCGATCCTGTCGAGGAACCGCTTCAGCCCCTCGGAAGACATCCCCGGGGTTTCCGAATCCACATCGGGCAGCCTGTCGCATAGCGGATCACTGATGAAGCGCGACGATTCCTTGCCCAGATGGCGCGTGAAGGCGCGCTGGAGTTCCAGTTCCGCATTGGTCATGGACCGATTCACCCGTTCCACGGGTGGGCGCACCAGCGCGTCCGGCGCAAGTCCAAGCCATTTTTCGACCAGCGGCAAAAGCGCGTCCGCATGGCGCGAATAGTTGTGCACCGTCAACTCTATCCCTTCTGCGGCAGCGGCGTCGAGAAAACCGACAACCGCGCTCGGGATCGAATAGTTCTCGCTGTAGGTATCGAGACTGTCGAGGAAGCCCGAACGTTTCACCGCCTGGTGGTAGCTGGAGATCATGTGGTCCATCGGGTCGCGGATGAACAGCAACATCTTGATCTTCGCGCCGGGGAAGGCCTCTCTGACCTCGTCGATCAGCCTTTCCTTGCGGAACAGCGCATGAAACAAGCCCTCGTTCGACAACAGGATGTCCGTAGTACCCGCCGGGGTCGGCACACGATCCAGCAGGTTCCGCAACGCGCCCGCCTCGGGCGCCATGTTACCGCTGCTGACATGTCCCGCGCGAGCACGGTCGTAAATACGGCGGTAAATGGGATAATGCAGCCCCACCGCGTCGAGTACCGGGACAGAAGCGGCCAGTGCCGACTGGATAAAACTGCTGCCCGTCTTGCCGTGGCCGACATGCAGCCAGACTGTCTGAATGCTCATGAAACTATCCTGCTTTGCGAAGGTCGGGCTGTGCGACCCTTTCTTCAAGTCTATTTCGGTTTGCCCCCCGGCGCAACTCTTGCAGGGTTGCGGGCCCGGTCAGATCAGCCCGCGCATGAAGGCCGCGCGTTTCCAGCCGATCAGCGTAGTGCCGCCATAGGGCCGTTCCAGCAGCAGGCGTTGCAGTTCCTCGCGCTCGGCCGGGGTCATCTGGCGGACGATGTTCTCGATGTCGAAGATGTTGAACATGCCCCGGTAAAGCCCGTCCAGCTTGACGATCGGCAGCCCCAGTTTCAGCAGCACCGTGGGGTTCTGGTGGATCTGGCTGCCGTCCATGAAGATTTCGGTCAGCAGCGCGACCGTCAGCGAATGGAGCTTTTCGGTCTCCATGGTCGAGCCTTCGACCAAGTGCCGTTCCAGCAGGTTCCGAAAATCCTCGACCCCGTTGACGTAGACGTTCTGGTTCAGCTCTTCGAGCTGGCTTTCGATCGAGACTTCCAGATCGCGCGTCCCATAGACCGGCATGAAAAAGCGGTCCTGGACGAATTTATAGATGAACTCCGGCGACAGCCGTTTCCAGCCGGTTAGATCCGAGGTCCGCCGGTTGCGGATGGTAAAATCCGCAAGGGAAGGGTCGTTGCGCAACGCCGTCAGGAAGCGCGAAGTGCCGTAAAGCGCCGAGAACTCCGATGGCGCCGACACGCACCGCTTGAGCGTGCGCGACAGCCGCATCTCGCCGCGCAGGATCACCAGCGGGCGAACGTCGGTCAGCCGGTATTGGCGCCAGTATTTGCGGAACAGGGCATTCCGCAGGATCGACCCAGCCATGGCGATGCAGAAGGACCCGAGGTGATATTCGATCTCGTAGTTCTCGGTGCTGCCCAGAACCTCGATGTCCGACCCCATCATGTCGTCGATGAACTTCGGCAGGCGGTCTTCCGAGAAATAGATGCTGTCGTTGAGCATCAGAAGCCGCGGGCAGGTCTTGTCCCAGCCGCGTTTCGCCAGATGCAGGAAGCCGGTCTTGTAGCTGCCGAAATCGCGGCCGAAGTTCGGACGCTCGATATAGCAGTCGGCCAGCCCCCGCAGGCTTTCGGGGTCGCGCAGTTTCAGCGTGTTGACCGCCAGCACGTATAGCCCCGCAGCCCGGGCGGCCTGTAGCAGGCGGATCACGTCGGGCCGCAGCACGCCCTTTTCGTAAAGCGCCAGCAGCATGATGCGCTGGCCGGCATACTCTGCCTCGAAATGGATTTTCGGCTTCTTTCCGAGTGCCTTGTACCAAGCCCGCGTCGATTGCAGAAACACGACCGTGAACGCAAACGGATAGAGCATCGCCATGTGGATGCGCTGGAAAATCTTCAGCATACTGTTCTGTCCTTGCGAACCCAAATCAACCGGGTTTGTTTATGCGAGCGCGCCGGCATTGTCCATCGCGGCGCCGGGTCAGATCCGGCCCAGCACGGCGGCGATCCAGAAGGCGAGATTGCCCGCCATCTGCTGCCGGTAGACCCCGGCGCGGCGCAGAAGCCGCCAGCGTTCGGCCGGGCCCGCGCTGCGCGCGCGGGCGAAATCGGTCAGCCGGGCCAGGTTTTCCGGCGTCAGCCGCTGGCGCGAGGCCATCAGCGCCGTGACATTGCGCGCGTTCCATTCGCGGTACCGCCCCTTGAGCACCATGCGCAGCCGCACCAGCCCCGCCAGCGGCGTATGGTTCGCGCCGATCATGTTCCCGCCGTGCTGGCGGTAGAGGACCTGCGGCGCCGGGTCGTAGATCACCCGCCCCCCTGCCCCGGCGACCATCTGGTAGATCCACCAGTCATGGCAGAAGATGCCCGCGCTTTCCCGGCTGGCCTGCTGCACCAGATCCAGCGCCGCGCGGTTGAGCATGATGGAATTGCCGCTGGCCATGTTCTGCACCAGCGCATTGGCGAAGGACGGCGGGCGGCGGAACGGGCGGCGCATCAGGCGGCGGCTGAGATCGGCGTTGCAGATATACCAGTGGCTGCAATAGAGCGCGGGCACGCCCTCGGGCACCGCCGCCAGCGCCGCCACGCCGCGGGCCAGCTTTTCGGGCAACCACACGTCGTCCTGATCCGACAGCGCGACGATCCCCGGCAGGGGCCCGGCCACGCGCAGCAGGTGCAGGAAGTTCTGGGCAAAGCCGCTGCGCGGCCCCTCGATCAGTTGCACATGGCGCCGCCCGGCCTGTCCGGCGGCGAAGTCGCGGATCATCCGGGGCCCGTCGTCGTCCGAGCCATCGTCGCTGACCAGAAGCGACCAGCGCGCATGGGTCTGCGCGCAGAAGCTTTCCAGTTGCGCCCCCAGATGCCGCGCCCCGTTGTAGAGCGCGAGCAGGATCACCACCTCGGGGGTGTCGGCCTGCGGCGGGGCTTCGGGCAACCGGGTCATCGGGGCGGCCTTCCCATCATCCCATCAGCGCGTTGAGGTATCTGCCGTATTCGTTCTTCGCGAACATCCTCGCGCGCGCCTTCAGGGCCTCGGCCGTGATCCATCCCTGTTGCAGGGCGATTTCCTCGGGGCAGCCGACCTGCATGCCCTGCCGCTGTTCGAGGGTGCGGACGAAATTCCCCGCATCCAGCAGGCTGGCATGGGTGCCGGTGTCGAGCCAGGCATAGCCCCGGCCCATCCGTTTCACCGCCAGCGTGCCCTCGCCAAGATACATTTCCAGCAGCGTGGTGATTTCCAGTTCCCCCCGCGCCGAGGGCTGGACCTGCCGCGCCTTGGCGGGCGCCGTGCCGTCGAGGAAATAAAGCCCCGTCACGGCATAGTTCGAGGCCGGGCGGGCGGGTTTTTCCACGATGGACCGCACCCGGCCCTCGGCGTCGAATTCCACCACGCCATAGCGTTCGGGATCCGACACGTGATAGCCGAAAACCGTGCCGCCCAGGGCCTGCGCATCGGCCTCGGCCAGCAGTTGCGGCAGGCCGTGGCCGAAGAAGATGTTGTCGCCCAGAACCATCGCAGAAGGCGCACCGGCGAGAAAATCCTCTGCCAGCAGATAGGCCTGCGCCAGCCCGTCGGGCGAGGGCTGGGGGATATAGGACAGACGCAGGCCAAGTTCGGCCCCGTCGCCCAGAAGCCGCTGGAACTGGGCCTGATCCTCGGGCGTGGTGATGACCGCGATCTCGCGGATGCCGGCCAGCATCAGCGCGCTGAGCGGATAGTAGATCATCGGCTTGTCGTAGACCGGCAGAAGCTGTTTCGACAGCCCCATGGTGATCGGATAGAGCCGCGTGCCGGAACCCCCGGCCAGGATGATCCCCTTGCGGCCCGAAATGCGGCCGGCGCCATGCGCGGAAGCGGGGGTGGGGGTCATGCTTTCTCTCCCAGGTCGTGCAGGATGTCGGCGAGGCCCGCGCGCCAGTCGGGCCGGGCGATGCCATAGGCTTCGGTCAGCGCCGCGCAGTCCAGCCGCGAATTGGCCGGGCGGCGGGCGGGGGTCGGGTAGTCGGCGGTGGCGATATCCGTCACCGCGACCTCCAGCCCCGCCTGCGCGAAGATCGCGCGCGCGAAACCGGCCCAGCTGGTATCGGGGGCGCCCGCGAAATGGAAGGTGCCGGTCACGCCCCGCCCCGCATGGAAGGCCGCGGCGATGGCCAGCAGCGCATCGGCGATGGCCGCGGCCGGGGTCGGCCCGCCCACCTGATCGGCCACCACGTTCAGCGCCCCGCGTTCGCGCCCGACGCGCAGCATGGTCTTGACGAAATTCGCCCCATGCGCCGACACCACCCACGAGGTGCGCAGGATCGCATGCGCCCCGCCCGCGGCGCGCACGCCGTCCTCGCCGGCCAGCTTGGACCGGCCATAGGCGCCGAGCGGGCCGGTCGGATCCCCGGGCCGCCAGGGCCGGTCGCCCGTGCCGTCGAAAACGTAATCGGTCGACACATGCAGGAACGGGATCCCCCGCGCCGCCGCCGCCCGCGCCATCGCGGCGGGGGCGGCGCCGTTGACCAGGGTCGCCGCGGCTTCCTCTGTCTCGGCCTTGTCCACCGCCGTCCAGGCGGCGGCGTTGATCACCGCATCGGCCTCCGCCGCCATGACCGCCGCCGCGCAGGCCGCGGGGTCGGCCAGATCCGCCCGGTCGCGGCCCAGGAAATCGGCCTGCCAGCCCACGGGCAACCGCCGCGCCAGTTCCGTCGCCACCTGCCCCGTGCGGCCGAATACCAGAAGCTTCATTGCGCCATCCTTTTCGTCGTCCTTCCGGCCGGTCTTGTCGGCCCGCCCTCGGACGGGTTCAGCCACCAGCCGCAGGCGGGTTGCAGATCCGCCAGCCCCGCCGCGCGCAGCACCGCCGGCAGGATCGTCCCCTGCGCCGCCATTTCGGCATCGTAGTCGATACAGGCGGTGGGGCCGATCCCCTCCCAGAAACTGCGGATCGCCTCGCGGTCGAAATACCAGGCGGCGGTGATCCGGCTGGCCTCGGGCTCTGCCGCGATCCGTTCGGACAGCCCCATCCGCTGCAACTGCGCCAGCCAGGATTGCCGCCAGGCCGCTTCCTGCCGCAACACGAGGATCGGGCGGATCTCGTCGAACACTCCGCCCAGTTCCGTGCACAGGGCCGCAGCCTCGGCCGGGGTGCGCAGAAAGCAGAAAGCCTCGGTGCTGATCAGATGGGTCGCGCAGGCCGATCCGCGCACCCCCTGCCGCCAGGCCGCCAGTTCCCCGGGGCCCCAGGCCGCGCCTGCGGGATCCTGCAACCGCCGCGGCGTCCGCAACCCGGGGCGGATGAACAGATGCGCCAGCCCCGCCAGATTGGCGCGGCCGCGGGCGTCGAGCGCCGGTTCCACCCCGCGCGCCCGCAGGTCCGCCGCCTGATGCGTCAGCACCGCCTGCACCGAGGTCGTGCCCGTCTTGTGGGTGCCCACATGCAGGTAAAGGCGCCGTGTCATGCGCGGTCCCCGTCCGCCTCGCCCGTTCCGGTCTTGCCGGGCGCCGCCAGTCCCGTCCCGGCCCCGCCCGGTTCCGGGGGTTCCGCCGGGCCGTTGCGGTGGGCGGCGGCGATCCAGGCCCGGGCGCGGGGCCAGTCGATCAGCGGCAGGCTGCGCCAGCGGTCCAGAAACCAGTCGAACCCCGCCTCGGGCAGGCCCGCCACGGGCGGGGAAAGCCCCGCATCCCCCGCCCCCGGCTTGCGGCGCACCACCCCCACGCCGTGGTCGATGGCCACGATGCGGAAGTCGAGCCCCTCGCTCGCCATCAGGTCGAAGGCCACCTTCCACACATCGCCGGTCCATTCGCCCTGCAAGCGCGGGACATGCGCCTGTTTCCAGTCCTGCGGCAGCAGGTCGTGCAGCAGGATCCAGCCCCCCGGCGCCAGCGCCGCCAGCGCATGGATCACGTCGCGGCGGATCTGGTCGTATTCGTGCAGCCCGTCGATGAAGATCACGTCGAACTGCCGGTCGTTGCCGGCGAAGAACGCATCCGAGGTCATCCGCCGGTTGCCGCCCTGCACCGGATCCACCCCGGTCTTTTCGGACAGCGGCACCGCGTGGAACAGCACGTCCTTGTCGCAGCCGATTTCCAGATAGCGGCAGCCGGGCCAGTTCCACACCACCCGGTTGACCAGCGCCACCCGGTTGAAGGGCGCCCGCGTCCAGTCCCAGGGCATCCGGCCTTCCACCGCCGCGCCGGCATGGCGTTCCATCAGCGCCGTGCGGCCCCGGTCGTTGAGATAGTCCCAGGACAGCAGCGGATCGCTCATGCCTTCACCCCCAGACGTTCGCCCACGCCCCGGCGCCCCTGCAACGCGCGCCACCATGGCGCGTTGTCGAGATACCAGCGGACGGTGCGCTCCAGCCCCTCTTCCACCGTGACCGAGGGCTGCCAGCCCAGTTCGGCGCGGATCCGCGCGGCATCGATCGCATAGCGGGCGTCATGGCCGGGGCGGTCGGTCACGAAGGTGATCTGGTCGGCATAGGACCCCCCGGCCTTGGGCCGCAGCCGGTCGAGGATCGCGCAGAGGGCGCGCACCAGTTCGAGGTTCGTGCGCTCGTTGTCGCCGCCGATGTTGTAGCTGCGCCCGACCTGCCCCTTTTCCACCACCAGCAGCAGCGCATCGGCGTGATCCTCGACGAACAGCCAGTCGCGGATATTCGTGCCGTCGCCATAGATCGGCAGCGGCTTGCCCGCCAGCGCGTTGAGGATGATCACGGGCACCAGTTTCTCGGGGAAATGGAAGGGGCCGTAGTTGTTGGAACAATTGGTCAGCACCACCGGCAGGCCGTAGGTTTCGTGCCAGGCGCGCACCAGATGGTCGCTGGCCGCCTTCGACGCCGAATAGGGGCTGCGCGGGTCGTAGGGCGTGTCTTCGGTGAACTTGACCGACGGGTCGGGGGGCAGCGACCCGAACACCTCGTCGGTCGAGATATGGTGGAAACGGAACCCTGCGGGCCGGCCCTCGCGGGTCCAGTGTGCGCGCGCGGCCTCCAGCATCTGGTAGGTGCCGGTGATGTTCGTTTCGATGAAGTCGCCGGGCCCGTCGATGGACCTGTCCACATGGCTTTCCGCCGCAAGATGCATCACCGCATCAGGGCGATGCGCGGCGAAGATACGGTCGAGCGCGGCGCGGTCGCGGATGTCGGCATGTTCGAAAACGTAAAGCGGGCTGTCCGCGACCGAGGCCACGTTGTCGAGGCAGGCGGCATAGGTCAGCGCGTCGAGGTTCACCACATGGTGCCCCCGCGCCACCGCGAGCCGCACCACCGCCGAACCGATGAACCCCGCGCCCCCCGTCACCAGGATCTTCATGCCAGCGCCTCCAGCCCCGCGGAATAGGCGAAGGGGCCCGCATAGCGGAACGGGTTGTCCAGATCGCGCAGCAGGGGCGCCGCCCGGTCCTTGTCCGACAGCACCGCATCGCCCGGCGCGATCCCCCAGTCCACGCCGATGCCGGGGTCGTCAAAGCGCACCGCACCGTCGCAATCGGGCGCGTAGTAGTCGGAGCATTTGTAGATCACTTCGGTGTCGGGTTCGCGCGTGACGAAGCCGTGCAGGAACCCCGCCGGGATCAACAACTGCCGCCCGTCCTCGGCCGACAGTTCCACCCCCACCCATTTGCCATAGGTCGGCGAGCCCACCCGGATATCCACCGCGACATCCAGGATCCGCCCGCGCCCCACGCGCACCAGCTTGGCCTGCGCATGCGGCGGGCGCTGGAAATGCAGGCCCCGCACCGTCCCCACCGTGCGCGACAGCGACTGGTTGTCCTGCACGAAGTCCAGATCGACCCCCAGCCCCGCCAGAACGCGCCGGGACCAGGTTTCGGAAAAATAGCCGCGCGCATCACCAAAACGACGCGGAACGAAAACAACAACACCGTCCAAAGCCGTGCCAAAGATACGCAAAACCGCCCTCCGCCATCAAAATCCCGTCCACATATGCTACATCACGCGAAAAGACGCCAGCAGAAGCCCCCGCCGCGGCGCAATCGGGGGGCGAAATTTTCCCGCGCTGCGGACGAAGGATGCGGGCGACGCTGCGAACGAACCCGCGCCGAAAGCCGCGGATGCAACCGCAGGAAGAGGAATTTTCCTGCAACCTCAATCCCTTGCAAGCCCCGCGCAGGACACCCCGCCCCCGATGCTGCACCGCGGCGGATTTTTGCCTGCGGCGGCGCGGCATGGCAGGAATCTGCCACCGCCCGCGCTGCCGGTGGCGCCAAGGGGGCCGTGGTGTCACACTCGGTCCTGCGGCCATGTCGCCGCATCGAAAGGAGAAACCCATGAAGGGCATCATTGCCTGGCTGCTCGGCGTTCCGATCGTGGTCATCATCCTGCTGTACGTGACCGGGATCTTCTAGGCCCCGAACGGAAACACCAGCGGCACCAGCGCCACCGCCACCACCAGCACGATCACGGCGAGCGGCAGGCCCACGCGCAGGAAATCGGCGAAACGGTAGTTGCCGGGGCCGACGACCAGCATGTTGACCGGCGAGGACACCGGCGTCAGGAACGCCGAGGATGCCGCCAGCGCCACCGTCATCGCGAAGGGCCAGGGCGAAACCCCCAGTTCCGCCGCGACCGCCAGCGCCACCGGCCCCACCAGCACAGCCGTCGCGGTGTTGGAGATGAAAAGCCCCATGACCACCGTCAGCACGAACACCGCCGCCAGCGCCGTGCGCGGCCCGGCGGTGCCGATCAGCCACATCATCCCCTCTGCCGCCAGCGCCACCCCGCCGGTGGCCTGCAGCGCGGCGGAAAAGGGCAGCATCCCCACGATCAGCACCAGCGTCTGCCAGTGGATCGCGCGATAGGCCCCCGCCATGTCGATGCAGCCGAAGAGGCCAAGAGCCAGACAGCCCGCCAGCGCCGCCAGAACGTTCGGCACCACGCCGCTGACCATCAGCACCACCACCCCCGCCAGGATCGCCACCGCCGGCAGGGCGCGGCCCGGGGCCTCGATCACCTCGTCGAGTTCCGCCGGCAGGCTCAGCACGATCAGGTCGCGCCGCCGCATCAGGTTGCGGATCGCCTTCCACGGCCCGACCGCCAGCAGGATGTCGCCCACCCGCATCGGCACCTCTGCCACCGGCCCCTCGACCGGCCGGTTGTCGCGGCGCATCCCGACGATGGCGAGCCCGAAGACGGACCGGAACCGCACCGCCACCGGGCTTTGCCCCACCAGCGGCGAGTCGGGGGGCAGCATCAGTTCCACCATGCCGATGTCCTGCGCATGGTCGCTGAAATACCGCCCCGACATCGGCAGCCGCGTCAGGTCGAGGCTGGCGCAGATCCGGTCCACATCCGCGCCCTTGCCGATCACGTCGAGAAACAGCACATCCCCCGGCTGCAACACGGTATCGGCGGCGGGATGGATCAGCCGCTGGCCATAGCCCGCGCGCCGTTCGACCCCGAGGATGTTCACGCCCTCGGTCGCGCGCAGCGACAGCTGGTCGAGCCGCCGCCCCGCCAGGGCCGAACCCGCGCCGATGCGGATACGGAATTCGCGGTCTGCCAGCCCGTAGGCGTCGATCCAGTCGGCCAGCCGCGGCCGCCCGCCCGGCGCCGCCACCGCCCCGCGCGCCAGCCAGCGGCGCGCGACCAGCATCCACCCGATCGCCAGCGCCAGCACCGGCACCCCGAAGGGCGTGAAGGCGAAAAAGCCGAAACCCGCCAGCCCCTCGCGCCGCAGCAGGCTGTCGATGACAAGGTTCGGCGCGGTGGCGACCAGCGTCATCATCCCGCTGATCAGCGCCGCGACCGACAGCGGCATCATCAGCCGCCCGGCGGGAATGCCCGAATGGGCCGCGATCCGCAGCACGATGGGGATGAAGATCGCGACGACGCCGGTAGAGCTCATGAACGCGCCGATCCCCGCGACCAGCACCATCAGCAGCACGATCAGCCGCGCCTCGGACGCACCGGCGGAACGCATCAGCAGATCGCCCACCCGCTGCGCCACCCCGGTGCGCACCAGCGCCTCGCCCACCACGAACAGCGCGGCGATCAGGATGACGTTGGGGTCGCTGAACCCCGCCAGCGCCGCATCGACCCCGATCACGCCGGAAAGGGGCAGCGCCACGACCATGATCAGCGCCACCGCATCCATCCGCGGCCGGTTCAGCGCGAACATCCCGATGGTCGCCAGCAGCAGCGCCAGAACGATGCCCAGATCGGTGGTCATGCGCGCCTCCTGCTGCCGCAAGCCGCGCCAGTACCGAAGATCGCCCGCGATTTCAACGCTGCCGGACGGCGCCGGGAAAGAATGGCAATCCGGCAGGGCGCGCCATGCCCTCAGTGGATCGCCGCGTACATGATACTTTCCTCGGTCGCCTCGATCGGGTCGAATTCCTCGACCACCCGGCCGGCATGGGTTACAAGGATCCGGTCGGACAGGTTCAGGATCTCCGGCAGGTAGGAAGAGATCAGCACCACCGCCATCCCGTCATCGGCCAGCTGGTTGATGAACTGGTGGATTTCGGCGATGGCGCCCACGTCCACGCCGCGCGTGGGTTCGTCGAAGATGATCAGCCGGGGCCGCTGCAACAGCGCCTTGGCGATCACCACCTTCTGCTGGTTGCCCCCCGACAGTTCGATCACCTTGGCGGCGTCGCTGATCGCCCGGATCGACAGGCGCTGTTTCCAGAATTCGTAAAGCGTCCGCGCCTCGGCCAGGTTGATGAGCGGCGCCCCCCGCGTGGCCGCCAGCTTGCTGACCAGAAAGTTGTCGCCGATCGACATGGTTTCGAAGAACCCCTCGACCTTGCGGTCCTCGGTCACATAGACGATGCCGTCCCTGACGGCGCTGCGCGGCACGCGGTAGCGCACCGGCCGGCCGTCCAGCAGCACCTGCCCGCCGTAGAAGAAGTTGCGCTTCAGCAGGCCCGAGACGATCTTGGCCGTCTCGGTCCGGCCCGACCCGATCAGGCCGAACATGCCGGTGATCTGGCCGGCATAGACGGTGAACGAGCTGTTGCGCACGATCCGTCCCATCGACAGGTTGCTGACGCTCAGCCGTTCTTCGCCGCGCTGGCGCAACTGCCGGTCGGCATGGCCGTAAAGCTCGCCCGACAATTCGCGCCCGACCATCGAGCGGATGATGCGGTCGCGGTCGAAATTCGCCACGTCGTCGGTGACGACATGCTGCCCGTCGCGCAGGACGGTGATGCGGTCGGCGATGTCCAGCGCCTCTTCCAGCGCGTGGCTGATGAAGGTGATCGAGATCCCGCGTTCCCGCAGCCGCGAGATCAGGGCGAAGAAATGCCCCTTTTCCTCCGGCGTCAGCGAGGCGGTAGGTTCGTCGAAAATGATGATGCGGGCGTTCTGGCGCACGGCGCGGGCGATCTCGACCATCTGGCGCTTGGCGGCGCCGAGGGTGGACACCATGGCCAGCGGATCGACGTCGAAGTTCAGCGAGTTCAGAAAGACCTGCGCCGCGATGTTCAGCGGCCGCATCCGGTTGAACGCCTTTTCGTCGCCCAGAAACAGGTTCTGCGCCACGGTCATCGAGGGCACCATGCTGGTTTCCTGAAACACCATGACGATGCCCAACCGCCGCGCATCCATCGGCGAGTTGATCGTCACCTTCTGCCCGTTCAGGAAGATCTCGCCCCGCGTGGGGGTGGTCACGCCCGACAGCATCTTGGTCAGCGTCGACTTGCCGGCGCCGTTCTCGCCCAAAAGGGCATGGCATTCGCCCTCGCGCAGGGTGAAGGTGACGTCGCGGATCGCAGGGACGCCGTGGTATTCCTTGGTGACGTTGCGCATGACCAGCAGGGCATTCGCGGCCTGCGTCCGGGTTTCACGCGACTCTGTTGCAGCGATATTCATCTCGGGCCGCCCCTCTCTAGGTCATGTTGACAAATGGCGGAGCCAGAGGCGGATCGACGTGATGTCGATGAAGCCCAGGAAGCTTTCGGCGG
>NZ_JAVKPH010000025.1:0-58642 GCF_031432425.1 Ruixingdingia sedimenti | reverse complement strand
GGTCTTTGTCGATGCTCATACGTGGGTCTCCTCTGAGAGCAGTTACCACGTCAGCGCACAAAATTTAGGATAGTCCCTTGCGGCGGTCCGAATAGATCTCCGAGAACCGCTTCACCAGCTGTTCCAGGTCACCGCGGCGTTCGGCCAGCGCGGGCAGCCGCACCACGGCGCCCGAAAGTCGGAAGTAGAGATCGGCGCGCAGTCTGCCTTCTGCCAGTAGGCCCGACAGCGAAACTGAGGAAAGGCAGACCACCTGCACAGGCCGTTCTGCCCCGCGTTCAAGCCGCGCCAGACGCTGCACGAGGGGCGGCTGCAAATCGGCAGGAGTCTCGGCCGGCTCGTCGAGGATAAGCGTACCGCCGCTTTCTGCAAGCCGCGCCATCGCCTGCGCAGCCGTGCCCTCGCGCAGCCCCGCCTCGTCCAGCAGGCTGCAATCCAGCACCTCGACCGGCAAGCCGGCCTGCGGCCCGGCCTCATGCAGAGCGCGGGCAAGGGTTTCCTTGCCGCTGCCCGCCGGCCCCTTGATCAGCAGCGCCACGCCCGTGGCCAGGATACGCCTAGCCTCAGCGCAAATTGCGGCCATCGCAGCGCCCGAAGCGGCAATCGTCTCTAAGTCTGGTCCGACTTGCGCTGCGCCGCCGCGTCGACTGCTGCGCGAAAGGGTCACGATCAGCCCGATGGGTTCGCCGCTGTCGGACACCACGTCGATATCGGCTCTTGGCAAGGCGTTGCGCATCCGTTCGGCCAGTTCTCTTACGTCACCGTCACCACCCTGCGGTCTGATCGTCCTCTCTGGCGCCTCCCCGGAGGGCGCGCTGGCCCAGATCGGCTGGCCGTAGCGATTTAGAAGAAAGATATCGGCACCACGCGCCCCGCGGCGCGACAGTAGATGATCGACCAACCGATGTTGTTCTCGCAGTTCCATCCCACGCAGGACTTCCTCGATCTGAGCGGCGAGGCTTACGGAAAGGGCTGTGCCATGGCGCAGGTTTTCGTCAGAAGGCGTGGAAATGTTGATCACGCCGAGGACTTCGCCGGTTTGAGGGTTGCTGATCGGAGAAGCGGCGCAGGACCAGCGCTGGATCGCCTCGCAGAAATGTTCCACTCCGCTGATGGCAACCGGTTTGGCGACGTGCAGCGCTGTGCCGATCGCGTTGGTGCCGATGGCATCCTCCTTCCAGCACCCCCCCGGTTTCAGATGGTTTTCTTCGCCACGGGAGAGCACACGCGTATCGCCTTGTGCGTCGAGGATGACCCCGTCACGGTCCGCCAGCAGCACCATCGCCCCCGCATCGTCGAGCATGTAGCCCGCGCGGTTGACCGCTGTCCGTGCTGCCTGCCAAAGTCGTGTGTTGCTGGCACGCAAGCCGTCAAGCCGGTCGCGATGAATGCAAGGCGCACGCCGCAGGGAATCGATCCCCGCGACATCTCGAGACCGGAGCCAGGATCTGAACACGATTTCGCGTAAGCTTGGGGGTACGCTCCCCAAGGCACGAAAGCGTTCCCAGTCCTCCTTCTGGATGCTCTCTGCCATGTCTGCGCCCGCATTTGGGAACCCATGGTAAGGGTATCGGGCCAGCACGTGTCAAGAAAATATGCTTAGGTCATGTTGAAAAATGGCAGAGCTAGAGACCGATCGAGGTTATGTCGATGAAGCCCAGGAAGCTCCTGGCGGCTTTGTCGTAGCGTGCGGCAATGCGACAGGCGTTATTAAACTTGTTGAAGCAGCGCTTCACAAGGTTGCGCAGTCGGTAGAGGATGCGATCTACGGCCACGCGCTGTTTGCGGGTCTTGCGCATGGGGATGACTGGCACCACGTTGCGCGCTTCCATGGTTTGCGAATCTTGTCAGAGTCATAGCCGCGATCGGCCAGCATGACGGTAGGGCGAGGCAGCCGTGGCCGACGACCGGATCCTAGCCGAGACCGACCGGCTGCGCGCCGATCTTCTGGCCGCGCGGGCGGAGTTGCGGCAGGTGCAATACGACCTGCGTCGTGAGGTCGAGGCGCTGGAATCGCGGGTGACCGCGCTCAATGTCGGGCTCGTGCCGCTGCTCGCGGCGCTGGTCGCCCTGGTCTTTGCCCTCAGAAAACCCAAGCGCCGCCTGCCTGTCCGGGCGGGGGCCTGAAACCGACGGAGGACATTCGATGACACCGAAATCCTTTCTGCTTCTGGCAGGCATCACCACGATTTCGCTGGTTGCAGTGCTCGCCACCGGCATCGGCGGGCATGGCGCAGCACCCACGGTCGGGGCGGGGCGGCCACTTTTCCCCGATCTCGCCGCGCGCAGCGCGGAGATCGCCAGCCTGACCCTGCGCGCGGCTGATGGTGCGGAGATAGTCGTCGCCCGCGACGACGGGCGCTTTGTCGATCGCGACTCGGGCTATCCAGTGGATGAGGCGAAACTGCGCGAACTGGTGCGGGCGCTGGTCATGGCCGAAATCGCCGAGGCGAAAACCGCCGACCCCGCCCGCCATGCCGATCTGACCCTGGCGGCACCCGGGGCCGCGCGCGGCGCCGGGCGCGAGGTGGTTCTGGCCGATGCTTCCGGTGCGCCTCTTGCCGATGTGGTGATCGGTGCGCGCGACTATACGTTGGGCGGTGCGCTCGGCGGGCAATATATGCGCCGCGGCGGCGAGGACGCCACCTGGCTTGCCCGCGCCCGCATCGATCCGCCCGCGCGCCGCGCCGACTGGTTTGACCGCGGGCTCACCGATTTCGGAGCCGATCGCGTGGCGCGGCTTGTGCTGTCCCCCGCCGAAGGCGAGGCCATCACGCTTGTCCGGCGCGACGGCGCACTGGAGATCGAGGGCGGGCTGCCCGCGGGGCGGCAGGCCAACCGCAGCAACATCGACCGCCTCGCCCGGCTGATTGGCGGGCTGAGTTTCGCGGATGTGCGCCGCGCCACCGGGGCGCCGGCAGAGGGCGCCACGATCCGGGCCGCGGTCGCGGACGGCCCGACGGTGGTTCTGACCGCTTTGCCGGCCGAGAGCGAAACAGACTGGATACGCATCTCGGTCGAGGGCGATGGCGAGATGGCCGATGCCCTGCGCGCGCGTGTCGCGGGCTTCGACTTTGCGCTGTCCTCTTACGACGCTGCACCCCTGGGCTGGACGGCAGACGATCTGACCGAACCGGAATCGGCAAGCTGAGCAGGATCACGCCTCCCGACCGCCCCCGACCTGAACACGACGGAAATTTCGAATGCGCAGGTGCAAGAAACGCGAAACGGAGGTCCTGATCGCGAAACATGGACATTCCGTCGGAAACCCTCGGGGCCGTTCTTCTCTGATACGCCTACTCTGATGATGGGTTGGGTAGCCCCTCCTGACGGCACTTTTGTGCCACAGTGATCCAGACAGGATCAGGAGGATATGGCAATGACGAAGGAAGTCTCGATCATCGGCGTGCACTTGGCGAAGCAGGTGTTTCAGTTGCACAGGGCGACGGCGGAGACCGGAGCGGGAATAGCCAACACCCAAACCACGCCTGTTTCTGCTTGCGGCATGAGGAGCGGCAACTGCCCTGATTGACCTGTAGCGACTCCCTGCCGCTCTTTGAGACCGTCAAACTGTGATCCGGGCCGGGCGATGCCCTTTGGTCGAGACGTCCGGCGCTTCCTGAGGGCTGGGCCCGGCGCGGATTTCACCGGCATGCCCGTGCCTGGTCGCGCATGACGCTGTAATCGGCGAGCATTCCAGCGATAGCCGACCCCTCTGGCAGCAGATGGAGTTCGTCGGCCGCCCGCGCCTGGAGCTCGCGGCCATACTCGACCACGGGCGGGCACGTCGCGAGCCTGCTGTCCTCAGAACTCACCGGGGGATTGCTCCAGCCGCGGAGCGCGCCTCTTCCTGGAGCGGTCATCGGCTTCCCAGCCTGCACCGCAAGGGCAGATTGCGGCAGCAGGGGTTAAGAAGGTCCTAACCGCCCCTCTTTCTGGACGGAAATATCCCGGGGGGTGAGCCCGGAACGGGCGAGGGGGGCAGCGCCCCCCTGCGACCTGTCAGCCCGCGAACACGTCCGCCCATTCGGGATGCTTCCGGCTCTGCGCCTTCACGAAGGGGCAGAGCGGCACGACCTTGAAGCCCTCCGCCCGCGCTGCCGCCACCAGCGCCTGCACCAGCGCCAGCCCGGCGCCGGTGCCGCGGAAGCTGTCGGGCACGCCGGTGTGGTCGGCGATGACCAGCGTGGGCGTGGTGACGGAATAGGTCAGCTCCGCCTCCTCGCCGCCGCGGCGGAGGACGAAGCGGCCCTTCGTCGTCCCGTGCTCGCGGCTGACCTGGTGGTCCTCAGACAATCGTCGCCTCCGTCGCGGCGCGCAGGTCTTCCTCGGTGACGCCGGGCGCCAGTTCCACGATCTTCAGCCCGCCCGGCACCACGTCGAGGACGCCGAGGTTGGTGATGATCCGGTTCACCACCGCCTTGCCGGTCAGCGGCAGGGTGCAGCGCTTCAGCACCTTCGACTCGCCGTGCTTGGAGGTGTGGTCCATCACCACCACCACCCGGCCGACGCCGGCGACCAGATCCATCGCCCCGCCCATGCCCTTGACCAGCTTGCCCGGGATCATCCAGTTCGCCAGGTCGCCGTTCTCGGCCACTTCCATCGCGCCGAGGATCGCCATGGCGATCTTGCCGCCGCGGATCATGGCGAAGGAGGTCGCCGAATCGAAATAGGCGGTCTGCGGCAGTTCGGTGATGGTCTGCTTGCCGGCGTTGATCAGGTCGGGGTCTTCCTCGCCTTCGTAAGGGAAGGGGCCCATGCCCAGCATCCCGTTCTCCGACTGCAGGGTGACGTTCACGCCTGCGGGGATGTAGTTCGCCACCAGCGTCGGGATGCCGATGCCGAGGTTGACATACCAGCCGTCCTGCAGCTCCTGCGCCGCCCGTGCCGCAATGCCGTTGCGGTCCCAACCCTTCACGTCCGACATCACACCGCCTCCCGCTTGCGCACCGTGCGCTGTTCGATCCGTTTCTCGTGCTTGCCCGTGACGATGCGGTGGACATAGATCCCCGGCAGGTGGATGGCGTCAGGGTCGAGCGAGCCGAGCGGCACGATCTCCTCCACCTCCGCCACGCAGACCCGGCCGCAGGTGGCGGCGGGGACGTTGAAGTTGCGCGCGGTCTTGCGGAAGACCAGGTTGCCCGAGGGGTCGGCCTTCCACGCCTTCACGATCGACAGGTCGGCGACGATGCCGCGTTCGAGGATATAGGTCTTGCCGTCGAAGTCGTGGTGTTCCTTGCCCTCGGCGATCACGGTGCCGACGCCGGTGGCGGTATAGAAGCCGGGGATGCCGGCGCCGCCCGCCCGCATCCGCTCGGCCAGCGTGCCCTGCGGGTTGAACTCCAGCTCCAGCTCGCCGCTGAGATACTGGCGCATGAACTCGGCATTCTCGCCGACATAGGAGGAGATCATCTTGCGGATCTGCCGCGTCTCCAGCAGCACGCCGAGCCCGAAGCCGTCGACGCCGGCGTTGTTCGAGGCCACCGTCAGCTCCTTGACGCCGCTGTCGCGGATCGCCGCGATCAGCAGTTCCGGGATGCCGCACAGCCCGAATCCCCCGGCCGCGATCAGCATTCCGTCCTTCAGCAGCCCCTCAAGCGCCGCCCCGGCGCCCGGATAGACCTTGTTCATGGATACCCCCCGCAAACTCCTGGCCCCATAAAGGGGGCCATGCGCGGGCTTGTCAATTGCCGCGCCGCGGCATCCGGGGCGCCGAAAACGACAGCCGGCACGCCGAAGGGCTTCCCCCGGCCCGCGGCTCCGCTATGGTGCGCCCGCCCGCCCGCGTGGTGGAATGGTAGACACATGGGACTTAAACTCCCTGGGCCGCAAGGCCGTGCCGGTTCGAGTCCGGCCGCGGGCACCAGCTGGGCGGGAAGCATCCTGCGGCCCTTGCCGGGGTGTCGGGGTGCGGTCGGGGGGAGCCGGTCGATCCGGCCTCCCAAACCGCCGCCCGAATCCGTTTCCCCGCCCGCTACTGCGTCTCCTTCACCGCCTCCATCGCCACATAGGTCGAGGTCGAGGCGACATGGGGCAGGGCGCTGATCCGTTCGGCCAGCACCCGGCGGTAGTCGGCGATGTCCGCCGTCCGCACCTTCAGCAGATAGTCGAAGCGGCTGGCGATCATGTGGCACTGTTCCACCTCGGGCACCGCCAGCACCGCCCTGTTGAAGGCCCGCAGCGCCGCCTCGCGGGTGTCGGACAGCCGAACCTCGACGAAGGCGACATGGGCCTGCCCCATCTTCACCGGGTCGAGGACGGCGCGGTAGCCGGCGATCACCCCCGCCTCCTCCAGCCGCTTCATCCGCGCCTGGGTCGGGCTTTTCGACAGGCCGATGCGGCGGGCCAGCTCGGTGGCGCTGATCCGCCCCTCGGCGGCCAGCACGGCCAGGATCGCCCGGTCGAAACGGTCGAATCCCTGCGGTCCGTTTGCCATGTTCTTCTCCGGAAAATCGGTCGTTCCGGCTGCATATCACGCATATTCCGGGAAAACAGCCCGCCGCTTCGGCTGTATCCTGCCGCCGCGAGCCGAGGAGTGCGCCATGACCGACCTTCCCCCCTGGGACATCATCGCCAAAGGGTCCCTGACCGACGAGGAGGCGCTGGTCCGCCGCCTGCTGGATCAGGCCGCGCTCGGCCCCGAGGACCGCGCCGCCATCGCCGCGGCCGGGGCCGATCTGGTCCGCCGCATCCGGGGGGCGACCAGGCCGGGGCTGATGGAGGTGTTCCTGGCCGAATACGGGCTTTCCAGGCACATCCCCCTTCAGGATATGAAGATCGGTGCCGCAAATCGTGGTCTTGGTCACCCGCACGATCACGTCGGTGGGTTTTTCAATGACAGGTTTTGCCTTTTCGACCCAGTCTTTCTTGCCGGGTCCCTGATAGACGAGCGCTTTCATTCTCGTTTCCTCCTTGGCGCTGATTGTCCGATGTCTTCCGACATTCCCCAAGTGGCCTGCCGCTTGACTTCAAGATCGCCTGATTTTGCTCGCTGGGCAAGCGTTCAGCGCCCCGAGCGGTGTCTGTCGTCGCGCAAACGGCCGAAGTCGGGTGGATCAAGCCTCGAACCCGCAGCATTCTGGCCCGGCAGAGCCGCTTTTCCGCGCGGCAGACGGACCTGTCCTGCCGCTTTCGTTCAGCTTGGGCATGGATCGTGGTCATGCGCATGACGGAGGCGTTCGAAGACGGCGGATGGCGGCAAGGACGGCCCGCACCATCGGGCCGGTGACGGCGACCTCGGCCAACTGGAAGGTAATGGCGCGGGCGTGGCGGACGACGCGGGCGCCGATCTTGATCAGCTTGAGTTGCAGGCTGGTCAACGACCAGTCCGCCATGGCCTCGGGCAGTTCGATGCAGCGCAGGAAGGTTGCCAGGTTGTAGGCCAGCGCGTGCAGTTGCAGCCGCACCTCGTTGTGCCGGAACTTCCGGCATGACAGCCGCGTCCAGCGAAAGGCATATTTGCCTTCCTTGATGTGCTGCTCTGCGGTGCCGCGCTGGTTGTAGAACCTCACCACCCAGTCTGGCTCCATCGGCAGGTTGGTGACGATGAAGCCGACTTTGGGGAACAGCTCGCCCGGATGCCATTCGATCTTGGCGATGACGCGGCGCGGCTTGTCCCAGGACGCCGCCTGATACTCGAAGTCCTCGAAGAACCGTTTGACCTTGGTCAGCGAAGGCCGTCCCACGGGCCGTGTCAGCCGATGCGCGATCTTCTCGCGCAAGACGGCGTTGGCGGGCAGACGGATGGCGTAGAAGAACCTGGCTTCTTCCAGCCGCATATAGATCGCGGGGATCGCGTAGGCAGCGTCGGCCCGGAAGAAGCGTCCACCAAGGTCGCGGCCAGCATATCGGGCAATGACGGGATCAAGGACATCCCGCCAGCCATCGGCGCTGTGGACATTGCCGTTACGCAGGGCGCAGCGCTCCAGCATGCCAAACTGGTTGAACAAGAAGATGGGGTGATAGCAGGTGCAGTCGAAATGCCCGTTCCAGGCAGCACCTTCCTGATCGCCGTGGGTGGGGCTGACCGAGCTGTCCATGTCCAGCACGATGTATTTCAACCCGTTGCGGTCATGGAACCGGTCGATCCATTGGCCGTTCAGATCGGCCAGCGCCGCCCGGTTCGCGGCCAGAGCCAGCGTCTCGGTCTCGAACCGTCCCATCTGCGATGCCGAAGCAGCTTGCGCCTCGACGGCCCTGCCGCCAACGACCTGACGCATCACGGGATCGAGGGCCAAGCGGTCGGCATCGTTCACATCCTCGTATCCGGCCAGTCGTCCGAACACCGATTGCCGGAACAATCCGTCAAGCCGATGGAGCGTGTTCTTCCCGGTGCGGCTGTCTCGCAGCGCCTCCGACGCCAGATTGGACAGGCCGAGCACGTCATCAAGCTCGCGCATCACCAGCAGGCCACCGTCTGAACTGATCTGCGCACCACGGAACTCCAGACGCACACGGCGGTCGAAATCAACCCGATCTCCCCGCGCCAAGCCCGCACCCTCCAGGTGATCCATGAAACGCGCCCCTCGCAGCCGTCAACGCCATGATTTATATGCGAAATATCACGATTACGACAGCGAAATCAGCGACTTACTTGGAGAATGTGGGTCACCGTCGCGCAGCCTGTCAGCGAGATCGTCGCGAAAGCGAGGGCGACGCGCCGCCGCTTCCAGCATCCGACGTTGGACGTCATTGGCCTTCTCCGTGGTTTCAAGGCGCTCGGCGAGGCGGCCAGCACGCTCGCCGGACCGCCGAAGCGAAAGCAGGAACAGGAGCACTGCCAGCGCGATGACGTTGTAGCGGAGCGCCGTGCGCGCCCATGCCGATCCGGCGAGCGTGGCGATGAGCCCGGAGATCACCGCCGCCCCCGCTTCCAGTCATCGAGCCGGGCGTAGATCGTGACCGCGATGCCGCCGAGCGCCACGGCGATGAACAGCCAGCGCAGGGCGTCTAGATACGGCACGAGCGGCAGGATCGCGGTCTGCGTCTCGGTGAGCACCTGCTGTGCCACCTCGACTCCGGCCGCTCCGAGCGTCGCGACACCCGCCGCGCCACTGCCCTTCATGGTTCGACTCTGCGCCAAGACCTCGCGCGCCGGCGGGGCTTCGGCCGCGAAGGGCACTGGGCACTCGGGGAAGCGCTCGCCCCACTGACGCGCCGGGCCGAGATCGATATGCATGAAGCCCGAGCGCGGGTAGAAACCTAAGCCGAGGAAGCCGACCTCGCGCGCGGCTGCCTCGAAGGCGACCGGATCATGATTCGCCATGGCGATGTCGAAGGCCGTGCCCTGCATGTGCTTCGAGGCCGGGGCCCCGCCGACGGCGCGATTGTGCTCGGGGCTGCGATAGGCCGAACGGACGATGAGGGGCTTGCCAAGCCGATCGCGCAGCGCCTGGAGCTTGTCGAGCGCGGGCTCGTTGATCAGCAGCTTGCCGGTGCCGCGGCAGGCGATCTCGGCCGGGCTGAAGTTCGGCCAGCGCCAGGCGCTCGCGGGCACGTCGCGCCAGTGATGGTAGAAGGTCGTGGTCATGGGGATCCTCCGGAAACGAATGCCCGGCCCCTCGCAGAGCTCGGGGCGTTTGCCGCTCGCAAAGGTCCACTGGACCTTTGCGCCTGCCCTCCAGGCAGGCCGCGGCTCACCCCGCCCCGAGGGCGGGTCATGGCCGGTTGATGAATGGGAATCGGCAGCGGCTATGGACTGCCGCCGAAGATCTTCAGCTTCAGCGCGATGCCGGCGAGCAGCGCCAGCAGGACGCCGGTGGTGATCAGATGGACGGCTGTCTGCACGGCGGTGCGGCGCACCAGCCGGATGCAGTCTACCAGGGAGCGCAGATCGCGGATGTCGAGCGCGGCCTCGTCGCCGTCGAGACCGACATCGGCGAGCGCGCGCTTCGCGCCTTCCTCGGCCGCCCGCGTCAGGATTGCCTCGAACTCGGCGTCCGGCATGCGCACGAAGCCCTCGGATCGGGGTGGGTTCATCGGATCCTCCTTCCGCCGCTCAGCCGACCTTGCAGCCCCAGAAGGAGGTGTGGTCGGCGGCGAAGTAGCCGTCCGCGACCCGGAAATACCCCTGCAGCTCGACGGTATCGCCCGCAGTCAGCTGCACCATGGTCTGCAGCCAGATGGCGGTGGCGAGCGAGACATGGGTGGCGGAGATTTCGCCTAGGGAGCCGCGGATTTCGGTCGTGCCGTTCAGGACGAGCCGCCCGCTCATCCGCGCCGACGTGCTGGCGTTGACCTTGTAGAGCAGCGTCGCGCCGAAGAGGTAGGTGCCGTCCACGGGCGCCACGAAGTGGTTGTTCGCGGCGTCGAACGCCCCCTGGTCGTTGTAGTCGGTGTTGTTGAGGCCGATCTTCGTCCAGGTACCGACGCCGACGTAGTTGTCGTAGTTCGTGTATGCCTTGAACCGCGGCAGCCGGGGCTGATCGACGATGCCGGTGGCGTTGTCGACGCTGAGCCCGTCGAAGAAGGTGCTGCCGTCGGCGGAGACCGCGAGGCGGAAGCGGTCGGAGCCAAAGAGCCCCACCAGCGCCTTGGTCACGAAGCCGGTCTGCAGCGTCAGCCCGAGATCGTCGCCCGCGGCCTCCTTGTTCATTGTGTAGAACAGACCGCCGGTCCCGCCCTCCGCCACGGTCCTGGCGGTCCAGAGCGCGGCGTTCAGCTTGGCCGAGAACGGGTTCGACGCATCCGCCGTCGTGCCGAGCCCCAGGAGTGCGAGGTTCTGTAGCGCGGCTGGGGTGGTTCCGACCCAGTCCGCGCCGTCGTAGACCAGCAACAAGCCCTCGTCCTCGACCCAAGCGCGCCAGCCGGTCCGGGGTGGCAGACGCAGCCACGCGCCATCGGTCCAGAGCGCGACGTTCAGGTCCCAGCCCGCCCAGTCCCCGGTCGCGCCCGAGCCGACGATGTAGCGGTCGCCATCGACGGGGCTGCCCGGCGGCGCGGTCAGGTCCCGGTCCAGGACGGAAAGCTGCACGAGCCCGTCGAGGATCCGCAACGCCTCGTTGTGGGTGACGTGCTTCTGGGCCTGCGCCGCCAGGATGTAGGGCAGCAGGAGATGGGTCGTGGCATCGGACATGGTATGGCCTTCAGAGTGTCAGCGTGACGGTCTTGGGTGCGCCCCGCCCCACGAGGGCGGAGAGCTGGAAGATGCGGATGTCGAGCGTGTCGCCGGAGCCGAGCGGCGCACCCCAATCGGCGGTCTGGGCGGCGGCGGTGTAGACCACGTTGGCCGTGGACGTGCTCAGCACCCGCTTCACGGCGGCGCCGTCGAAGATCTCCACCTCGTAGGCTTCCAGTTCCTCGGCCAGCGGAACCTCGAGCCCGCCCCAGCTGTCGGCCGCGAGCGCGCGGGATCGTCGCGTCCAGCGGATCGTCAGATCGCCGGGCGTGCTAGGCCTGCGCCACGGTTGCTCGACATGGCCGACGGAGAACGGCCGCAGCCCCACGCCCACCGGCGTTAAGGCCTGCGCGACATAGGTCTCGTCGTTCACCGGGCGGCTGGCTGGACCGATGCGCCAGTTCCACGGGATGCCGAGATCGGCTTCGGCGATCGGCAGCGAGGAAAGGCTGTCGTCGAGCACCACCACCCGCGCGCCAGCGGGCGTCGGATTGCCCATGGCGCCCTCGGTGCCGCGCTGGCCGCGCAGGAGCCGGGTCAGCCGATACCGGCCGGGCGCCAGAAGCTCCGCCGCGCCCGCCTGCACGATCTCCCAGACGCCGGGCGTGCTCTTGATGGCCAGCACGTTGGCGCCTCCGAACAGCGTAAGATCCGTGACGCTCTCCAGCGTACCGGTCAGCAGATCGACCACCAGCGCATTGCCGAGATCGAAGCGCGAGGTGGGGCCCGCGTAGAGGTCCGAGACCAGCGCCCCGATCCGGGCGCGGCTGCCGAACGTGGCCAGCAGTTCGAAGCCATCCGTGGAGGGGCTGCGGAACACCGCCATCTCGCCGGGCCAGGGAACCGCGTGCGCTGCGACCAGCGGCCTGTGCGCCGGCTGGTCCTCGGTCAACTGCGGCAGGTCCATCAGTACCGCATCCGGAGCGCCGAACACGACCGCCCGCGTCAGCGACGCCGCGCGGGGATCGCCGGGCGGCAGGTCATAACTCGCCCGGTCCTGGCGGACAGCCTCGATGCCGCGGGCATCAGAGTCGGCGATGGAGACGAGCCGCAGATCGACCATCCGCCCGTCATGCTCCAGTCGGATCGCGTCGCCAGGATCGAGCGCGAGCCGCGAGGGCGGCAGGCGGAACGCCGCCGTCTCGCGCCCCACCCACGCCTCCATCAGGGCACGGCGGCAGCGGCGCTCGGCCTCCTCGGGCGGCACGGCCATCGGGAAGGACTCGGACGCGACGCGCGTCGTGTCCACGGTGATCCGCCGCGCCTCGACGAGGGCCGCGTCGTAATCCTCGTCGGCACGCGCGACCTGCCACTTCAGCGCTTGAGGCAGTTCGGTCTCCTGGCCGCGGGTCAGTTCCAGCAGGTCGCCCTCGCGGGCGGCTACCAGATCGTCGGGCGCGAGGGTCGCGACGGAGGCTCGCCCGCGCATGATGAAGCGAATGACGCCCTCGGTCTCCACGGCGTCGAAGCCGAAGTGGCGCGACAGCGTAGTGATCGAGGCACGCGGGCTTTCGAGCGCCGTGATGGCGTATCCCTCCACCGCGCCCCAAAGCCCGGTGACGTCAATCCGGGACTCGGGTAGCCCGGCGCGCAGGCAGAGGTGCCGTACAAGCGCTGCCAGCGACACCGCGCCGAGACGGCCGGTCAGCCAGTGGCCGAGCCGCCAGTTCGCCCCGTCCGTCCAGACGTCGGTCAGCGCCGGGAAGAACGGATAGGGCCGCGCGTCCCAGGTCCAGGCGGCGCATTCGGGGACGTGCACCATCCGGCCGCCGTAGACCGAGGACACCGGGTTGTTCGCCGCGTCGCCCCACCAGAGATACGTCGCCTCGAGATAGGCGCGCTGGATCGCGTCATCGCGCCAGCCCCGCGAGAAATGCGGCGTGAAGCTCTCGGACGATTTCGGGTCGAAGAAGACGTTCGGCTGGTTCGTGCCCCGGTCGATTGCCGGGCAGCCGAGCTCGGTGAACCAGATCGGCTTGGATTGCGGAGCCCACGCCGTCGGTGTCCCGCTCTCCACCCCGCCCGGACGGTCGTAATGCGCGTTCGACCACCATGCGCGCAGATCCTTGTAGCGGAAGACCCACGGCTTGGCCGCCGCTCCGTCACTGATCGGCGTGCGGACCTGCGCGCTTCGGTCGGCGGCGCTGGCGTAGAACCAGTCGAAGCCTTCGCCGCCCGCGATGTTCCCCTGCAGGTAGGCTCGGTCGTAGATCGCGGGCCAGCCCTCGGCCGCGTCGGCATGTTCGAAGCCGTCGCGCCAGTCCGACAGCGGCATGTAGTTGTCGATCCCGACGAAATCGATCTCCGGATCGGCCCAGAGCGGATCGAGGTGAAAGAACACGTCGCCCGAGCCGTCTCCCGGCTGGTGCCCGAAGTATTCCGACCAGTCGGCGGCATAGCCGATCTTCGTCCCGGACCCGAGGATCGAGCGCACATCCGCGAGCAGGTCTCGATAGGCCTGCACGGCGGGATAGGTGCTGGCGCCCGAGCGGATCGTGGTCAGCCCCGGCATCTCGGTGCCGATCAGGAAGGCATCGACCCCGCCCGCCGCGGCACAGAGATGGGCGTAGTGCAGCACCATGCGGCGCAGGCCCCAGTCGCCGGGCGTGCCTGTCCAGCTGACGCTCTCGCCCGAGACGATGAAGCTCGCGGGCGTGGCTGCGCCGAACAGCGCGGCGACCTGGCTTGCGGCCGTAGCGGTCTTGTCCACGGTCCCGGCGAAGCCCGCAGCCGGAGAACAGGTGATTCGGCCCCGCCAGGGGAAGGCAGGCTGGCCCGTCTCGGCGGCGTTGTCGGAATACGGGTTCGGCAGGCTGTTGCCGGGCGGCACGTCCATCAGGATGAACGGGTAGAAGGTCACGCGCAGTCCGCGTGCCTTCATCTCATGGATCGCCTGCACGACGGCGAAGTCCGACGGCGTGCCGCCGTAGACCGGGCGATCCTGATCGTCGCGGCTGACGAGGAAGGCATTGGCGCGGTTGACGCCGTTCACCGACCAGCTGGCGGGCGTGGTGGATTTGGCCGAGACCTCGACGCCCGGCCGCACCTTGCAGGATCCCGCGCGCAGGTCGTCGCCGAACCAGGCGACGACGAGGCTGACGCTCTCGACCGCCGGGGCCATAGCCTGCAGCCGGTCCAGCGCCTCCACCATGTCGGTGGAGTCGGCCAGCGCGTTCAGGTTCTCGGGTACCGTCGCGCCGCCATCGGTCTTGCGGATGGCCTGCGTGGCGTAGGTGAACTCCCCCGAGGCCGGGATCATGGTGACTGCGCGGGTCAGCCCCTCGGCGGTGTCGGGGTCGGGGAGCGGCCGGAACACCTCGAAGGAGAGCTGCGGCAGGCGGTTGCCATAGGTCGAGAGCGCCAGCTCCTCGAAGACCACATAGGCGGTGCCGCGATAGGCGGGCGTGCTGGCCGCGCCCATCTTCGCGGCGATGAACGGATCGGCCGTCTGCGCCTCGTCGCCCGGATACCAGCGCCAGGTGACGCCGCTGAGGTCCATCGGCTTGCCGTCGGCCCAGATGCGCCCGATGCCGGTGATCGGTCCCTCGCAGAGCGCCACGGCGAAGCTGGCATAGTACAGATACTCGGTCGTCTTGACCTTGCCGCCCCCGCCGCCCTTGCCACCGCCCTGCGTGGTGGTTTTCGTCTCCTCGCGGAAATCGGTCGCCCAGATGATGTTGCCGCCCATCCGCATCCGGCCGTAGAGCCGAGGGATGACCGCGCCCTCGGTGGCCGAGGTGATGCGCAGCGTGTCGAGCCGCGCGCCCTCGATGCGCTGCGTGGGCGCCAGCGACGAGATGATCCAGCTGTCGACGACCGAGCCGATGCTGGAGCCGATGAAGCCGCCGATGGTCGCGGCGCTGACGCCGAGGATCGCGCCGCCGATGCTGCCGCCAATGGCGGCGCCGGCCGCGCCGAGAACGAGGGTGGCCATGTCCGGGTCTCAGCGTTGCGGGAACAGGAAGGCGAAGGCGATGCGCCGCCGCCAGGATGGGGTGAGCGGCTCCCCGATCACGCCGAGCCGCTCGTAGGCATGAAGGAAGGTGGCGGGCTCGGTCAGGATCCCGACATGCTTGGCGATGGCGCGCGGTTTCATGCGGAACAGGACCAGCGCGCCGGGACCGGCCTCTACGGGAGGCACCTCGATCATCATCCGCCGCGCCCCCTCGGCCAGAACCTCGCGCGGCCCGGTCTCGCCCCAGTCCCGGCTGTAGGCCGGGATCGGGAACGGCTCGGGGCCGACGACCTCGCGCCAGACGCCGCGGGCGAGGCCGAGGCAGTCGCAGCCCACGCCGCGCAGGCTCGCCTGGTCGTGATAGGGCGTGCCAAGCCAGGCCCGCGCGATGGCGATGACGCGCGCGGGGTCGGCCAATGCGGGGGGGTGCGTCACAGCACGGACCCCTCGTGGCCGCCATCCTTGGTGGCGTAGCGCAGGACCGCGTCCTGGCCGGGGATGTGCGGGAAGCCGCGGAAGTTGACGGTGTTGGCGAACTTGGCGCCGCAGGTCTCCATGCGCTTGTCGCAGCCCGCGCGGATGGTGAAGGCGTCGCTCTCGATGATCGCACGCACCGGCGCTTCGAGCAGGGTCAGCACGGCGATGCCATCCGTGACGTCATGGCCCAGTACTTCGGTGCGCCGCCCAGCGTTCGCGCCGCTCGTCCAGTCCAGCGTGCCGAAGGTGAACCAGCCGGACGTGAATGTGCCCAGCCCCGAGGCGGTGAAGGCCCGGTCGCGCAAAATGTCGATCACCGCGCCCGTGCCCTTGTAGGCCGTATCCTCCAGATCGACGCCGCAGCGCGCGTCGCCGAGCGCCGCGTCGCAGGTCGCCTGAAAGGTGCGCCCGACTGTCTGGCCGAGCACATGGGCAAGCGAGCGCACCTCGGCGACGAAGGCGAGCCGCCCGCGCCGGATCTGGCCGATGGCGCCGCGCCGCATCAGCACGCGCTGGCTGGTGGCGGCCCAGTTCACCCGCCAGACTTCGACCTCCGCGTTGTCCCAGCGGCCGTCCATGATGTCGGTCTCGGTAATCCGGTCGGAGGTCAGCACGCCTTCGGCGTCCTGCGCATCGACGGACAGGTCCGAGCCGGAACGGACCTCGGAGGCCGTCAGCCCGCTCTCGGGCTCGAAGTCGGTGCCATCGAAGGCGAGCGTCCGGTCGTGGTCGGTGAAGCCGAAGCTCACTGCGTCGGCGCGCGTGATCCGCCAGCACCAGGCGAGTGTGGTCGTGCCCTCGTCGAGATGGGCCCGCAGGTCAGGGTCGAGGCTCTTCATCGGCGCAGTTCCAGCAGCGGAATGGAGGTGATCGAGCCGAGCCGCTCGAGGTCGAGCGTCACGTCGAGCGCATCGGTGTCGAAGCGGACCGGCACGTCGAAGGCGAAGCCTGCGGTCACGGCGACGCCCTCGGCGGGCGCGCTGTCGAGGGTGACCACTCCGGTGGTCGTGTCGACAGACAATCCGCCGAGCTGCTCCGCGCCATCGAGCGCGATGCGGACCGTGCTGACCACCGGCTTCGTGATCGTCCGGGCCCATGTCTGGCTGCCGGAGGCATAGCTTTTGACCAGCTGGAAGGCGGTCGTCGTGCCATCGCCGGTGCCGATCGCCTGATCGGTGGGCGACGGCGTGCCCGAGGGAAGACAGGACTTGAAGTCGCCCCAGTCCTTGAAGCGGAAGCCATGGAGGCGACCGTTCCGCGCCTCGAAGAAGGCGACTACCGCCGCCAGATCGTCCGCGCGGCGGATGCCGTAGGCGACATCGTACCGGCGGCGCGAGTTGGCCCAGCTGGCGTTCCGCTCCTCGTCGCCCGAGGCGAGCTCGACGATCTGGGTGCGCCGCTCCGGCCCACCGCGGGCGCCGCGGCTGATGTTGTCGGGAAACCGGACCTCGTGAAACGCCATCACATGCCCCTCCGCCCGAGCGACACGGCGCGAGCGATGTCTGCTGCAACCTGCGTCCGCGATTGACGGAAGCTCTCGGCGTCGCGGGCCATGATCGTGACGTTGACCCCGCCGCCCGCGCCGTAGCTCTGTGCCTCGCGCCGCGACAGCACTCGCTCGCCCCGCTGGAGGATCGCGGGCACCTCATCATGGCGGAGGCCGGCCATGCCGCCGTCATGCATGCGCGGCGCGGCGGCGAAGGCCATGGCCGGGACCATGCGGGACGGCCCGGCCGTGCCGACCATCCCGCCCGCATGCAGGACGTTGGCAAAAATACCGCCCGCGCCGGAGAACACGCCGGATAGGGCATTGGCGATCGGCCCCAGGATGAACCGCCGCGCCGCCAGCTGGGCGAGATCGGCCAGCAGCGAGGTGACGAGATCGCGGAAGTTCAGCTTGCCGGTCTTCACGAAATCACCGACCGCGTTCTCCGCCGACTGGAAGGCGCCGACGAGGCTCTGGCCGATATCGCCGCCGATCTCGCGCGCCTTGCTGGCATAGTCGGAGAGCGCCGCCGTGACCGCCTGCCAACCGGTGACGGCCGCCTCGGTGTCTGGCTCCGCTGCAGCGGCTGCAGCTCCGGCGGCTGCGCCCGCACCTGTCGCAGCGCGTCCGGCTTCACCGAGCGCCGTCTCCAGCCGCTCGGCCGCGCCTGTGGCCTCGGTCAGCGCATCCGCGCTCGCCTCGTCGGTGCCGCGCACCGCGTCGCGCAGGGCCTGCCAGCTTTCGAGCGGCGCGCGGGCCCCCTCCGCAAGGTCGCGCGCGGCGCCGCGGTAAAGGTTCGCGGACTCGAGCGCCCGGTTCGCCGCCTCGGTCAGGCCGAGATCGGGCGCGGTGAGCGGGTTGTCCTCGAAGGCCCGGTCGAACGCCGCCTGCGCGGCGGTGGTCGCTGCCGTCGCCGCGCCCTCGAAGCGGTTCTCGATCTCGCCGAGGTCGAGGTCGGGCACCAGCGAGATGCGGCGCTCCGACCCGAGCGCTTCCAGCCCCTGGTTGATGCCTCCGATGAAGCCGTTGATGCGCGAGACCACGCCGTTCAGCATCGCCTCGACGCCGTCGACCAGGCTGTTGGCCGCCTGGAATGCCAGATCGCCGATGGCGGCGGGCAGCAGACCCCAGATCGCCTTGATCGCCTCGTAGGCCCCCTCGAACGTGTTCGCCGCCGTGTTGCCGAAGGCAACGACGCTCTCGATGGCGCTCTGCATGCCCGACGCGGCGTCGGCCTTCAGGTCGAAGAACATCGCCGTGGCGGCGGCGCCCGCCGCAGCCGCGCCCATCCTGATCCTCTCCCAGACCTCAACGGCGACGTCCTTCAGGAGCGACATCGCCTCGCCGAAGCCGCCCGCGCCGGAGACGAGACGGGTGAACTGGTAGACGAGCTCGCCCGCGCCGACGATCAGCGCCCCGATGCCGGTGCGGATCAATGCGCCGCGCAGAAGGACGAGCGCTGTGGCGAGGCCACGGACCGAGAGCGCCGCAGCGGCCATGCCCGCGACCCAGCGTCCCGCGAAGAACGCGGCGAAGGTGGCGGCATAGGTTGTCAGGCGACCAATGTTGTCGAAGAGGCCGCGGATCGCAATGCCGAGCGGGCCGGTGCGGCTGGCGACCGCCGCCATGGCGTTGGCGACAGCTTCCAGAGCGGGGGCCGCAGCGACGGCCAGCTGGTTCGACAGCCCGCGCCAGATCAGCCCCAGCCGGGAGATCGCGTCGTTCGTCCGCTCAATCTGGTCGGCATCCTGCTCGGAGACCACGACACCGAAAGCAAGCACGTCCTCCGTCGCCTGGCGCAGCGTCGCGGTGTCGATCCGGCTCATGGCGATGGAACCTTCCTCGCCGAAGAGCTGGCCCGCGACGGCGGCGCGCTCGGCGGCAGGGACGAAACTTTCGATGGCGGCGTTGATCGCACCCACCCGCTGGTCCAGCGGCAGGGCGATCAGTTCGTTGGCCGAGAGCCCCAGCCGGTCCAGCGCGTCGGCGGCGGGGCCGGTCCCGGCGGCCGCCTGGCTGAGACGGCGCGTCAGATCCTTGGTGGCCTGCTCGATGCCGGACATCGAGACGCCCGCCAGCTCGCCCGCGCGCTCCAGCGTCTGGATCGAGGCGACGGTGGTGCCGAGGGACTGCGCGAGCTTGGCCTGCGCATCGACCGTTTGCAGGCCGGACCGGATCATCGCCACGCCAGCGGCGGTCGCGGCGGCCACGCCGGCGGCGGCCGCGACCCGCACACGCCGCGAGAAGGCCGCGAGCCGGGCGTTGGCCGCTTCCATCTCGCGGCTCAGCCGTCCAAAGCCGCGCGACCCGGCTTCGCCCACGCCTTCCAGCTCGGCGCGAACCTGTCGCCCGCCCACGGCCGCGAGGCGGACGCTGACTCTCTTCTCAGCCATGGGAGTGATCCATCTGTTCGTTGAGCTTCGTGACCATCACCGCCTCGATGACGGGTAGCAGTTCGGCCATGGCGAGGGGCGGCACGCCGAGCGCGTCACCGAGCGCGAGCGCCGCCGACATGTCCCAGCCGATCACGGCGCCGGGTAGCACGCGCAGCTGACCTCCGAGGCGGCCGACCAGGTCCCAGACCTGCCAACCCTCATGGGTCAGCGGCCGGTTCAGCCGCGCCGGGCAGTCTTCGCACGTCGTTTGGCAGGCTTGGCAGTATCGCTCGCCCCCGCCGAAGGACCATTCGGCGAGAGCGCGGAGGCGTTTTTTTCCTGTTCCAGCAGCAGGCCCCTCGAGATGTAGGTCAGCTGGAACGCCTCGAAGATCGGCCAGACGTCGAGCAGCGCGTCGATGGCCTCGGGGCCCGGGTCGATGGGGTTGCCGTCGGCGTCGCCGATGCCCTCCCATGCGAGCAACGCGCGGCGCGCGAGCGCCTTGGCGAAGGCGACGGCGCGCTCCTCGTCGGACGCCTCCTCGGGCACCGCCTCGACGGCGGGATCGCTGCGCGTCGCCACCATCAGCGCCGTGGTCAGCGGGCGCAGCTGCACCCGGACACCGGGCGCGAGGTCGTGCCAGCGTGGCGCGTTGGTCAGGTCGAGCGTCAGCATCAGTACGTCTCCACATTGTTCACGAGGGTGGCGGTGCACATCCGGCCGACGACGCTGTCGCGGGCGGCCTGCCAGTCGAAGGTCGCCTGCACGCCCTGCGGCCCGGAAATCTCGATCCGCGGGCGCGGCAGGTAGACGGCGTGCACGGTGAAGGTGAAGCTCTCGCCGGACGGCAGGACGTAGGCGAATTCCATCTCGCAGGCCTCGCCGTTGATCGCCTGCGTCACCAGCGTCTGGTCGGCGAAGCGGACCTCGATCCGACCGGTCAGCGCCGCGATTGACGGGTCTGCGCCGTCGATGCGCCCGTCCGAGCGGATGGTCTCGATCCGGTCGAGGTTGTTGGCATAGGTGATCTCTGCCGAGACCACATTGCCGAGGGCCGAGCCGTTCCGCGTGATCGCGCCGTTGAAGTGCCCGAAGCGCTTCAGTTCCAGCGCTGCGGGTGTCCCTGCGCTCGTCGTGGTCCCGACCGTCTCGCCCTGCGCCACCAGCCGCGCCGTTGCCGTCAGCAGGCCCGAGCGCTGCATCTGCCAGGTGATCTGGTCGAGCACGCAGCCCGAATACATCGCATAGCGCGGCACCTCCGGCATGCCGGTCTCGATCGACATGCTGGGCAGCGACCAGGACCCAGACTGGAACTCGTGCGTCCAGGGGCCGGTGCCGGTGGTCGTCGGTGCGCCGAACGCCGCCTTCAGCCAGAAGCCGAAGGCCTCGGCGTCGAGCGGCACGACGACATCGCCGTCTGCCGTGACCGCGTCCTTGATCGGCGCCAGCGGATCGCGGCCGTAGCCGAGCAGCTCCGAGTTCAGCAGCGGCTGCTCAGCGCCGAGCGAGGTGCTGGCGAAGGGCATGCGGGTGAAGCCGCTGGCGGGCGGCGTTCCATAGGTCGTCTCGAACGCAAGCGCCATCAGCGCCCGCGCCCCCTGGGCTCGTGCCATGGTGTTCTCCTCGGATTGTCGGGGTCAGGCCAGCGGGTCGGCCGTGGAATAGTGCAGCACCACCGGAACCACGGCGGCCTTGAGGCTGGCCGCGCCCTCGACCGGGAGGTCCACGGGCCGCGGGGCTTCCGCCTCGACCCAGTCGCAGAGCCCACCCAGCGTTCGGTCGGCGGCGAGCGCAGCGCCGATACTGGCGGTCAGCGTGTCGAATGCGGTGTCGCGATCGGCACCTTGCACGACCGCCTCGATCTCGGCGCGGTGCTGGTAGTGGTAGGCGAGCGGCGACAGCGTGATCTCCGGCTCCCCCGGCTCGCCGTCGCGCAGGATCAGCAGCCCCTCGGCCGGCACGCGCTCGGGCAGCACCTCGCCGCGCAGGGCGGTGGCGGGCATCGCCGAAAGCCGCGCGTGCAGCGCGGCGAGGATGGTTTCGCGTGGTGTGGGCACATCGGGGCCTCAGGTTTGAGACGTACTTGCCGAATTGCCAAGTTGCCAATTTCCGATCAGGTTCAGGGGCATGCGTGTATCCCATATGATGAAACCCGACGGGCGAGTTTTCCTTAAGAGCGAATGGGCTCAGATCAGTGACGAGTGGCCCTGTGTGTCCTTCACCAAGCGGTCAGTCGGCGATCGCCTCAGGCGCGAGTTCGTGGCAGGTCGAGACGTTCTCGTCTACGTCGGCACGACCAGCACCGAAATGACTCGGCTGCCGGAACACCGAAGCCGCCTGATTTCGGCAGTGACCATCGAACCCAACCAGATCCTCGAAACACGCAAGATCGTGCCTCCGGAGGTCTGGGCGAACTCCAATGCGCAGTGGGGCGATCGCTGGCCCCACTCCATGGCGGTTCTGGCAGCGGCCAACATGGTCGGGCCGCCATATCCCGCCGCGCACGACACGATCCCGATCGCGTACCGATCCTTCGCCGAGATCGCCAACAGGGGCGGCGTTGTCGAAGCGACAGGCGCCGAACGAGAGGCGGTCATGGCGCTCGAAATCGAGCCCATCACCCTGAACCTTCGCGAAGACGTCACCAACTACCTCGAGCTGCGCAGCAGCGTGTCGGCAGAGGTCGAGCCATCGGTCAAGCAAGAAGTCTTTCGGATGGCGATGCTGATCATCGATCGCGTCAAACGCGGCGGGGAGCTCGGTGTAAAGGTTAATCCGCTACGTTCAGCGCCGAACCTCTCCGATCTCAATGCCCTTCTTGTCCGCAAGTGGAGCGAACAAGGTGGACGATGCGCCCTGTGTGGTGGCGCGCTTATGGCCGGTGGAGCCAACAAGATGCTTCAGCCCTCCGCTGATCGAACTGACAGCGCCAACGGCAGCTACGACGATGCAAACGTCGCGATCACGCATCTCGCGTGCAATCTGGCCAAGAACAAATACGGCCTGGACGAGTTCGAGGACTGGCTGTCGATACTCAGGGGTGTCGATCTCTGATCTCTTAGCACACTCAGTCGAGATCGCTATCGGATCCTCCCCTCCACCCAGTTCGCGACGATCAAACCCGGCACGCTGTCGAGCGCTCTTTCCGCGTCGCGGTCTAGGTTGAGCCGCTTCGGCAGCTTGACCTGCGGCACCAGCAGGAAGATCGGCACCGTCGTGCGCCCGCGGCCAGTCTTCGAGCGTGACGCGACACCGAGCCCACGACTGTTCAGCCGTCCCTCTGCCACCAGCAGGCTGGGCCCGCGGCGACGGTAGACGAAGCGGAGCCGCAGCCCCCGGCGGCGCTCCCATTCGCCGGGGGTGATCCTGCCGCCGCGCAGGCCGCGTCCGGCGGCTGGCGTCGGGATCGCAAGCCAGAACCCGTCCTTGGAGCGGATCAGCGGGCCGGTGTCGTGGGCGCCGACGATGACCGGGGCCTTGGACCACACGAGCGCCGCGGCGTTCAGGCTCTCGCCGGCCTTCGGATAGGTCTGGCTCCGAATCGAGTTCGCGAGCCGCGGCCCGAGCCCCGCGCCGGTGATCTGGCCGCGCCAGGCGGTCTTGAGCCCGGTCCCGGCCTCGCGCATGGCGGCGGTGACGGCCTTCTCGCCGGCCTTCACCTCGGCGGCCATGGCGGCGACGAGGTCCGGCGTGATGTCGAGCTTCAGCTTCATCGCGGTCAGGCCGGGCGCAGGTCGACATTCCAGACGAGCCGCTCGCGGTCGCGAACGGGTTCGCCCTGGATGAGGAAGGCTTCGCCGTCGATCTCGATCCGGTCACCGGGACGCGGGTTGGCCACTTCGGAAAGGCGCAGATCGAGCCGGATGCTCTCCGACCAGATCCGCGCCTCGCCGAAACTGGTGACGTCGTCGGGGCGCCGCAGGATGGCGCGGACCAGCGACGGCGCGCCGCCCTCAGCGATGTAGACGATGTCGCGCGCGAGATGCGCATCCGCGAAGAGCGCGTCGAGGGCGGATGCGAACGCGCTGGTCATGGCTATACTGCTCCCATGAAACAGGAATCGATTTCAGAGCGCCCGACGAGGGTCCGAGCCGTTCAGGCGCTGTCAGAGGCGTTCATGCGCCAGCACCCGGACACGTCCCTCGACCCGAAGGGCTACGTTGCAGATTTTCGCGACACCCTGCTTCCGCAGGTCACGCTGGAGGATTTCGAAGCAGACCTGTCGTCGGGGGACGGCAACGAATTGGAGACCAAGTTCCGGGCGGCCCATTCTTCATCAGGGCTGGCAGTCAACTGCTTCGCGCCGTTTCGGAGCCGGATCGCCGACCTCGCCATGCCGATGGCTGCCGGTTTCCACGATCTTCGCTTCGAGCGGAAATGCCCCACCGGACTCCGCGGCGGCCGTGCTCCCAACCTCGACGTCGTGCTTTCAGGCCCCGGCGGCGTGGTCGGGATCGAGTCCAAGCTGACCGAACACCTGTCGGCCCACCGGGCTGAATTCTCGCCCGCCTACGAGGAGCAGATCAGGGACGCGCGGCGCGATCAGGGATACTTTCGCGAGATGCTGCGCCTCCGGGATCGCCCGGACCAGTACACCTGGCTCGACGCTGCACAGCTCATCAAGCATGCCTTCGGTCTGGCTCGCACCTTTCCAGACCGCCCCGTGACGCTGCTCTATCTGTTCTGGGAGCCTGCGAACCCGGGTGCCGGTCCGGAGTTCGCCGCCCATCGTGAGGAGATCGACGAGTTCAGGGCGCGCGTGGCAGGATCATCACCGGTGTTCGAGGCGATGAGCTATCCGGAACTATGGCGCTTCTGGCAGGATACCGAACCGGCCGACTGGCTGGTCCGGCATCTCAGCGATCTTCACGCCCGATACAGCGTCACGCTCTGACTCGTCAGGTCCGTCGTGCTGAGCGCAGCACCTGCGGGCGGGTGCAGATCGGGAGCGGGTTGCTCTCGATCTCGAGCCGCACCCACTCGTCGCGATCCCGGTCGGGGATCGTGCGGGCGTAGAGCGGCTGGCCGAGCGTGTTGACCGTCTCGAAGGTGTCGGCGGGGGCGTAGTAGATCTCGAAGAGCCCCTCGATGCCCTCGGGATAGAAGAACGCCTTGTCGGTCGGCACCGTGAAGCCGACGCCGCCCCGGTAGCGGCGGAAGGTGATGCCGCCGAAGCTGACCTCGTCGGCCACTCGGCCGCGCAGGTCGGCGGCGGCCGCGGTGTTGAGGTAGGTCTCCCGCACCTCCTTGTGGGCAACGAGATCGGCGAAGAAGGCCGAGCCGCATTCGGCGCGGACCTGCACCGCGCCGGCCGAGAGCCCGCCCATCGAGTCCTCGACGCTCTCGATCAGCGCCTGGCAGCGCTTTCGCAGTGCTCCCGAGGCGGGGCTCGCATTGTCGAGGTCGAAGTCGATCTCGGCCGTGGGCGAGATGCCGAACTCGGTGAAGTAGTTCACGACCGTCGCGTGGTCCTTCGGGTCCTTCACCAGCCCCTGGATGCCGTTCAGCAGGTGGTATTCGAAGGTGGTCTCGGCGTCCTGGCGGAGCTTCCTGAGCCGGTAGGCCACCTCGGTCTGCACCTGCTGGGTGGCGCTTTCCGAGCCGAAGTCGCGGACGGACTGGATCTCGGAGGCCCAGAGCACATCCTGCTTCTTGAACTGCCGGCAGACGAAGGCGCGCATCTCGCGCCGGTCAGGCACTTGGCTCTCGTAGGCCGAGCCGCGCTCCGAGAACGGGATCAGCGACAGCGTGCCGTCGCGGCTCTCGATCACGACGGTGCGGGCGCGCACGCCGCGCGGGCTGAAGAGGTTCGAGCCCGAGAGCAGCGCCGGCTTGTAGGGGATGTTCTCGAGCGCACGGGTGAGCTCGACGATGGTGAAGGCATCGCCTTCGAAGATGTCCATGGTGGCCATGAGGATGCCTCCTGTCTGGAGCGCGCCCAGCAAAAGTGGATGCCGGTATTGCGTCCGGGCGCGCGTAAATATGGGGATTGGGTCAGCGGACGAGGATGCCCGCGGCGAGGAGCGCGGCGTGCGCAGCCGCGATCTCTCCCTCGCTGGGCGTGCCGGCGAAGACGAGATCGTGACGGTTGACGATGGCAGGACCGCGGACGATCGCGACGGCCGGCGCGTCGCCACCGGACGCATCCGCCTTGCCCCAGAGCACGGCGACGGCGGTCTCAGTGCCGTCGACGGCGGCCGGATCGTGCGCAGCATACTTGCCCGAGGCGGTGATCTTGCCGAGCACCGTGCCGGGTTGATGCGTGCCCGCCGCGACGGTGATCGTCTCGCGGGTGTAGTCGCGGAAGGCTTCCCAGACGAGGAAGCCGCCGGGGTGGGTGCCTTCGACGAGCGTGGTCATGGTGTCATCCTTTCAGCTTGAAGGTGCGGGCGACGATCTCGCCCCAGGGGCGCGCGGCCGAGGAACGGCCGGGCTGCGGGTGATGCGGCGCGATCTCGGGGTCGGCCTCGGCCCTCGCGGTAAGAAGCGTCGCGCGGACCTCGTCGAGGCTGGCGTCCATTTCGAGGAACTTGCCCGCCATCTGCGGCTGACCCGCGAGACGGCAGAGGTCGACGACGGCCCGGGCGTGCCCGATGGCGTCTGCGCGGATGGCGGCCGGATCGGGCGGCGCGCCACTGGGCGGCGGCGCCTCGGCCGGCGGCTGCGGGGCATCGGAGGCGGCGGCCGGCTCGTCCTCGGCGTTCGCGAACTTGTCACCTTCGTTGGCGTCGTCGGTATCCTCGTCCGCTTCGATCTCACCGCCGTCGCTTTCGTCATCGAGCTCCGGCTCGGTTTCGACAGCCTCGACCAGCACCGGCGGGGCGTTGCGGAAGCGCCCGATGTCGAAGTTCGCGGCGATGCGGACGGGCTCGATCAGCCGGTCGGCGAAGCCCTGCGCCACGGCGTCCGACGCGTCGAACCATGTCTCGGCGGCCATGAGCGCGGAGACCTCTTCCGGCGTCCGGCCGGATTTCGCGGCATAGCCCGAGACCAGGCTGCCCTTCACCTTGTCGAGCGCCTCGGCCATGGCGCGCATGTCCTCGGCCGTGCCCATGACGAGGCCGGCGGGGTCGTGGATCATCAGGAAGGCGTTCTCCGGCATGACGATCTCGTCGCCCGCCATCGCGATGTAGGAGGCAGCCGAGGCGGCGATGCCGTCGATCCAGACCGTGACCGGGCCCGCGTGCCGTTTCAGCGCGTTGTGGATAGCGACTGCGTCGAAGACCGACCCGCCGGGGCTGTTGAGCCGCAGATCGACGGGCGTGCCCTCAGGCAACGCGCCCAGTTCGGCCAGAAAACCCTTCGCCGAGACCCCGTAGGCGCCGATCTCGTCATAGATCGCCACTTCCGCACCGGTCCCCCGGGCGCGGATCGCATACCAGTTTGCCATGTCGTCACTCCTGTTCGGTGGCCGGATCGGTCGCGTCGGCGCCGCCATCCGTGTTGTTGCCGGCGCCGTCGCCGGGCTCGGCCCGGGTCGCCGGCGTCGCGCGGGCGCCCTGCGTCCCGCCGGGGCTGGTGCGGTAGCGCAGGCCGAGACCCGTCGCGCGCGCGGCGTCGGCGGCGTTCTCGCGGTCGACTTCCTCGACGTCGTAGCCGGTGGCCTCGACCACCTTGCGCCGCGAGGTGATGCCGGCCTCCATCGCCAGCACCTGCGCCTGGATGTCCTTCAACGGATCGACCCAGTCCCAGCGCGGCGGAATCCACTGCACCGGTCGCACCTCTGCCGGATCGGCGTCGAGCGCGCCCGAGAGCACCGCCGTCTCCAACCAGCGTTGCCAGACTGCACGGCAGAGCTGGTGCACGATGACGCCGTGCTGCAGCTGGCCGATGCGGCGGCGGAACTCGACGAGTTCGGCGCGCAGGGACGAGTAGTTCGCCTGCCGCACATCCCCGGTGACGAGGTGATACGGCAGCCCCAGCGAGGCTGAGACCGCCAGCAGCGTGCGGTACTGGAACGCCTCGTAGCCGCCGCCGACATCCGCCGGCGACGAGAACTTCACATCCTCGCCCGGCAGCAGCACCTGCATCGTGCCGGGCTCGAGGCTCGCAATGGCGGCGCCGTCGAGATCCGCCTCGGCCTCGCCCATCATGGGCTCTTCGGGCGCGGTCTTGGTGATGAAGCCCGCGAACATCGCCGCGGTCTTCTTCCGGTCGAGTTCGGCGTCGTCGTACTGATCGAGCAGGAACAGCCGCACCATCGCGGGTGCGATATGCGGCAGTCCCCGGATCTGGCCCGCGTCGATGGGCCGGTAGATGTGCAGCACGTCGGCCGCCGGCACGCGCACCGTCTCCGGAATGTCCGCCCCCTGGTCGGTGCTGTCGCCCGGATGGCGGCGGCGGAAGTGGTAGGCCACGCGCCGGCCGATCCCGTCGAACTCGATCCCGCATCGGATGCGGTTGCCGTTTCCCGCCGTCTCCGTCTTCTCGAAGGGCAGCATCTCCGACTGTAGAAGCTGCAGCTGCACCGGGACCAGCAGCCCATCCTCTGCGCGACGGGGCCGCAGCCGGACGAAGCACTCGCCGGCCACGAACATCTCCCGCGCCACCATGGCCTGCAGGCCGTAGAAGTCGGTCAGCCCGTCCGCATCCGCCTCGTCGGTCCAGGCCAGCCAGAGCCGCTGGACGCGATCCCGCAGGGCCGCATCCTCGATCAGCGACGAGGGCTTGATCCCGTCGCCGACGAGGTTCGCGGCGAAGGCCTCGCAGGCGTTCGCCGCATAGCCGTTGGTGACCACGAGCTCGCGCGCCCGCGCCAGCAGTCGCGGCCCGCCCGAGGCCACCAGCGCGTTGATGTTCTCCAAGGGCGGGTTCCAGCCCCGCAGCCGGCGTCGCGCCATGGCCCCCTCGAGGCGGGCGCGCAGTCCGGAGGGACCGTGGCTCCGGGGGAGCCGCGTAAGCCCGGAGGACGCGGGGCCGCCGGTCGCCCGGCGGCGGAACCTGTCGAACAGCCCCATCGATCAGAGCCCCTTGCCGGTCGTCACACGGACCTGCCGCACGATCCGCCGCCCCTCGGCAGCCGCGATCTCCCGCTCCAGCGCCTCGATCGCCCGGTCGATCTCGGCCAGGCTACGGTACTCCACGGTCTTGCCGTCGTAGCTCACGCGGGCCACGCCCGAGGACCGCTGCGCCAGAAGCGCCTCGCGGCGGGCGCGGAGGTCTGCGGCCGTGGCCATCGGATCACCTCATGTAGCTCGAGCGCACCATGCGCCGGCGAGATGCAATGCGCGGAGCGGTCGGCGCCGTGGTCGGCGTGGCTCCCTCGGGCTTCTCGCCCGCCGTTACCCCCAGCTGCGCCTCGAGATCGGCCCATCGCGCCTCGGGCCAGCGGTCGGCGCCGGCGATCCAGGCGGCGGCGCGCGCATAGACCCGGCAGTCCAGCGCCTCGTTGCGTTCGCGCAGTTTCTGCCATTCCAGCCGGGCGAAGCCGCGTTTCGTGCGCACGGTCACCAGCTGCTCGGCGGTCAGCTGCTTCAGCCATTCGCCATCCGCCCAGTCCGGCAGGTGGATCGTTCCGGGCGGGCAAAGCGCGCCCGCCGCCTGTTCCTCCTTCGTCGGCCGGTCCTGCCGCAGGAAGCGATAGGTCTCGGCCTTGAAGGTCGAGGTGGCCACGGTCCAGAGCCGAGCCCCGCGCCGCAGCCGCTTGCCCGCGACGGTGGCATCGACATAGGTCGGCCCGGTCACCGGGCTCGACCGGGTGAACCCCTCGACGCCCTTCACCGGCGCCACCTGTGCGAACCCCACCTGCCGCGACCAGGCATAGACCGCGCTCGTCTCGTAGCCCGTATCGATCGCGAGCCGGGCGAGCGTCACCGCCTGGCCAGACCCATGCGACCACGTCCGCCCGAGCAGATCCGTCAGCTGTGACCAGCAGGCCGGATCCCCGGGCCCGCCCTCGATCACGAGGTGATCGATCAGCCAGCTTTCCAGACCGCGGCCCCAGGCCCAGACATCGACCTCGATCCGATCCTTCTGCACGTCGACGCCCGCGGTCAGGAACAAGCCGCGTTCGGGCACCGTGCCCGGTGCCCAGGACTCGCGCCGGTCCGCCAGTCGCTGCCAGTCGGGCGCCTCGCCGCTCTCCATCCAGGTCTCGCCGAGGATGGTGTTCCGGAACGCCCGCATCGCCTCGTCGCTGCCCCGTGCCGCCTCATGCGCCCGCGCGATCCGTTGCCAGCTGAGCCAGCCCACCGGCGAGTAGAGCGCCGACAGGTGGTAGCCGACGGTCGCCGGATCGGCGGCCGTGGCGGTCGCGCGCCACTCGCCGCGCTCGAGCATCCTCGTCTTGTGGTGCTCGGCGATGGGCCGCTCGCAGCCCTCGCAGAGATACTCGGCCGTCTCCGGCCGCCCCTTCTCCCAGCGCAGCCGCTCGAACTTCAGCCACTGCATCGCGTCACAATGCGGGCACGGCACGAAGTAGCGCCGCTGGTCGGACGCCTCGAACTCCCGCTCGATGCGCGACAGCCCCCGGATCGTCGGGGTCGAGACAAGGAACACCTTGCGCCTGTGGGCGAAGGTCAGCGAGCGCGCTTCGGCCAGCGTCACCGGATCGCCTTCCTCGTCGGCCGAGGCCGGATAGGCATCGACCTCGTCGAGGAAGATGTAACGCGCCGGGGTGGACCGCAGCCCCACCGCCGAGTTCGCCCCGGTCATGATCAGGATGCCGCCCGCGAACTCCTTCGAAAGCATCGTGTTGCCCGCGTCGCGGGACCGGGCCGGTTTGACCCGCTCCCGCAGCTCCGGGCTCTCGTCGATCAGCGGGTCGATGCGCTGGCGCGAGTTCCGCTTGGCCAGTTCCACCGTCGGCTGGACCGCGAGCATCGGCCCCGGCGCCTGGTGGATGACGAAGCCGATCCAGTTGTTGCCCGCCTCGGTGTTGTGCGTCGGGATCCAGCCCTTCCCGCACAGAAAAAGGTGGCTCGGCGAGTCCACTTCGATGCAGCGCACCGGCACGCTCGGCACAGGCCGGATCGCGACGATGCGCCGGCGACGGCTTTTCCACGGCCGCCCGGACTCGATCGAGCGCATCCGGGCCCGCTTGCGCGAGAGCCGGAACATCGGCTCCTCGGCATAGGCCGTCCACGACACGCGCCAGTACTCGGCGGACGTCGTCGCGCGGCCGTCCCGCCCGAAGACCTTCCGGCGCGACCGCCCATGATAGATCGCGGGCTTGTAGCCGAGCCCGCGGAGCAGATCGACCATCGCATCGACGAGCCCCCGGTCGGCGTTCGAGAACTCGCAGCGCTTGCCGTCAGGCGTGATCGTGCCGTCGGAGTCCATCAGCCCGCGCACGAGTTCGAGCCGCTGCCATCGGCTCGCCCGCATGTAGGCGAGCGGCACGTGCTTGTTGTCGAGCACGTCCAGCTGCCTCAGCCGCGTCACGAAGCGCGACCGGAAGCAGTCCGCGAGCGAGGCGCCGTCCTCTCGGCGCATCCGGAACGTCGGGTCGATCACCACATTGGCAAGCCTGCCCTTGCGCCAGTGCGGCAGCCGGAACTCGGCCTCGACGCCGCAGGCGCGGAGGTGACCGACGATCTCGGCGTCCTCCTCGTGCAGCGAGATGTGGTTCATGATCGACGAGCCGTCTCCGAGCCAGAGCCCGAGGACGTAGGGGTGCAGGATCAGGTCCTGGTCCGGCATGTCGACCGGATCGCAGCAGTCGATGGCATAGCGCCTCCGCCTGGCCCCTGCGCCGATGATCGCCCGCCCGGCCATCTCCGCCGTGGTGAGCGTGCGCGCGGCGGGCCGGTCGTTCGTGAAGTCCCAGACCGGCCAGCGATGCTCGCCGTCCGCGACGATATGTTCCCCGTCGTCGAATGCCACCTCGAAGCAGGGCCGATCGTCGAACACCGGCGACAGGCCGGTGACCCGGCAGATGCGCCCGCGCTCGTCGTAGAGCAGATCGCCCTCGGCGATCTCGCCCATGGTCGTCCAGCCGAAGGGCGTCGGCACCGGGGTGTCGAGCGCGAGCGGCGCGCCGACCTGCGCGGCTTTCATGAACACGACCCGCTGGGCCGGGTCGCCCGGGCTCAGCCGGTCCATGATCTCCCGCATGTAGGGCGTGCGCGCAGAGCGATAGCGGCCGGGTTCCGCCGAGGCCCGCGAACCCAGCCGCCGATGCCGGTCCGCCCATTGCGAAACCGTCAGGTCCGGATCGGGACGGATGCCGCTGCGCCATGCCCGAAGAAGTCCCTCCGCTCCGTCGAAGTCGACCGCACTCTCATCCGAGCCTCGGCCGGACATCGGCGAGGCTGTCGAGCTGGGCGCGGACATGGGTTTCGAGCAGTCTCTGGATCAGCGCGGTCGTCACCGCCGGTTCTGAGGCGCCGCTCTTGGCGGTATCCTGGTGTTCGAGCGCGGTATTGAGTTCCGACGCCATCTGCGCGGCTACGCGCGCAGGCCAGGTCACCCATGCGTCGCGTTCCTCGCGCGCGAGGCGGAACACGAGCATCTCGGCACGATTGCGATCGACGAGCTCGCCCTTCTGTTTCTGGAGCCGCAGCTTGCGCTCCTGAGCTTTCATCACCTCGTTGGCGGTTTTCGCCTTCATGAACGTTGCGCCGTCGCCGACATCCGGGACGGTGACGCCGTTCTCGCGAAGCGTCTCGCCGACGGCTGCGATGGCCGCCGCCGGGACCGGCTTCATGCCGGCTGGGCGGCTCGCCGACTTCGGTCTGCTCTTCGACGGGTCCGTCGTCTCGGACCGCCGCTTGTCGGAGGCTGCGGCGTCGATGCTGCCGTCTTCGTGCAGGACGAGCCGGCCGGCGGTCTTCGCCTTCTGGATCGCGCCCCGCGACAGCCCGACATGGGCGGCGTACTGGCGCTCGCTCATGCCCTGCATCGACGGCTCCGATTATCATTTAAAATCAAGTGTTTATCGAGTTGATAAGCGCGCCGGAGCGAGCGAACGTCACTCCAACGAAGCGATGCAACTCACCAAGGAGCCACCTCGATGACCACGCGCCTGAACCCGATCACCACCCCGCGCCACGAACTCCGCGCCGAGAAGGTGCGCCGGAACAAGGGTGAGCCCGGTTCCGCCATCGGTTCGAGGAACCGGGCGAACGCGCTCGCGGCCTTCATCGGCAAGAAGGCCGAGATCGACGAGATGCTCGCCCGCCTGCAGGCGCTCAGCGACGACCATTTCAACTGCGCCCCCGACGAGGCGGGCTGGGGGATGGTCGGCACCCTCGAACACTACGCCAGCCTCCTGAAGCGCATCACCGACAGCGCCTTCGGCGAAGGCGAACACGCCCGCTGATCTCCGGCGCTGCCGGAACTCCCGCCGCGCGCCCTGCGCGGCTCGGGGTCGTAGAAGGCGCCGCATGTCGCGGGCCCGAATACGGAGACGACCCCATGACCAAGCTTTCCGATACCCAAGCCATCATCCTCAGCTCTGCCGCACAGCGGCCCGAGCACATTGCCCTGCCGCTGCCCGAGAGCCTGCGCGGCGGCGCCGCAGCCAAGGTGGTCGGCGCGATGCTCACCAAGGGCTTCCTCAAGGAGGTCGAAGCCGACTTGCGCAAGGGCGAGCCCGTCTGGCGCGAGACCGGCGATGGCCACGGCGTCACGCTGGTCGCCACCGACGCAGGCCTCGCCGCCATCGGCATCGATCCCGAAGACGCGAACACCGCGCCTGCGGGCGCGACGGACGCGCCGACCGAGGAGGCCGCGCCGGACACCCCCACCGAACCGAAGGCTGCGCCCAAGACGCGCACACCGCGCGAGGGCACGAAACAGGCCACCCTGATCGCCATGCTGCGCGCGCCGGACGGCGCGACCATCGAGGAGATCATGGCCGCCACGGGATGGTTGTCACACACCGCGAGGGGCGCGATGTCCGGCGCGCTGAAAAAGAAGCTTGGCCTGACCATCACCTCCGATAAGGTCGACGGACGGGGGCGCGTCTACGCCATACGTGACTGACGCTCTGCACCGAAACGAACATGTACCGCCGCCCAACGCCGGGCGGCGTTTCTCATTCTGCGCTCCGCATCCGGATCGCCTCGAACAGCCGGCGCAGCAGGTAGCCGCGCGCCAGCGAGACGCCGACAAAGGCGAGGCCGATGGTCAGATGCTCCGCGAGACCCGTCTCGATCCCGAACCACGGGAACACGACGATCTGCGTGGCGATGGCCAAAACGTAGCCGACGACAACGTTTGCCGCGGCCTCGACCATAGACATGGTCCGGGTCTGCCTCATCGCAGGCTCTCCAGAAACGCCGTCACGAACTCCGCCGCGAGCGGCGGAACGATCGCATTGCCGTAGCCCCGCAGCAGCCCCATGCGACCGGGTATCCCATCAGCCAGCGGGAATGTTCCGGGCTCAACGGGCCGCCAGCGGTCATCGCGGCAGAGGAGCCAGTCCGGATCTCGCCAGACGCCGTCCGTCGCATCGGTCCCGGCGGGGTCGGCGCCGTCGACCAGTCCACCAGCTTCACCGTCCTGCGGCTCGCATCCGTGTTGCCGGCCGCGTTGTACGCTGCCGTCGCGGGCGAGCCCGCCATCGCCGTCGGCCACCCCGCCAGCCAGACCTGCCGGCCGAGCAGCGCATTGATCGGCACCGACCGGCATTCCGATCCGTCCTTGTGATCCCGCGCCGAGGCCGTCGCCCAGCCCGCCCAGCTCGAGGGCGACGGCGCCGAAGAACAGCCGCTGGCGGATGTGCGGCGCGCCGATGCCCGCAGCCGGCAGATCGGCCGCCGCGACGGCGTAAGATGCCGCTTCCAGGTCAGCCGCCAGAGCGTCGAACCACGCCCAGCCAGCCGGGCCCTCAACTGCCGCGCGAGACTTTCTGCCAACCGGTCCGAGCACTGCCGCGCTCGCGACCTGCTCGCCGAAGACGAGCTCCGGCCGGCAGGCTGCGACGAGCCACAGGAAAGCCGGGGCGAGGTGGCGGTCATCGTCCTGTCCCTTGCGCTGCCCGGCCTGGCTGAAGGGCTGGCAGGGCGGCGAACCGGTCCAGACGGACAGGTCCTCGGCAACGCCCGCGAGGCGGAGCGCGTAGGGCCAGCCGCCGATCCCGGCGAAGAAATGGCATTGCGCGAAGCCGCGCAGGTCGGCGGGTTCCACGTCGAGGATGGAGCGCTCGTCTACCTCGCCGGCAGGCAGGAGTCCGACCGCGATCAGTTCTCGCAGCCATGCGCAGGCCGCGGGATCGGCATCGTTGTAGTAGACGGCCATCAGGCGGCGGCATCGGCCTTGTCGCCCAGCCGCTCGGCCTTCACTTCGGCGAAGGTCCGGCCGTCGCCGTCGAGGATCGCGTCCTTGCAAGTCTCGGCCTGCCAGCGCTCCACGGCGACGTCGACATAGGCCGGGCTGATCTCCATCGCGAAGACGCGGCGGCCGTTGGCTTCGCCCGCCATGATCTGGGAGCCAGAGCCCGAGAACGGCTCGTAGCAGAGGCCGCCGCGGGCGACGTGCTGGCGCATCGGGATGCCGAAGGCGTCGAGCGGTTTCGGCGTTGGGTGGTCGGGGCGCTCGTCCTTGGCGAAGGATGGCATCTCCCAGGTCGACGGCAGTGTCTGCTCGGCCACCTTCGGCGGGCGGTTCGGACGGCGCCAGCCCATGAAGCAAGGTTCATGCTTCCAGAGGTAATGCGAGCGGGTGAGCACCCCGCGGTCCTTCACCCAGATGATCTGCTGGTGGACGAAGGCGCCGGCCTTTTCCCAGCAGGCTTCCAGCATCGCCTGGCGGCGCGAGGCGTGCCAGCAGTACCAGGCGGCATCCTCGGTGATCGCCTCGGCGACGGCCGCCGAGATGAATCCGTCATAGAGCTCCGCGCCCTGCGAGGAGTCGTCCCACGTGGTGCCATAGGACGCGGACCAGTCCTTGTTGCGCGTCGGATGGTTGGACCCGTCGTAATCAACCAGATACGGGGGGTCGGTCGCAAACAGGATCGCCCGCTCGCCATTCATCAGCCGGCGCACATCGGCCGCGCTGGTGCTGTCGCCGCAGAGCAGCCGGTGGTCGCCGAGGATCCACAGATCGCCCGTTCGCGATGCCGGGTTGCGCGGCGGCTCTGGGATGGTCACCGGAGGCACAGAGCCCCCGGCGCCACCTTCTTCCTCGCCGCCCCCGTCCGGATCGAAGGCCAGCAGCTTGTCGAGTTCGCCATCCGAGAACCCGACCAGCGACAGGTCGTAGTCATCAGCCAGCAGGTCGTTCAGTTCGGCCGAGAGCAGCGCCTCGTCCCACGGGCTTTCAGCCAGCCGGTTGTCGGCGATGCGGTAGGCACGCCGCTGCGCCTCGGTCAGGTGCCCGAGCACGATCACCGGCGCCTCGGTCAGACCGAGCTGTTCGGCCGCCAGCACGCGGCCGTGCCCGGCGATCAGTTCGCCGTCCTCGCCGACGAGGCACGGCACGGTCCAGCCGAACTCGGCCATGCTCGCGGCGAGCTTCGCGACCTGTTCCGCCCCGTGCTGCTTTGCATTGCGGGCATAGGGCTGGAGCCTGGCCAGCGGCCAGTGCTCGATCCGCTCGGGGGCGAAGGCGAGGGTCATGCAGGTTCCTGTCGATGGTCGATCGGCATCCGCCGGGTGGACTCCGGCACGGCGGGGTCCACCGGCTTCCGGCTGGACTCCGGTGTCCGCGGGGTATCCACCCTGCGCGGCCGGTCAGATGTTTGAATTCACAGTGCTTTCAGGGCGTCGCGGCTGGACGCTGGACTCCGGTGGCTTCCCAAAAATCCGGCCCTGTCGCTGGCGAAATGCTGAGCCAAGCCCGCCAGCATACGTTTCGGCCCGGAAAGGAACCGGAAAACAGGGACTTGGCGGCCTGGACCCCGGCTGGACCCCGGAAGCCAGCCCCCGGTATCCACCTCGGGATCAGCGTCAGTCCGTCCGAGCGCACGACCCCGAGTATATCGCCATGGATAGCGTCAGAGGGGCGATCCGTCTCGTCGTCCGGTGTCTCGAAGGAAATTGTCTCACGCGCCCGTCGAGCCTTGACAGGCTTAGTTCGACGCGTGCGCCACGACGAACTCCATCGACCTCTTCTGCGGCACCCGCCTCCCGTTCAGTCTCCATACGATCACTGCGATACCGTACTGCCAGCGCCGGTTCGCGGTGGCGCGGCTGATGCCCAGCTCCCAGCAGATCGGCTTCCACGGCTTCCGGTTCGCCCGGAGCCAGAGCAGGCGCGCATCGGCAGGCTCGAGCCAGCGCAGCCAGAGGAGAGCATCCTCGGCCTGCGTGATGTCACGGGGGCCGGGCTTCGGCCGGCGGGTTCGGGGCTCCTGACCGACCTGGTCGGCGAAGCTGTGGAAATACTCGGGCCAGGCGTTGAAGTAGCCCTGCGGCTTCACCTCGGGCAGCGACCGGAACACGTCGGCCGCGCTCTCGAGCCGGTCCTCGACCATGGTGGGCGTCCACTCAGCCATTCGCCGCCTCCCGGTCGCCCGCACGTGGCCCGTAGAGCTTCTCCGCGAGCTGACGCACCAGCTCGCGCTCCGGCCAGGTCAGGCGGTGGTCGTCGACGGAGACGGCGAGCACACCCTCGTCATGCCAGCCATCGCGCTTCACCTGGTCCGGATCGCGGCGCGAGCCGCCATAGCCGGCCGGATGCCAACGCATCGATTTCATGCGACATGCCTCCAGCGTTTTCCGTTGATGATGTCGTCGACGGCCTGACGGGAGAGGCCAAAGCCCACGGCCGCTTCCCGTCTCGGAATCCCCATGGCGTGCATCTTCCGGATCGCGAGCGCGCAGACTTCGTCGATCTTCGCCTGGCCGTTTCTCGAGCCACGGTTGTGCGTGCCGTGGCGCACGGTGTCTCCGACGTTCTCGCGCTGTGTCGCCCAACGGAGGTTCCATGGGTGGTTGACGTCCCGCGTGCCATCCTCATGTGCGACCACGTGACGTTCGCTGGGCGGACGTCCGAGAAAGGCCATGGCGACAAGGCGATGGACCGGGATGCCTGTGCGGCGGTTTCCGCGCCACAGCTGAACATAGAGGTACTGGTTTTGGGGATTGCGCCACTGCCTCAGAATCCGACCCGCCCGGGCACCTTTCCCGCCCACAGCGCGCCGAACCCGTCCATCCTCGGAAACATCGTATTCCGGCCAACCGGGGATCGAGCGCCACTCCGGGTTCAAGTCGATCATGCGACACCCCCGTTTGTGTCGATGACCCAATTCAGTATCGCGATTGCATCGGCTTCGTTGTCATCGGCAGGGGAAAAGCCGCGAGCCCGTGCCGCGGCAATCATGTCCTGCTTGGGTGCATTTCCCCGGCCTGTCGCGTACTTCTTGATCGTGCCGACCGGAACGCCGCTATACGGAATTCCTCGCAACTCGGCCCATGTCGTCAGCGTCGCGAGGAGACCTCCAAACACATGCGCCGCGTCGGTCCCGGCGTGCCGGCGGACCTCTTCGAACCAGATCGCGGCGATGGGCCCCGACAGCCGGTCGAGTTCGGTCAGCCAGTTGGTGAACCGCAGGTAGCGCATGCCGCCGCCGTCGAAACGTCCGGGGCGCAAGGATGTCGTGCCCGAGGTGATCAGGCCGTCATGGCCGCGCAAGGCCCAGCCTGTCGTTGTCCCGAGATCGAGGGCAAGAATGCAGGTCGCAGAAAGGCACCCCTGTTCGAGGTGCAGGTCGGCAGTCTGGATGGTCGGCGTCATGTTGAAGGCTCACATCAATCGTGGGCCTTCGGCTTTGGTCATTGGCAGGGAATCATGCCATGCGCGCCCTTTCAAGAAAAATGCGCCTGAACACGCCTCTGTCCCACCTGGTCGTGGGGTGTCCCACTTGCCGATCAAAGTGGGACGCCAGATTTTCCTTTCAAAACAAGGCGTGTCCCACCTGTCCCACTTGTCCCACCTTTTTCCCTACGTCGCATGAGGAAGAATAAGGTCGGCCGGGACACGTACGCTCCATATAAGAAAGAGAGAAGTTGGCGGTCCAAGTGGGACAGGTGGGACAGGATTGATTTCAAATGGCTTTTTCTGTCCCACCTTGGGCTTGAAGTGGGACACGCCGCGAAGTGGGGCAGCGGCCAAACGAAAACGGGGCACCCGGATGGATGCCCCCTCGATGCCTCACACGGAGATCGCGATGTCAGCCGCGCTGCGACCTGCGGTAACGCCATTCGCGGGTCACGCCTGCGCCGCTGCGGTATCGCTCCCAATCCCGCGACTTCAGCCAGGCCCCCACGCGCATCTGATCGCCCTTCGTCCATTTCGCGGGCTCGATGCCGAGCGCGCCTTCGAGGATTTCGCCCACAGACACATCGCAGATCGGCTCAGGACGTTCGAACTCTTCAACCTGCCAATCCTCATAGCCCGCGTGACCTCGATTGACGCTGCGGGTGTCGTGGGTCAGCCATCGGTCGATACGGGCGTCCCAGGCATCCGCCTGGTAGCGTGCCTCCTGCGCGACGGCGGCTTCGGCAAGGATCGCCGGATCGTCGATCCACCAGATCGCGCCTTCGCGGAAGCGATGAACGGCTTCAGCCCAGAGCTGGTCCCGGTCGCGGGCCAGCGCCGCGATGTCGATGGTCCCGCAGCGCAGCGGCCAGAAGCGGCGGTTGCCGGTCTCGTCGCGCAGATAGGTGTCGGGGTTCACCGTGCCCGCGAAGACGCATTGGCGCGGGACCTCGACGGTGTAGCGACCGTAGGGCGGGCGGAAGCGGTCTGTAGTGCGGGTCAGGAAGGCCTTGATGCGCGAGACCTCGGCCCGGCCGATGGCGTCGAGTTCGGCAATTTCCACGATCCAAACGCCCTGCATGTGGATGGCGGCATCCTTGGACCCAAGCTCGGGCAGTTCGTCGGTGAACCAGTCCTCGCCCGCAAGCACCTTGATGGCGGTCGATTTGCGAGCGCCCTGCGGGCCTTCAAGGATCAGCATGTGATCGGCCTTCACGCCGGGGCGGAAAATGCGCGCCACGGCCGAGATGAGCCAGAGCGCGCCGACGGTATGATGGAAGGCGGTCGGTGCGGCACCGAGATAGGTGCTGGTCCAGGTCTCGATCCGGGACGTGCCGTCCCAGCGGAGGTGGTCGAGCCAGTCGCGGACAGGATGGATGCGGTGTTCGCGGGCGACGGCACCAACAGCACGGCCGACCACGAGCGGCGCGACATTGACCCCGCGCAGCTGCAGCCATTCCGCGGTCCGGACGTCGTCCGCATCCTCCCAGGGGCGGGGAAACGGGCCGGTCGCGGCATCCCACGGCAGCGGTTGGCGCACGACGATCTCCTGGGAGAAGTCGTCGAAGGCCAGCACACCCGCGAAGGCGATGTCGGACGTCAGTGCGATGATGACATTGGCCTCGTTGCGTTCGGGTGTTCCCGCTAGATCCTGCCGCAGACGGTTGAACCAGGCAGGTTTGGCGATCCGCGCATGGGGATCGCCGGAGACGTTCACACGCTTCACCAGTTCGATCAGCTGCTTGTCGAGGATCGACATGGCGATGCCGGTCGTGGTCTTGATGCGGGCAAGGATCTGGCGCGCGGGCAGCGGGTCCAGCCGCGCGAGGGCAATGCGGCCAAGAAGCTCTCCGAGGGCAGATATATCTGGCGGGTTGGTCAGTGCATCGGCGGCCGCCACCAGGTCAGCGATGATGTCGCCCGCAGACGGCAAGCGCTCCGTCTCGGCAGGCAGGTCTTTGGTCAGAAGCTCCTGACTCAGGCCATAGTCGTCGGCGCGCGCCCCGCGCAGAAGGTCGTCGTTGAAATCGTCGCCATGCAGCGGGACCACGATCTCGTTCGGAATGTCAGCCCGGTTCAGCCGGTCCGAGAGCGTGGCGGCCGCCTGGCGTCCGGCATCGCCAGCATCGGCGTAGATCGTGACCCGCGTCGTGCCCTCGGGCCAGCGAAAGCGCGCGAGGCCATCCGCGGACAGCGCCGCCCAGACGGCGGTGCCGAACAGGGCATGCGCTGCCAAGGCGGTCTCGATGCCTTCGGCAATGCCGAGATGGCCGCCCGCAGGCATGGCGAACAGGCGCACGGCCGCATCGGCCACCGAACCCAGCATCTTCTTGCCAGCCGGGCCCTTGGCGCTGCCATCGTCGAGCAGGAATGTCCGATGGATGCCGGGGGCACGTTCGCCCGTCACGACGCGCGGCAGCGCGATCAGCCCTGGCCACCCGCGCCGTGTGTCGAAGTCCGGCAGATCGGGGTGGAACAGCAGGTCAGGGCATCCCGGATCGCCGAGGCCCCGTGCGCGCAGGTAGGCCTCGCCAACGGTTCCGGCGAGCGGCTGCGCGCCATCGACCAGCCGGGCTACCTCCGTTGAATGGTCGGGCTTCGGGCGCGGCGCCGATCTGGGTGCGGGGCGATCCATCCCTGCAATCCGCGCCGCTTCGTCGAAAAGCGCGCCGTCGCTAAGCCCCGTCGCCTGCGCGATCAGATCGATGGGCCCGGCGCTTTCTCCGGTCGCATAGTCGAAGCCCCAGCCGGCATAGGGCCCGTCGAGGTGGATGGTGCACGAACCTTCCTTGCGCGGCGGGCGGCCGGACAGGTCGGCACAGCGCAAGGAGCGACGGTCGCGCGCAAGCCGCGCCTCCGGAAAGATGCCGGGAAGCCAGTCGCCTGCGGTCGCGGCCAGCCGATCCTTCACGGCCGCCAGATCGTGGCGTGCCTTCGGCGTGGCGACATCGTTGAGATCGATCATCGCGTCCCCTCACGCCAGGAGGACGAGGCCGCGCTCGGCGCGGGTGATGGCGGTGTAGAGCCAGCGGCGGCGGTCGATCTCGCTGCGACCCAGCCCGTCGTCCCAGACGATCACGTTCTCCCACTGCGAGCCCTGCGCCTTGTGGGCCGTGATCGCCCAGCCGAAGGTCGCCTCGGTCAGCAGGCGCTTCTCCTTGTAGTCGCGGTCATGGCGCTTGTCGTCGTAGGCGACATGGTCCTCGAAGTGGCCCTTGTAGATGCGCAGCCGGCCCGGACGCCCGTCCCGGTCGGGCTCGCCGATGCGACGGCCGTCCTCGTCATGCACCACGGCCGAGAAGTGGAGGCTGCCCTCGTCGACGATGTCCTCGAGGGTCAGGAACATCCCGTTGATCAGGCCCAGATCGTTCTGGTTCTTCAGGCAGATGATCTTCTCGGCCGGTCCGGTGGGCAGCCAGGTCCCGCCGATACCGGCCGCTGCACGCATCGCGTTGTTCAGCTGGAAGCGCGTCGCGTTCAGGCCGCAGATCAGCTGGCCGCCGCGCAGCGCCTGTTCCGGCGTGATGTCGCCCTTGCGCAGCTTGGCGACGTGGGCGTCGTAGACGCCGAAGCCGATGGGTCGGCCCTCACGCGCCATGGTGGCGAGGCGGACGATGGCGCTCTCGGCCGCCTGGCGGTGGATCTCGGTCAGCATCACGTCGGGCGCGTCGCGGGTGAAGGCGCCTTCGCCCTTGATGGGCGGTAACTGGCCGGGATCGCCCAGCACGAGGATCGGCTTGCCGAAGCTCATCAGGTCGCGCGCCATTTCCTCGCCGACCATCGACACCTCGTCGAGCACGATCAGCCGGGCGTCCGCCGCGTCGCTCTGCGGGTTCAGCGCGAAGCGCGGGTGCTTCATCGCCGAGAGTCCCTGGCGCATCGCCTCGATCGCGGCATCGGCCGTGGTCCGCGCGAACCCGGTCAGACGGAGCGCGTCGCGTTCGGCCATCGCGATCTTTCGGGCGGCCTCCTCGATCTCCTCCTCGGTCGCCTCGATCACAGAGTAGATCAGGCTGTGAATGGTGCGCGCGGGCGTGCCCTTGCGGGTCAGCACCAGCGCGGCCTTGCCGGTGAAGGTGGCGGTGACAACGCCGGGCACGCAGCGGCCGTCCTTCGCGCTGCGGTGGGGCGAGAGCCCGAGTTCGTCGAGCGCGAACTTCAGCACGGTGGTCTTGCCGGACCCGGCATAGCCGAACAGGCGGAATACCTGCTGCTGCTCGGTGCGGTTCTCGAACCACTCCTTGATCTCGCGGATCGCGGCGGCCTGCGTGGCGGATGGGGTGAACTCGGTCATGGCTGGGGCATCTCCACTGCGTAATCCTTGACGATCCCGCCGCGGGTCGGATCGCCCACCTCGCACGGACGGACGAAGACCCGGCGCCCGTCGGCGAGCTGCCGCCAGTGACCGCGGCGGATGTGCCAGCGCGGGCTGGCGTGACTGCCGCCCAGCGGCGGCGTCGCCGCGCGCAGGCGCGCCGGATCGATGGCGACCTGGCGCCAGACCCATCCGCGCACGCCCTCGCGGGACAGGCGGGACCGTTTCGCGAGCGACACCTTGCGGTCGCGGATGTCCGGGGACGCGCCGAGGATGGTCAGCGCGCGCCAGACGATGCCGGCGGCGACTTCGCCGTGACCGCGGACCGTCTCGTCGCTCCGCTCGGCCGGGTTGCCCTCGATCTCCGCCTTGCCGTCCGGATGCATCCAGATCCGCACGAGGCAATCCGTCCAGCCGCGCGGCGCCCGCTTGCGCATGAGGAACGTGGCCTCGACGATGTCGCCGTCGGCGCGCGCGCAGACGATCAGGCCAGAGGGAGACGCGCGCTGCTCGCGAACCTCGAAGATCACGGACGGATGCGGCAGCCGGAGCGGACCGGTAAAGACCCGGGTCATCGCGCGGTCGACGATATCGCCATCGAAGGCGGCCTGATCGTCGAAGAAATAGATCGGCGCGAACTCCGCCGCTCCGAGCAGGTCGGAGCACCAGAACCGCTCGCGATGCGCGCGCACGATCCGCTTGAGCTCATAAGCGTCGGGGGTCATCGCCGCTCTCCCCAGCATCGTTTTGCCCAAGCACAAGGCGCGTGCCACTTGCCGACCGCCATGCCGCCGCGGCAGAGGACTGCCGTGGGCTCGGCCGCGGCGCGCGGCAGCCATTCCCCGGCCTCGGAGGCCCGCACCACAGCAACGGCGCGATCCGACATCTCCTGCGCGAGATGCGCGTCGAAAGGTACGAGTTCGGCGTACAGCTCCATCGTGTCGCGGTTCAATGCGGTGAAGAGCGCGGGCTGCGGCAGGTCCATGTAGGCCTGATAAAGCGCGATCTGGGCAGCATAGACCGGCCGCGCGAGGCTGACGCCGCGCTTGACCACGTCCTTCCAGCTGGCCGCCCCGAGCGCCTTGTTCTCCCAGAGCGCGGGATAGTCCATCGCGACCGGGCCTGAGACGAAGCAGCCATCGATATGGCCCTTGAACCGCCCGCCGAGGGCCTCAAACCCGAACTGGCGTCCATCGGGTCGCTCGGTGCGCAGGTCGAACCCGGCGATCCGGAACCAGCCTGCGACGATGTCCTCGGCCCGGTGGCCCGCCTCGAATATGCGCAGCGTGCGCGGCGCGAACTCCTGGCCTTCGTCCTTGGGCACCGCGAGGAAGTCGTACTGGATCTGGCGCAAGCAGTCGCGGCCGAGACCCGAGGAACTGACATAGGTGCGCGGACGCTCGGCGCGGTGGCGGGCGGACAGCGCCGTATCGATGACGGCGGAGACGGCTTCGGCAATGGGCGGGCGCGGCGCGCCGGCGCCATAGAGGAAGCCCGAGCCATGGTTGAGGTCGATCATCTCTCGCGCTCCCAGAACCCGCCGGCCTGCGCGATGCAGGTCAGCTTGTGGAACTGCGCGTCCGTCAGCCGGGCGCTATCGCCGAACCGCACCAGCTTCTCGCGGAGGCTGTCGCAGAACTCGATCTCGAAGTCGGTGACGGCGTTCTCGGTGGCCGCCTCGAGCAGAGGCTTCCAGCTGCAGGACGCGGTGTCGTCGTTCAGGTCGATCATCACCGCGCTCCTAAAATGGGATCGGGTCGTCGAGGACCGTGCCGGTGCGCTCCTTGCGCGCGGCCTGATCCTGCATGCTGTCAATGTAGCCGGTGACTGCCGCCTCGATCAGGCGGTCGATGTCCTCGGCGCTGCGGTGGAAGAAGGGCTCCATGAGCCCGAGGTCGGTGAGCGCTTCGGCGAAGGGCGTCCGCGCATCGCGGATCGCACGGGCCTCGCGCGCGGTCTTGTCGATCATGCCGTTATTCCTTTGGGCGATGGCGCTGCCCACGTCCTGACAGCGGCGCGAGCAGAAGCGGTGGTAAGGGTGGCGATCCCAGCGGAGGCCGTGGCAGTAGCCGAAGCCGCGCGTCTCGCGGGCGCAGACGGCGCAGATCGCGTTCCCGGGGCTCCGCCCGTTCGCGGCTGAAACGCTCCACCGGAGCGTTTCCGGGACGCCGCTCACCCAAGCAAGAAGCTCCCGATCGGGTCCCCGGGCGGCCAGCCCGTCCTCTGGAGCTTTTCGGACTGCAGCACGATCCAGCGGGAGATCGCGTTGCTGGCCATGGCCTCGAGATCGCCGAGCCGCAGGCTTGCGATGGGCTGATGCAGGTTTCCTCGGGCTTCGAGCCATCGTCCGATTTCCAGCGCCGCCGCGCGCGTCACATGCGCCTGCCATTCATCCGGGGTCATCGTCCCGGCAGGATCGCACCGGGCCTCGGGCTGCGGCGAAGGCCGGTTTGACCTCCGCCGCGAAACTGCCGACCGCGCCTCAGCCATTGAGCCAGGCGGGCATGCCGGTCGCCGGCGCTCCGCCCGGCGCGTTGGGCGGGGACGCCGGCGGCTGCTGGGCGGGCGGTTGCTGTGGGGGCTGCTGCGGAGCCGGCGCCGGCGCGCCCCAGGCCGGAGCCGCCGCCGGGGCTTGCGGTTGCGCACCCCATGCCGGCGTGGGCGCCTGCCAGCCCGGCGTCGGCGCGCTCGCGGCCTTGCGCGGCGGGGCGTTGACGGGCTCCGGAGGAACGGCTTGGCCGCGCATGATCGGGCCGTGCTGCGGCTCGTCGGGCAGAACGACGTTGGCGATGCGGTTCTGGTCGCGGTACTGCGGGTTGGAGGCGGGCTCCACCATGATCCGCGCAGCGAAGACGATGCCGTCGAGATGCTTGAGCCCGGGCAGCACCCGCTTGGCCTTGGCGTCGGGGCTCTCGTCCCTGGGATCGAGCCCGAGAGCGCTGTCGACCATCGCCCGAAAGGTGGATTTCGAGATCTTCCAGCCGATCGACTGGCCCTTCTCGTCGACCTTGCCGCCCGCCACGGTGAAGCTCTGCCAGAACTTCCGCCGGGCATGCGGCCCCTCGAGGATGGTGAACTCGCAATCCAGCATCTTCGCGTCGCTCGACTGCGAGGCCTTCAGGAGCTTGGCGTCCATCGGCGTGGCGCCGTCCACGCCGCCGGGGCGCACGGTCAGGCGGACCTTGGCGAAGGTGCCGTCGGGGATCAGCTCGCCGATGGGGGCCATCTGCGGCTGGGCGTCGTTGAGATCGTAGCTCATGGGTCTGTCCTTTGCGTCTGGATCAGGAAGGGGTGGTGGTGTGGGCGGGGGCGCGGCCGTCGATCTTCGCGATCAGCGCGCCGAGATCGGGCGGCTCGGTCACATCGAGGCGGCCGGAGCGGTCCTTGGCGGGAAGGCCCCAGGGGTTGCCGGACCGGCAGACGAGGCGGCGCTCGGCGGAGGTTTCGTCGAGGGTCCAGTCGCCCTTGGCGTCGCGGCCGAAGAGCTGCATGGAGACCACCTGGTCGACGATCCCCGGCAATTCGCGGCCGGCCTTCGTGCCCTCCATCTGCGGCTGCCAGGTGGTAGCGCCGAACTCGTCAGTGACCTTCTCGAGCACGCCCACGAAGATCACGGTCTTGCCGCGGGCGTGCTGGAGGTGCTTGAGCGCCTGGATCACCTCGCGGCCGAGCAGTCCGTAGGCGCCGCGGACATCCGGCTTTCCGGTTCGCTCGGAGAAGGCCTCCGGCTGCTGGCGGGCATAGGCCATGGCCTGCCGCGTCAGGTCGGTGATCGAGTCGACGAAGACGATCCGCTTTCGGGCGAGGAAGTCCTCGATGCCCGTGCCGAGATACTGCTGCTGCAGCCAGGCGTGATACTCGGCGCCGTACCAGGACTTCGGATGCTGGGCCGGATCGTGGCCGCCGATCAGCACGGCGAGGTCGCGGAAATCGGTGAAGCTGCGCACCGGGATCGAGTCCCCGCGCCAGTCCTGCACCGACTTCATGCCGGCCTCGAGATCGAGACAGACCGTCTCCTCGGCGGGCAGCGTCTTCAGCAGCGTCGTCTTGCCGACGCCGGGCGGGCCGAAGATGGCCAGCGAGGTCTTGTTCTCGGCGGCCGAGAGCCGTTCGTCGGCGGTGATGATGCGGAAGGCCATGGGGTTCTCCGGAAGTTGCGTTCAGGGTGCGCGGCGGCGGGGGTGACCGGGTGCCGAAGGGGAACCTGCCCGGCGTTGCCGACCGGGCGTCCCGCCGCCGCGCGTCACCGGTCTCGAGCCTCGAGCCGGAAGACGGGTTTACCGGTGGTCTCGCTGCGCGCGTCCGCGAAGCCCTCGCGCATCGCCGCGGGCCAGGCGCCGTAGCGCCGCTCGGGCACGCGATAGGCGATCTCGAGATACTCGGCCGGGTCGTCGCCGGCGGCGCGGATGCGCTCGGCCATGGCGGCGAGGCGGTCCTGATCCCAGGAGACCTTCTTCGGCAGGTCGGCGACGATCACGACGCCCTCGTCCTCGACCCGCACGGTGCCGCTGGTCTTGCCCTGCGCGGCCCGCTCGGCCGCGGCGGCGGCCTCGTAGCGCTGCGCGATGCCGGCCTCGAGCCGGTCCCGCAGCCGCTTCACGCGGGCGGTCTCGGCGAGCGCCGTGGTCTGCAAATCCAGCAGCATCTCGGGCGGCAGCGCCGCGATGTCGCCGAGGGCGAGACCTTCGAGATCGTCGAAGCGGGGGGCATTGTTGGGGTGCGGCATGGCGGGAACTCCGATGGAGGGGAACGGAACGGCCATCAGGCGGCCACGGCGTCTTCGAGGATGCTGGCGAGCGGCACGGGCGTGCGGCGCGGCCTGGTCCGGGCGATGGCGAGATAGGCGAAGCGGTCCGGACCGAGCCGCACCTGGACGAGGTGGACGAGGCCCGCCTCGAAGGCCCGGTGCGCGGCGCCGGCCAGCGCGGCCAGCCTGCGGCGGTCCGGTTCCGGCAGCGTCGAGATCACGGCCGTCGTGTCGATCCCGAGGAAGCCGCGGTGGTATTCCAGCCGGTCGCCGGGCATCGCCTGTCCGATCCAGGCGCAGAACTCGATGTCGGTCAGCGGCCGGGGCCGCGCCGGGGTGAAAGCTGTTGGGGGCATGACGAGCATCTCCATGTCCTCCCTCTACTCAAGCGGCTCGCGAGGCGTCCCACCGCCCCCCAAGCCCGCGCATGGCGAGTTCGAGCCGGAGGCGTGCGAGGCGGCGGTAGAGGGCGGAGCGGGAGATGCCGTCGCGGCCGATCAGATCGGCGATGACGCAGGTGCCCAGCGCGGCGCAGAGCCCGCGGACTTCCTCCGGCAGGTCGGCGAGCGCCCGGGCGAGATCGTGGCGGGTCTCGACGTCCGCCGCGGCGCAACGATCCTGGCCGTGCCAGGCGGCCAGCCCGTCCGTCTCCGCCAGCAAGCAGCCCAGCGGCTCGGCGCTGCCGGCGACGGGCGCGTCGAGCGACAGCACCCTGCCGCCCTGCGCCCGGCGCTGCCGGTAGTGCTGGATCGCGATGCGCGAGCACTGGTTACGCAGGACGATGTTGGCGAAGGCGCCGATGGTGCCGCGGCGCTTGTCGAAGCCCGGCAGCCGGCAGATCAGATCGATCAGGAGGTCCTGACGGAGATCGTCGAGATCGGCTGCGGGGAGCGCCAGCTTGCGGTGCAGACGCCGCGCCGCGACGTCGGCCTCGTCGATCAGCGTGGCAAGGTCGGAGGGGGAAATCGCGGGATACATCGTTGGAAGCCTCGGAACATCGTTTCTGATGCTCCGAGACTGCCGGCCTCCGCCGGTCTGCCGGTGTGATTGGCGTGTGTTTGATGTGTGCCGGGTGTGTGACCGACGGCACTCAGTCCTCTATGACGACCTCTGACGGCGCGAGGCCAAGGCGGTACCCGCGCGACCGGACGGTCCCCACGAGCGTTTCGACCTCCTTTTCCGTGAGCCCGCAGGTGACGAGGGCCCTGCGCAGGTCTCGGACGATCTCTCGCGGTGTTCGCTGAAACTGCGCCTCGATCTCCTGCGCCTTGAGCACGGGGTCGCGCTGCACCGACCGTTCGACAAGCATTCTGAAGAGAGCGAACATCTGCGGGGGAAGATCGAGGCGGCGACCGTCCAGCACCGCGAACTGCCCTTGGCGATGCAGGACGAGCCTTACTCCGCCGGTCGGTATGCGCCCGTCGTCGAGGATAAGGCGGTCGACGCCCTCCCGATCTGCCTTGATCACGTCGGCAAGCGCCCGGACCTCAATCCCGGCCTCGCGCAGCCGCAGCACCAGTGCCGGCTCCGGCTCCTTGGCGATGACCGTCAGCGGCCGCGGCGCCGCCGCGGATTTCAGCGCGAGGATTGCGCCCGGCGTCTCCAACCGGTCCGCGTCGTCGCACAGCATGAACATCCGACCGGCAGGCCCGGAGCCGATCGTCCAGACCCCATCCACGACCGCCGCGACCGCGCCGGCGAGACCGCCGCTCGCGCCGATCTGCCCTGCAAGCCGGTTGGCATCGACACCGAACCGCGTCAGGTCGCCATCATCGAGCACCACGTCCTCTGCCGCATCGTGCGGACAGCATGCGCGCAGTTCGTCGCCGATCTGCCGGATCGGGCGAACATCGAGACCGCAGTCGCAATGCGCGCAGACCGACCAGCTGTCCGCCTTCGGATGTTCGATCAGCACACGCGCCCGCAGCAGGCGTTCGACCTCGCGCCCGGGAAACCGGCGCAGCGCCCGGCCCGAGATCGAGACCTCCGGGCCGCCGTCACTCAGCCGCGTCCACAACCATGCCAGCATCGCGGTCCTTCTCCAGCCCGTGCCGCGCGATCAGCGTGTGGACCGCCTTCTCGAACCGCGTCCTGCGGAAAGCGAGCGTGCCCGGCGGCTTCAGCTTCACGGTGACCTGCGCAGGCCGCTTGCCCTCGGACTTGAAGAAGGCGCGGAACGAGATCTCGCCGAGCCGCCAGCCCTTGTCAAACTGCACTTCGCTGCCCTTGAAGTGCCGGAGCGCGCCGGTTGCGTCCTTCGATTCCCAGGTCCGGACGTACCGCCATTTCGCCTCGTCCTCGTCCCACTCGAAATGGTCGGCGGCGGCGGCCACGATCCGCACGTCGAGGATGCGGTCGTCGTAGCGATGATCGAAAGCGAAGTCGGGGCCGGCCTCGCTGATCGGATCGAGGGTATAGAGATCGCGGGCATCCTTGCCCGAGAAGAAGCCGGGACGGCCAAGGACGTGCTTTGCGAAGATCTCGGCGAGATCCACCTGCTGTGCCTTCACGACGCCGCCGATGAACAACCGCGCCTCTACCGGCGAGTAGCGCAGCGTGGCGTATTTCACGGCGCGAAGCGGAATGATCTTCTCCTGGTCGCCGTCCACCACGGGTGTCGTCGCGACCGGGGCTCCATGGCTGACGACGAGGTTGATCTCGCCGTCCTCCTCGTAGGGACCGAGGCGGCAATACTCGCCCTGAAGATCGCGGGCGAAAAGCTTCATCGCCGCAACCTTGAAGGCGTCGATGATCTCCGGCGTCAGGTCGGCGCTGACGTCGCGCTCCGGCCCTCGGAACTCGGCCAGTGCTGTCGGGGTCCGCAGGGCATGGAAGTCGGCCGCCGCCTCGAAGACGCTCTTGTGATGCAGGTAGGTGTGCAGCGCGACATGCTTCGGGTCGTGTCTGGCTGGCGCAGATTCCTTCTCGTCCGGCTCGGGATCGGGATAGAGCACCACCCCCTGCCGCCGCGCCTCGTTCAGGATGATCTGCATGCCCTCGTTGCTTCCGAGGTCTGCCACCCGGTGGAGATCGGCCACCATGCCCTCGTTCCAGGCCGTAACGGCCGCCTCGAAATGCTTCGCGAGCGCAGATCGGACCGCTGAATCTTCGCCATCGAAATCGATTGGCACGTCCTTCGGCTCGAAGTGCCGTGCAAAGAGTTCCTTGATGAGGCCAAGATCGATTGTCTTCAGGAATTTTGGATTGACGAATTTCTTGAGGTCTGAACCCATTTTTTCACCTCGCTAATGCCGGACATGTTCTGATTATGTTCTACCCGACCGGACAACCGGGAGTCGAGTCCGAGACGGCTCTACCCGCGCCGTTCCGGACTCCGTGGGACGGTTCGCGAATGCGATGAGTAGGAGAAGGGCGAGACATCACGGACCCGCCCTTCATGAAACGCCCGAACCCTTTGCCTCCCGACCGGATGACGCCCGCCGAACGCCGCGCCGAGCTGTGCGGCCTGCTGGCGCTCGGGCTGGTCCGGTTACGGCTGCGGGAGCGGGGCGAACCTTCTGACAAAACTGGAGAAATTCGCCTACACTATCCGCCCGACCAATGCCGTCATGCAACCCCGAACCCAACGGAGACCGCATGACGACGCACGACCCCATCCCCGCGCGCCTGGCCGCGCTGAAGACCGCAACGACGCCGGAACTGAAGGCGCAGTGGCGCGACCTGTTCGACAGCGAGCCGCCGCCGTTCAACCGGCGCTACCTTGAATCCCGCTTGGCCTATCGCATCCAGGAACTCGCCTATGGCGGGCCGAAACCGGAGACGATCCGGCGGCTGGAGCGGCTCGGCGAAGAACTGGACGGCGGCGACAAGAAAAAGCGCGGAATGCGCCTCAACCGCGACCGCCCCATCACTGGCACACGCCTGCTGCGCGAGTGGCAGGGGGTCGAATACGTCGTGACCGTCACCGCCGATGGCTTCGAGTGGCAAGGGCGGCCCTACAAGTCGTTGTCGGCCATCGCGCGCGCGATCACCGGCACCCGGTGGAATGGCTGGGTGTTCTTCGGTCTCAAGAACCACAGGGGGCGGAGATGACGAAGGCGCCGGAAAAATCGAAGGTCGTCCGCAAGCTGCGGTGCGCGGTCTACACCCGGAAATCCTCAGAGGAGGGGCTGGAGCAAGAGTTCAACAGCCTCCACGCCCAGCGCGAGGCCTGCGAGGCGTTCATCGCAAGCCAGCGCTCCGAGGGCTGGGTGCTGGTCCGCGACCAGTATGACGATGGCGGCATCTCGGGCGGCACGCTAGAGCGCCCCGGCCTGCAGCGCCTTCTGGAGGACATCGAGGACGGGCTGGTCGACGTGGTGGTGGTCTACAAGATCGACCGCCTCAGCCGCTCGCTCGCCGACTTCGCCAAGCTGGTCGAGGTCTTCGACCGAAACGGCGTGACCTTCGTCTCGGTGACGCAGTCATTCAACACCACCACCTCCATGGGCCGGCTGACACTGAACATTCTGCTGTCCTTCGCGCAGTTCGAGCGCGAGGTCACCGCCGAGAGGATCCGCGACAAGGTCGCCGCCAGCCGAAAGAAGGGCATGTGGATGGGCGGGGTGCCGCCCTACGGCTATCGCGTCGAGAACCGGAAGCTGGTGGTCGACGAAGACGCCACCGCACATGTCCGCTGGATCTTCGAGCGCTTCCTCGAGATCGGGTCGTGCACCGAACTGGCGCGGGAGGTCGGCACGCGCGGCATCCGGACGCCGCGCGGGAACAGGATCGACAAGAAATACATCTATCGGATGCTCTCGAACCGCGCTTACATCGGCGAAGCGGTCCATAAGGGCGACAGCTATCCCGGCGAACACGACGCGATCATCGACCGCGAGATTTGGGACCGTGTCCATGCGATCCTGCAGGAGAGCCCGCGCAAGCGCGCGGCCCGCACCCGCGCGGAGTCGCCGGCGCTGTTGAAGGGGCTACTGTTCGGGCCCGATGGCGCCGCGTTCTCACCGACGCATACTCGGAAGGGGGATCGTCTCTACCGCTACTATGTCAGTCAGACCGTGCTGAAGCATGGTGCTGGTTCGTGTCCGGTCGGCCGCGTGCCTGCGGGCGAGATCGAGGGCGCTGTCATCGACCAGCTCCGCGCCGTGTTCCGCCAGCCGGAGATCGTTGCGGGGACGTCGAAGGCGGCGCGCTTCCATGCTGACGACATCACCGAGGCCGACGCGCGAGCCGCGCTGCGGGAGCTTGACCCGCTGTGGGACGAACTCTTCCCCGCCGAGCAGGCGCGCATCGTGGCGCTGTTGGTCGAGCGCGTGGACATCGGCACCGGTAGGCTCAACGTCCGGCTTCGCGTCGACGGCCTCAGCGGACTCGCGCGCGAAATGCTGGCTGGCAGTATCGGAGAGGCCGCATGAGCCGTGGGTCGCCGATCCTCGAGACTGTGACGCTCCACGTCCCGTTCCGCGTTGTGAAGCGCGGTGGGCGGAAGGAGATGCAACTGCCAAAGGGGGCCGTGCAACCGCAGCGGATGGACAACACGCTGGTCAAGGCGCTAGCCCGCGCCTTCCGCTGGAAGCGGATGCTCGAGTCGGGAGAGTTCGCCACCATCGCCGAACTAGCCGAGCGCGAAGGAATCGCGCCCTCTTACATGACCCGGGTCCTGCGCCTGACCCTGCTCGCGCCAGACATCGTCGAGGCGATCCTTGATGGCAGGCAGGGAACGGAGGTGACGCTGGCGCGGCTGATGGAAACTCCCCCGGTCGATTGGGCTGAGCAGAGGGTCGCGCTCCAGTGCACCACCGCCACAGACCAGATTCACCCGGGGACGGGTTTTTGTGCCACGCTTTAGCCTCTTGGTTGTTGTGTTACGGAAAACCCAGAGCTATGTTGTTCGCGTGACACGAGGGAAAGTACTAATGGCGCGACCAAGAGCAGAGAATCCTAGAACAAAGTTCACCAACATCCGGCTGACGGAGGAGGAACGCGCGGCATTCGAAGAGGCTGCGGCAACGAGGGGATACAAGAACGTCAGTGAGTACATTCGCTTCCTGCATTCGGAGCATCTGGGCAAGGAAAGCAGTCGAACAAGTGCGATCGAGACGAACGCCCGCGCATACCCCAAATCCCTCGTGAAGCCCTTCCTCACCACGGACAACGGAGAGATTCTCTGGGGCGACAGTCGGGGGTACCTTTTCGGCAAGGCGAAGCCGAATAGCGTAGACCTGATCATGACCAGTCCGCCTTTCGGCCTCGTTCGCAAAAAGAGTTACGGAAACGAAGATGCCGATCAGTATTGTGATTGGTTTCGGCCATTTGCTGAAGGCTTTCATCGTGTCCTAAAGGACAGCGGAAGTCTGGTCATCGATATCGGTGGAGCTTGGAAGCCCGGCCATCCGACGCGCAGCCTCTATCACTTCAAGCTCTTGGTGATGCTGGTCGAGGAATACGGCTTTCACTTGTGCCAGGAACACTACTGGTGGAATCCGTCGAAGCTACCGACCCCCGCTGAATGGGTGAACGTGCGTCGCGTCCGCGTCAAGGATGCCGTGAACACCGTCTGGTGGCTTGCAAAGACTCCTTACCCAAAAGCGAATAACAAGCGCATTCTGCAGCCATACTCCAAGTCAATGGAGCACTTGCTGAAGAACGGTTATACCGCGAAGTTGCGCCCTTCGGGACATGATATTTCCGACAAGTTCAGCAAGGACAATGGCGGATCAGTCCCACCCAACTTGCTCGCCATCGCGAACACGGAATCCAATGGACGCTACCAAGATCAGTGCCGCGCAGAGAACATTGCCATCCATCCCGCTCGCTTCCCTACGCAGTTGCCGGAGTACTTCATCCGCTTCCTGACCGATCCCGGCGATTTGGTGGTCGATCCATTCGGCGGCTCCTGCGTGACCGGTGTCGTTGCGGAGAATCTGCGCAGACGCTGGGTCTGTTGTGAGCTTTCTGAGGAATATTTGCTCGGGGCAAAGGCTCGCTTCGTGCCGACCGTCCAGCCTCTGCCCAAGGAGCGCGGCGTACCATACGAGATCGCCTCGCCCTGCGCACGGCCAGTCGATGAGGAAGCGGTGCCACTCTTTGAGGATGGAGGCGCGCAACGCCCCGCTTCGATGCGCAAGAAGGCAACCGAGCCGAAAGTCGCCGCCGAGTGAACTTTCACGGGATACTCGACGATAACGGCTTTGGACCACCTGTTCCCATGGGCACGACCGACTGGTCGGTCGTGCCCGACACGCCCGGCGTGTATGTCATCTTTGCCGAAGACGAAGTGATCTACGTCGGCATGGCCGGGCGCGACGGAAAAGGATCGCTCAGGCGACGGCTCCGTGACCACGCAAGCGGGCAGGTCGTCAATATGTTTGCCCAGTATCTCCTGTTTGATCGGATCCTTGATCCCGCTGATCTGCCACGTTCCCCCCAAGAGGCCGGGCGGCGTTGCCGTGCGCACATCCGGCAGTTCTGCGAGGTTCGGGTGCTCCCCGCTGCAGATGCCGCCGCCGCTCGCGCCGTTGAGATAAAATTGCGCGGCGAGCTTGCTCCAACCCTCAATGGGCTTAAGCAAAAAGGCGCTCCCTGACCCAAGAATTGAGCCGCCCATCCAGTATTCCTCCGAAGTCCACCGCACGGGGCGCGTCTGCTGTGTCATCGATGAGTGAGGGGACCTCACGGCTTAGAGCAATCAGTGACCGGCGGATCAGCGAGGGCAATTCGGCTTCGCCACAATATCCCCGTCCATACCGAACGATCTGACCCGCGGCTTCACGGAAACGCGCATTTGCCGTATCGCCCGCCAGATACTTGACCTCGACGATGGCCGCCACGCTTCCAGCTTCGTCGTCGACAATTACCAGGTCCGGACGATCCGCTGCTGCAGCCATCCCGTATGCAGCGAGAACGGCTTCAAGCCGCAGCTCAGATGGCTCCAGCGCAGGTGGCACATACAGACCGCCGCCTGACTGCCAGAAAACCGAGTACCGCCCGCAGCGCAAGACTGGCTGTCCTGGCCGAGCATCAAGTACAGACAGACGCAGCGGAAGGCCGAGTTCCGCAGACAGCGCTTCCCCGAGTCCCGCCGCAACGGCCAATTCGAAACGACGCCACTCCTCAAGTGGCCCGATGAGCGTGCTTCGAAGGACACGTGAAAGCGCGGCTTCGTCGCCAGCTTCGACCCCCGTCAACGTCGTGTAGGCCGCAATCGCATAGCGATAGATCAGTCGTCGCGACCGCGCTGCATCCCTTACGGCGTTTGGCCCCGGCCTTCGTCCAGCCGTCACGTGCTTCAGCGGTTCTCGCAAAGCGTCGAGCCGCTTCACCGCTGAAATTTCCGCCATCGCCGCCTCAATCAGGCTCGCGTAGGCCGAATTCTTGGGCTGCATCGCAAACAGACGCTCAGCATGAGTCGCGGCCATGTGCACAACCCAAGCGACGACTTGGTTTGGCCCCGTGTTGAACGATCTCACAGGCTCTTCCGAAACAATCAGAGACGGGTGCCCGGACACCCTTCGCGCAATAACCGAAGCCCGGGCATCGATCCTTCCGCGCGCGACTGCGTCATCTGTTCGTCTCTGGAATTGCAGCAGCGCCTGCGCTTCGTGCCGATGGGCAAGGAGATATTGAACGAACTCCCGAACCGGCGCTGAGATCGCCCAGTGCGCGCGAAGGAGTTCGAGATCGCGGGCAAGGTCAAGCGACGGCCGGTCAGCACCGAGAAGCGTCCCAGACCGGAAATGCCGGAGGAAGATTCCTGCTGCAAAGTCGGAAATCGCTCGGTCGATCCCCTCCATCAGACCGCAACCGACTCCATCCGCCGCTTGATCCGATCACTGGAGTCCGCATCAAGGCCGAAGGCGTCTACGGCCGCTTGCGCAAGGAAGTCGGCATCCTGGACCACAATCCCGTCAAGCATCGGCAGCAACACCATGTCCACCGCATCGAGCAAAGCCTCTCGCATTGAGGGCGTAGGGACAGCGAAGAAGTCTGCGCCATCATCCATCGCCTGGACGGCCTTGATTGCATCAATGATCGGGGCGGGTCCAAGGACACGAACCTTGTTGATGGCCGCCCAGAAAGCACCAAGCGGACAAGGTGCGCCCGCAGCAGGCCCAGCCCAAGTTGGATCAGACTTTCTGATAAAAGACTCAATGAAACCAGCCGTGTCGCGCGGCACGTCGACATAGACCCAGCCAAATCGGCGGCTGAGGGCATAGGACATTTGATACAGAGCGGCCTTGTCGATGGAATTGATGGTAGCAATCAGCCGCCAGTGCGGGCCTGGCGCGAACTCGTATGTCTCTGCCGAGGGCTTGCTTTCTGGCAGGATCACATATTGCGGGCTATCCTTATCCTCGATGTTCAGCCGGTAGGGCAAAGTGGTCTGCTGGCCACTCAAGACAGTAAAGAGCGGACCGATCACCTTATCGATGTCGCAACGATTAAGTTCGTCGATGATCAGCGGACGATCAAAGCGACGAAGCAATACGCCAGGAATGAAGGCAACGGCGCCAGCGCCTACTGGTTGGTACCCCCCGATGATGTCTTGCGAACTCCAGTCTGACGAACCTGTCACAAGGGTCCACTTCCCGCCAGTGAGGGTTGCTGCAATCCAGCGCGCGAGAGTTGTCTTCCCGGTTCCAGGTGGACCATACAGCATGATGTGCTGCTTGCCCGATTTCAGCGCCGCATTGATTTGGCGATATACAGCGGGATCGATCCCAAGAAGGTCCGTGTTCTCCGGGATCTCGAGCGACGCGGGTGGGATAATTTCGTCGTCATCGCCATTTTCGTCGCCCGCAACTGCAGCGACTGCAACATTCTTCGGCGTCACAGGCCCGGCGGCCGCCCAAGCGTCCGCGACCATTTTCTTGAGTCTATCAAGTTCGGCTTGCGCTGTGAGATCGTAGACCGGAATTGGAGAAGCTGGATTTCCTGCCGGCGCGCACTTGATGTCCGCTGCGAGTGCGTCGATCACATCTCCATAAGTGATCGTGCGCTCCATACCGCTTTCTATGATCTTCAACTCAGTGTTGCGGGGCATCAAACCGAGCAGTCCGCAGCCGATGTACTCCAGAGAGGTCCCCTTGAAGCGCATCGTTCCCGTGGCGGGATCGAAATTGAACGGTTCGGCAGATGACCCTTGTGGGGTTGCACCGTGAAAAACGAATAGCGCGTGAACCTCAAAGTCTTTGTCTTGGACAAAGTCACCCGGCCCCTGCTGAATCAGCGGCACAAGACGGAATACTACGCCCGCCTTGTCCTCCTGCGCCGTGTTGATCGCACCAAGGTTGAAGGGACCGCCAGCGGGGTTTTCAGCGCGAAGCCCGACGGGTTCTGGAACTATACGATAGATCCAGCGCGGGGGCTTGTTCGCGGAATAGTTCGGCTCTTTCCAATACCCAGCAGCGAGATCAAATTCATGGCGTTCGCCAAGCCCATCTCCGGTCTTGAAACCACACCTGGAGAATTGTAGCCCTCTGTCCTTCAGGAAGGTCTTCAACCAAGTGAAGAACTGGCCCTCGAAATTCTGATTATCCTGTGCTGCCATACGGTTGGCCCGTTCCGTCCAGTTGCCTGCTAGATCGGGAGAAGCCTATAGTTGAGTTGCGGCCGCGTCTATCGGCTTTGGGCAGTCACATGTTCGATTTGTGTTCCATCCGGTAGATGCCCCTGAAATCGAAGTGTTCAGCCGGGCATGAAAAAAAATCTGCATTTTCAGGGTCTTGGAAAACTTCACCAGATCCGCGCAGGCAACAGGTCCAGAGAATATCGAGCCTGAGAGACCGCTTCCGGGCCTCGTGGCGCCGGCGCCGGTGCTCAGCCCCTCCCGTATAACCCTCGAAAGCAACGAGAAAATCCAGCCGCAGCCGGATCGGGAGAACGCTTTCGCGAGGGCAAGTGGCGGAGTGGAAGGGATTCGAACCCTCGAGACGGTTTCCCGCCTGCACCCTTAGCAGGGGTGTGCCTTCGACCACTCGGCCACCACTCCGCTGATCCGTATAGGGGGCAAGCCGCGGGAAAACAAGCGGTTTTCTGGGGGCGTTCATGCAGCGTCGCAGCGGACTGTTTTCCATGATTTTCCCAGAACTTACCGCGAACTGCGAGGGGTTCCGTCACGATCCGCGGGGCGGATTTTCGACTCGTTCGGGCGGATATGCCGTGGTGTTGGGGCGTGCCAGCTTCCGGACAGACAGGTCTTCGCCGAAGCGGCATCGGATGCCTTTGATAGAACGATGGAAAACCGGCCCCCGAGGCCATTGACGGCACCGCGCGCCGTGCGGGCAGGCCCTTGAAAATGACGGAGTTCGGTGTAGCGTGACACGAAATTTTGCAGTGTGTGACACGAAGGTTTGCAGCAGAGCGATTTTCGATCTGGCCTGTTTCGGGGGTGTTGAAGGGGGCTTGAAGGCCCCCTTTTCTGTGGCCGGTCAGAGGCCCACCTCCCCCGTGTAGTTGGAGATCAGCAGCTCGGCCCGTAGGGGCGCGGTGAACCGCGCCGGGTTTGCCGGAGGCTCCAACTCTTGAGTAGGATGGAGCATCATGAGCAAGACGACGAACAAGTTT
>NZ_JAVKPH010000024.1:0-61667 GCF_031432425.1 Ruixingdingia sedimenti | reverse complement strand
CGCCATTGCCCGCCATAAATGGCGTGGCGGGCAGTGGCTCCCTTTTGCCTCAGGAGCCGGGGGAAGTCATAAGACAAGAGCTTCTCGCCGAGCTGTCGGACCAGTTCACGCTCGGGCCAGGTAAGGCGGTCGTCATCGGCCGAGACCGCGAGGACGCCCTGTTCCTGCCAGCCCTCGCGCTTGACCTGCTCGGGATCGCGGCGACGACCGCCGTAGCCGTGGGGATGCCATCTCATGCGACACCTCCGTTTGTCTCGATCGCCCAGAGCAGGATGGCGATGGCGTCGGCCTCGTTGTCGTCGGCGGGGCTGAAGCCGCGGGCGCGGACGGCGGCGATCATCGCGGCCTTGTCGGCGTTGCCCTTGCCCGAGGCGTGGCGCTTGATCGTGCCGACCGGGACGCCCTCGTAGGGCACGCCGCGCAGTTCGGCCCATGCGGTCAGCGTGGCCATGAGCCCGCCGTAGATGTGGCTCGCGTCGGTGCCGGCGTGGCGGCGGACTTCCTCGAACCAGATGGCGGCGACAGGACCGGAAAGCCGGTCGATCTCGGTCAGCCAGTTGGTGAAGCGCAGGTAGCGCATGCCGCCGCCGTCGAAGCGGCCGGGGCGCAGCGAGACGGTGCCGCTGGTGATCAGACCGTCATGGCCGCGGATCGCCCAGCCGGTCGTGGTGCCGAAGTCGAGCGCGAGGATGCAGCGGAGCAGTCCGCCACCGTCCTCCATCCGAACCGGAGGGTTGGTGACGGGTGTGACGGATGTGACGGATGGTTCCCTATCCGCTCCACAGGCGCGCACATGCGCGCGCGTAACGGTCTTATAGGTATGATCCGTCACATCCGTCACACTCTCTGGTTTCATTGGCATTTTCCTATTCTCCCGAGAAAAGGTCAGAGTTGCTGTCATCGAGGGCGATGCCCCGGAATCCCTTCGCGGCCCGGGTGTTGTGACGCTCGAATCCCCGGACGATCAGCGCTTCCGAGAAGCGTTTGACCGAGCCTGCAAACTCGCCGTTCGCATCGGCCCATGCCTTCCAGTCGGTGAACATCGCGGAGGTGCTGGCGCTGAGGTGCAACCCGACGGAGCAGCGCTCGTCGATCCAGCGACCGATGGCGTCCTCGGCTTCGAAGTAGTCCTCGGTCGCGGCCATCACTGCGGGCGGTGGGCGCAACCCTGTCCGCTGCCATTCGATGCAGCCCTCGAGCGCCCACGCGAGGATACCGTCGCGTTCGGCCAGCAGCCTGTCCGCCAGGTGCTTATCGCGCCGCGCGGGAGGGATGGTGACCGTGAACGGCACCATGTGCAGGCGCCGCTTCATCGCCTCGTCGACGTTGCGGATGGAAGGCTTGTGGTTGCCGACGATCAGCAGCTTGAACTGCGGGATGAACTCGAAGAAATCCTGCCGCATGAAGCGGGCTGTGATCTTGTCGCCGCCAGTCAGCGCCTTCAGCTTGCTCTCGGCCCAGCGGCTGCCCTGTTCGGTCTCGATGGACGTGACGATGCGTGCCCCGCGCAGCCCGGCCATGTCGGTCGGGTGGCGATCACCCTGCGTGGCCATGAACATGTCCATCGGCGCGACGGTGGCGTAGTCACCGAGGATGGCGGTCAGGGTGTTGGCGAAGACCGATTTCCCGTTCGCGCCGGTACCGTAAAGAAAGAACAGAGCGTGCTCGGTCGTGACGCCCGTCAGGCAGTAGCCCGCCATGCGCTGCAGGTAGGATTGCAGTTCGCCGTCCCCGCCAGTGACGGTCTCCAGAAAGCCCAGCCAGACGGGACAGGTGTCGGCGACGGACGCACCGGCGATCCTGGTCATGAAGAGACCGGGATCATGTGGCCGGGATGCGCCGCTCTGGAGGTCGACCACGCCGCCCGGCGTGTTCAACAGCCAGGGATCACGGTCCCACGGTTCGGTCGTGGTCGCGTGGCGGCGGTCGGAACGGGCGAGCCGCTCCACGGCCGAAACCGTCGCGGCGGTGGAGAGCTTGGCCTTGAGCTTTGCGGATCCGGCGCGCGCCGCTGCCTCGCGGCAGATCATCCTCGCCAGATCGAAGGCCTGCAGCGTCTCCTCACGCCGCCACAACTTGCCCGACCAGGTCAGCCACTGTCCCCAGCCCGCGACATAGCGCCAAGTCTCGGCATGCCGGACGGCGAAGGCGGCGGCGAGCGCATCCTCGGTGAAGCGCACCGGCACGGGGCCATCATCGTCGCCACCGGCCGTGCCGCCGCCATCGGGACCGTCGCCCTCGTCATCGATCTCGCCGTTGCGGGCGGTGTCGCGTTTCCAGAGGCGTTCGGCTTCCTCGCGCAGCCGGGCCTCCGGCCAGGGAGGGGCAACGCGGGCCGCGTTGTAGGAGACGATTTCTTCCCACGCCTGTTCGCGCGGCACATGGCCTTCGCGGGCGCGGCGGATCCAGTAGCCCATCACTCGCGACAGCGCATCGAACCGTGTTGTGCCGTCGACGCCGCCTTCGCGAACCTGACGGCCGAAAAGCTCGGTGACGCTGCCGCGCTCGGGGGCGGCCATGTTGAAGTCGAGCCCGGCCTCGCCTTCGAGCGGCGGCATGGCGATGATCGCCTCGAGCAGTTCGCCCAGATCGTAGTCGCGGAGATCGTGGTGCAGGATCTCCACCAGCCGGCGTCGGCCCTGTTTGGCATGGATCGATCCGGCCACCCGGATTGGCTGGTGGGCGGACCGGAAGGACGGATCGCCGCCGACCTTGGCGGCGATCATGTGCCGCGCCCGACAGACCGTGCCGATGTCCTCGCCTTCGGCGGGTTCGGACAGGCGCCAGTAGAGGTGCAGCTTGCGCTGGCCCTCGGCGGTGACACCGCCGGACGCCACTTCAAGCGTCGGGCATCCGAGATGCTGCACGAGATGGTCGCGTTTCGCGCCAATGTCGCCATGGTCGAGATCGACCAGCACGACCTGCGTTTGCACGATGCTTTCCGCCCGGGCGTCGCCGGGGGCGACCACCGTGCCGGGCGCCACGAACAAGGCCATGCCGGCGTCGCTCGCCCATGTCGCCTGAAGCGCGAGTTTCGCGGCTAGCGTGGCGTCCGCTTCGATGAAGGGCACATGCGGCGGGCCATCGCCCGCGCCTTTCTCTGCGAGCGCACGGACCGGCACCCAGCCGTCGCAGTAGCCGAACACCACGTCGGCGTAGATCGCGATCATTTCAGCGTCGGGCGCGACGTCGTCGGGCGCGATGGTGTCGGACGGGACCGTCATGCCCAGCACCGTTCCCGCCACGCACAGAAGCGGCATTCGAAGTGGTCGGGGTCGGCTGTGTGGCGGGGAAGAATTTCACCCGCATCACAGGCGCGCAGGATCGTCACCGCCTTGTCGCTGGCGGACTGGGCAAGTGCGGCATCGAACGGCACGAGTTCGTGCCAGATCTCGCACGTGTCCTTGTTGATCGCCGTGAAGAGCGCGGGCGTCTCGGTCAGGCCGAGATAGGCCTGGTAGAGCGCGATCTGCGCGGCGTAGACCGGCTTGGCTTTCGCGACACCATGCTTCGCGATCTCGCGCCAGTTCTTCGCATTGGCCGACTTGCATTCCCAGAGCGCCGGGACCGCCATGCCGTTCGGCGCCGCGACCACCACACCGTCGGCATGCCCTTGGACCCGACCACCGACGACCGAGAAGCCGAACTGATCGCCATGGCGATTGCGCGTGCGCAGGTCAAAACCCGCCTTGCGCAGCCATTCGATGGCCAGATCTTCGAGGACGTGCCCGAGCGCGAAGATGCGCAGGGACTGGCCAGAGAACCCGGCGCTCGGGTCTTTCGGCGTCTTCAGGTATTCGTACTGCAGCCTGCGCTGGCAGATGTCGCCCAGCCGACTGCCTCCGAGATAGTCGCGTTGGGGACGTTCGGCCTGTTCCGCCACGAGGGCGGTGTCGATGCAGGCATTGACGGTGTCCGCGAAACTGGGCGGCTTCTCCCTATGGTTGAAGTCGAAACCGGCGTCCATCAGAACGGCACCTCCGGATCGGGCCGGGGCGCGCTGGTCTGCATCGCTTCCTGGAAGCCATCGACGGCGGCCGTTGCGAGTGCGAGCGCCTGTGCCTCGGTGAGATCGGCGAACCGCGTGGTCCATCCGATCTCGGCCATGAGTTCGGCCATGTTGCGGAGGGCTGCGCGCAGAGCTGCCTGTTCGCGTTCGTCTGGATCTATCATGCGCCGACCCCGCTAGTGGGCGCTGGCGTGAGGGTATGCGGGATGGCGCGGCGCGCCGGGTAGATGCTGTTCATGGGAGAGCTCCAGATGCTCTCCTCACCTACCGGCGGGGGTGGAGGACTGTCGGATGGCGCGCACAGAACCTTACGGGAACACAATCTTGTGGCGAGCGAGATTCCTTCCTAATCTTGCTAACCGTAACAATTTCAGGAGCAGCGAGGCGGATGCCAGCATTTAACCCGAGGATTTTCAGCAATCCGGATCGCCTCAAGCAGATCGCGCCCGCGCGACTGAAGGCATTTCTTGAGCCTTGGAAGGACTACTTTCAGTCCCGCGCACTCGACCTCGCCGCATGGTCGACGGATGATATGCCGCTCGAAGCCATCGCTGGTGTCCTGATGAACCCGGACGCGTCGGTGCCCGAGGACATGGTCAACGCGCTCTATTACGTGCACGAAACCGCGTCCCATGAGGCGATGGACGAATTGCTCGACCGTGCCGCAGCTGCCGGAATCGAGATCGACAAGGATCACGAGGTCTCAGTAGCCGATGTCTCGGTCCAGATCTGGCTTGCGCAGCCCATGCTGCTGCAGCGCCAGCATGCCGAAACGGTGGCGTTTCAGCGTTCGAATTTCATGTATTTCGCCGGTTCCCGCCCGAAGAAAAAGGCCGCAGAGCTCCCGTCCATCACGGACGCCATTGCGAAAACCATGCAGGACCGGATGGACAACTGGTTCGAGGTGAAGCGACGCGGCCGAAACAGCCGGATATTCGCGTTTCCGCGAGGCGAGAAGATCTGGCTACTCGTACGGCACGGCATGCCGATGCGCCGGGAAGGCAAGCACCAGGACGACGGTGAAAGCGGGATCGCGTTCTATCGGCCACAACAACATGACGTGCTGATCTACGACAGCGTGACCGACGAGATCGGCGTAAACGCAGGCACCAAGGGCGAGCGGGAACTTTACCTCAAGGTCTTTGGCGAGGCGTTGTTCGGCAGCGAAGACTACTTCGATCGTTCCGAGCGTTACACGCTGGATCCGCTGCGCGAACTCGGTCCGGATTCGATGGCCCATGGCGATGTCGAGGGTATTGCCGGCGTACGTTTCGTGGAGTTTGGCCGTCGCTGGCCGGGGAAGATCTCCGAAATGGAGATCCGCAAGTGCGAGGATCTGTTCAAGTCGTTTGACGAGAATTGGGAGAAACGGCTGACTGGCGGCTCGTTCACGCACGCGACTTTTAAGTTTGCGTTCAAGGACAGCAAGAAGGAGCGGTCCGTGACGATCAGGCCGGCGAACATCGCAAGGTATGAACGGGACTCGGACGAAGAAGTCATCGAGGCCTGGCTCAAGGCGCGCGGGTTTTGGGCGATTCCGGCAGGGGCGGATGGCGATGAGGATTTCGAAGTTCTGGAAGACGCTTGACGCGCTGACCGATGCAGCGACCGACCGGCGCGAATGGGCCAGCCTGTTGGGCGATGAATTCGGCTGCGTGGTTGTCAACGAGTCCGGCTGTCCTCTGCCACTGGTGCGATCGACCGGAACGCCAGCGACGAGCATCGCCTGTCCTTCACCGGGCGGCGAGGGTTGCCCCCGCCGAGTCGTGCACCACGACGACGGCACCTTCCGCGCCGTCTGTGGTGACAGCCCCAAGGCCTGCGCCGATCTCGACCTAAACAAGAACGACATCATGATCTACGGCCTCGACCGTGTCGGTTTGGCGCGCAGCATCGCCGCAGCATTCGACCTGTCCGGCCGTCCTGCAAGTTTCGACCGTCGACTGGTCTTCAGGATCGGCTCACATGATGTGTTTGCAGGCCGGGGTTTTCCTGTTTTCCTGACTGTGCCGGGGCCGCTTGCACGCGAGGACGCGGCGCAATTTGACGACATGATTGCCCACCCGGGCCCTAAACTGCTGCTGGCCCCGACCTCGTCATCAATCCCGCCGCAACTTGCCGCCACTCTGGATCGCGAAGGCGTCGTGCGCATGGCGCTTGAGGATCTGGTCCACCTTGATGACCGCGGGCAATTGCAGCCTTGCCAGCCATCGACCGTCGTGTTCGCCGATCTCCGCGCTCAGATCGTGAGCGGGACGGATAACGCAGTCTCCAACCTGGCGTGGGCTCTGCCGAGCAACGCGCGATGGGAGGAAATCGGGATCCGCTTCGTCGCCGATGAAGTCGTTAACGTGAGTTTCCGGGGCGAGACCCGGAGGTTCGAGCCCGATGGGCTCGGGCTGAAGAGCGCCAAGAATGGCAAGCCGAAAGCGGCGTGGGCCTATCTGAAAGCGTTCGCGATGCAGGGTGGCCGGCTCCCCGTCCATCATGCGAAGAGCACCGACACCTCGAAGCACCAGAAACAGAAACAGGCGCTTTCCAAGGTGCTGCGAACCGCATTCGGGATTGCCGACGATCCGCTTCCCACGGTCGGGGGTGAGTATGTCGCCCGTTTCGTGGCGAACGCCGACGATCTCCAGCAGGGCAAGCTGGGTCAATCCCGACGAAAATTCGCTGACTGACCCCAAGAATTTCTTCAAAATAGTTCGCCTCTCAAGCCGCTGAAATCCAACCGGGTTTCAGCGGTTTCTCTTTGTTCTGAGCCCGCCAAGGCCGCCGCTCCAACGAATTTTCGCCGGTCCCGGTCACTCGGGCCGCGTGCCCGTCCACCTGGACGAAGGCGAAACTTCATGGAGCGTTTCCACCCCATTTGCGACGCGCGCTCGCGCGTCTCCCGCAACATCACCATTCGCGCCGAACGGCTGGCCCGCTCGGGTTCCGTCCCCGGAATGGACGCCGAGGACATCAAGCAGGATCTGCGGCTGCATCTCTATCGCCGGGATGGGAAGTTCGATCCTTCCCGCGGTCAGTATGACACTTTCGCCGACCGCGTGCTGGCGAACCGCATCGCCACGTTGGCCGCACCGACCGAACGGCTGCGGGCCGAACGGGCTTGGATCGACTTCGACAGCCCCGCCGAGGGGCGCGGCGATGACGAGATGCTGCCGCTCGCGGAAACGCTGCCCGACAGCGCGATGCCGCATGCCGCAGTCACACGCGCAACGGACGAGGCGTTCGGGCTGGTGCGAGATGTCCAGCGGCTCCTTGCTGGCCTGACCCCGACCTGCCGCGCCCTCGCGCTGGCGCTGATCGACATGTCGCCGACGGAAGCGGCCGAAGCCCTCGGGATCCATAGGAGCACCGTCTACGCCCGGCTCGCCACCATCCGGAAGGCGGCCGAGGCGCTTGATCTCGCGGCATATCTCGGCACCGCCCCGACAGTCTCGGAGGCTCGCCGGTAGGTGACAACAGGACCGGCGATGACCCGGTCCGCCAGTTTCATGCCGGGCCCTCGGAGGAATGCAACACCCCCACGCGGGGAAACACTCCGACCGCAAGCTCCAGGGCGGCGTCAGGCCCGGCAGCAGTCTTCCCGACGATCCCTGGACAGCAACCGACGACAACACGGAGCGTCACCATGTTCAAGACTACCCCTCTGAAGCGCCTGCGCGAACTGCGCTGGCTGGAAATGCTTCCCGACAACATCGACGTCCCGGCGGTCTTCGACAGGCCGGACCAGGTCGTGCCGATCGAACGCGCCACGGTGGACGAGATCGAGTTTGCCCTTGTCGCCCTGGCGCGACAGCAATCCGACCTCTACCGCCTGACCGGCGCGCTCGGTGACGTGCTGAAGATGGCGCGCCGTCAGGGCGCCTGTGGAGCGGACAATGCCATCTCGGCGGCCGCGCGCGATCTGGAGAGCGGCAAGTGAGCGCCCCGTTCGGCGCCGGGCCGCTCCGGATCATCACCGCCGACGAACGGCTGCGCGAGGCGCGCGGCATCAAGGGGGTGCTCACGGGCACCTCCGGCATCGGCAAGACCACGCAACTCCTGACCCTCGATCCGCAGCGCACGCTGTTTCTGAACCTCGAGGCGGGCGAGCTCGCCGTGCAGGGCTGGCCCGGCGACGAGATCCGCATCCGCGATTGGGAGGTCGCCCGCGATCTCGCAGCCTGGATCGGCGGCGCCAACCCGGCGATGCGGGACGACCAGTCCTATGGGCCCGGGCATTTCGCGCGGGTCTGCGCCGCCTTCGGCCCCGCCACCCAGCTCGACAAATACGACACCGTCTTCGTCGACAGCATCTCCGTCGCCTCTCGCATTTGCCTTCAGTGGTGCAAGGGTCAATCCCAAGCCCAATCCGACCGCACCGGCAAGCCGGATCTCCGCGCGACCTACGGGTTGCTCGGCCAGGAGATGATCGGCTGGCTCACGCATCTGCAGCACACGCCCGCCAAGAACATCTGGCTGGTCGGGCTGCTGGACCGCAAGCTGGACGATTTCGGCAAGCCCTTCTTCTCGATGCAGATCGAGGGCTCGAAGACCGGGCTCGAACTGCCCGGGATCGTGGATGAGGTCATTACCCTGACCGAGTTGCGCCCTGAGAAGGGCGAGGCGTTCCGTGCCTTCATCTGCACCACCATCAACGATTTCGGCCTGCCGGCAAAGGACCGCAGCGGGCGGCTGTCGATGATCGAGCCCGCCCATCTCGGGCGGCTCATGGCGAAGATCCGCCGCCCGCGCCCCGAGGGCGCTGCCCGCCTGAACTTCGATCTGCCCGCGGCCGCGACCGCACCCAATCCCCCGACGACGCAAGGAGCATGACCATGGCGAGCGACATGGATTTCAACGGCGCGGACACGCAGGACGCCGCCTTCGACCTCATCCCGGCCAACACGCTGGCCAAGGTCTGCCTAACCATCCGCCCCGGTGGCGCGGGGCCCGAGGGCTGGCTCACCCAGAGCAAGACCAGCCCGGCCCTTTACCTCAACACCGAGGCGGTGGTGATGGAGGGGCCGTTCGCGCGGCGTCGCATCTACACGCGCATCGGGTTTCGCGGGAAGGCCGCGGGCGGTCCGGGCGACGACACTTACGGCAATCGCGGCCGCGCCATGATCCGCGGCATCCTCGAATCCGCCCGGGGCGTGCGCGCCGACGACCAGTCGAACGCTGCCCGGGCGGCGCGGATGATCCGCAGCCTCGGCGAGTTGAACGGGCTCGAGTTCGTGGCCCGCATCGGCATCGAGCGCGACAAGGACAAGCCCGAGGACAGCGGCCGCAACGTCATCAAGGCGGCCATCGGCGCCGACCATGCCGAATATGCGCGTCTGCTGGGCAGCGTGCCGCAGCCGCCGCAGCAGGGTCAGTACACCGCGACGGGCACCCAGCTGTCGAACACCGGCATGGGCCAGTCCGGCGCGCCGTCCTCCGGTTCCGCACCCTTCTGGGCACGCTGAGGGGGGGACGGTCATGATTCCACGCGACTACCAGAGGGCGGCAGTCGATGCCGCCCGCGACCGCACCGCCACCCACGGCAATACCATGCTGGTCCTGCCGACCGGGGCGGGCAAGACCGCCATCGCCGGTTTCTACATCGGTGAGGAACTGGAACACCGGCGACACGACCGCGTCCTGGTGCTGCAGCACACGGACGAGTTGATCGACCAGAACCGAACCTCCATCGGGGCCGTGACCGGAATGACCACCTCGGTGGTCAAGGCCGAGCAGGACGATTGGGGCGGCCGCATCGTCTTCGGCAGCGTCCAGACGCTCGCCCGTGCCAACCGGCGCGAACGCATGGCGCCGGTCTCGCATCTCGTCATCGACGAATGTCACCGTTCGGCCGCGCAAAGCTATCAGTGCGTCATTGACGCGGCACGGGAACTCAACCCCGAGATCAGGCTGCTCGGACTTTCGGCCACGCCCGGTCGCGGCGATGGGCGCAGCCTCCGGCGCACCTTCAGCAATGTCGGCTATCACCTGAAGATCGGCACGCTGATCAGGCGCGGTCTCCTGGTGCCGCCGCGCACCTATACCATCGATCTCGGCGTCGAGGACGAACTGGCCGGGCTGGAGGCCACTGCGGGCGATTACGACATGCGCGCCGCCGACAAGGTGCTGAACCGCTCGGTGCTGAACGAGGCGGTCGTCGAGCACTGGCAGGCGAAGGCGGCGGACCGGCGCAGCATCTTCTTCTGCGCGACGGTCGACCATGCCGATGCGGTGGCAGAAGCCTTCCGCGCCGCGGGCGTCACGGCCGAGACGATCTCGGGCGACATGCCATCGCGGACGCGCGCCGACCTCATTGCGCGGTTCGACCGGGGCGAAGTGCAGGTGCTGACGAACTGCATGGTCCTGACCGAAGGTTTCGACAGCCAACCGGTCGGCTGCATCGGCATCCTGCGCCCTATGCTGCACAAGGGTACCTTCATCCAGGCGGTCGGTCGCGGCCTGCGCCGTGTCGATCCCGCGCGTTTCCCCGGTATCGTGAAGACCGACTGCATCGTGCTCGATTTCGCGGGCGCCGCGCTCCGGCACGGGTCGCTCGAACAGGAGATCAACCTCGACGAGGACGATCCCGAGCCCGGCCAGGCCCCGTGGAAACTCTGCCCCACCTGCGAGGCGGAACTGCCGCTCGGCGCCTCGGTCTGCGATTTCTGCGGTCATGTCTTCACGCGCGAGCGTGGTGAGGCCCGCCTGCTCACCGCCTTTGACATGATGGAGATCGACCTGCTGGAACGGTCGCCGTTCGCCTGGTGCGACCTGCATGGCGACGGCCAGGCGATGATGGCGAGTGGGTTCAATGGCTGGGCCGGCGTGTTCCACGACGGCACGCTCTGGCATGCCCTCGGACAACCGAAAGGCAGGGCGATCCGGCCGCTCGCCATCGGCACCCGGGTGCAGGCGCTCGCCGCCGCCGACGATTTCCTGCGCGCCACCGAGACCGGCACCGCCTCGATCAAGAGCCGCCGCTGGCTGAACGACCCCGCCACGATGAAACAGATGGCGCTGCTGCAGCGCGCGGGGCACGAGGCCAACGGGCTGGATTTCAGCCTGTCGAAATATGCAGCCAACTGCCACCTGAACTTCCGCTGGAACCGTGGGGCGATCACCGCCGCCGTTCTTGGCCGGGCGGAGCGGTCGGCCGCATGAAACGCCCCAATCCGCTGCCGCCCGACCTGATGACGCCCGCCGAGCGCCGCACCGAGCTCTGCGGTCTGCTGGCGCTCGGGCTGGTCCGGCTGCGGATGCGGGAAAGTGGCGAAGTATCTGACGATACCGGAGAAAGTTGCCTACACTTGTCCAGCGACCAATGCCCTCATGCAACTCCAACGCACCGGAGAACCGCATGACGACCCATGATCCCATCCCCGCGCGCCTGGCCGCGCTGAAGACCACGCCGACGCCAGATTTGAAAGCGCAATGGCGCGAGTTGTTCGACAGCGAGCCGCCGCCGTTCAATCGCCGCTACCTTGAATCCCGGCTGGCCTACCGCATTCAGGAACTCAGCCTTGGCGGGTTGAAACCGGAGACGATCCGGCGGCTGGAACGGCTGGGCGAGGAACTGGATGGCGGCGACCGATTGAGGCGCAGCATCCGCGCCGACCGCAACCGCCCGATCACCGGCACGCGGCTGCTGCGCGAGTGGCAGGGCGTCGAGCAGGTCGTCACCGTCACCGCCGACGGCTTCGAATGGCAGGGGCGGCCCTACAAGTCGCTATCTGCCATTGCCCGCGCCATCACCGGCACGCGCTGGAACGGCTGGATCTTCTTCGGGCTCCGGAACCACAGGAGCCGGTCATGACGAAGGCCCCGGAGAAATCGAAACCTGTCCGCAAGCTCCGCTGCGCGGTCTACACAAGGAAATCCTCCGAGGAAGGGTTGGAGCAGGAGTTCAACAGCCTGCATGCACAGCGCGAGGCCTGCGAATCCTACATCGCCAGCCAGCGGTCCGAGGGTTGGGTGCTGGTCCGCGATCAGTATGATGATGGCGGTATCTCAGGCGGCACGCTGGAACGCCCCGGCCTGAAGCGGCTGCTGGAGGACATCGAGGACGGTTTGGTCGACGTGGTGGTGGTCTACAAGATCGACCGCCTCTCGCGCTCTCTGGCCGATTTCGCCAAGCTGGTCGAGGTGTTCGACCGCAACGGCGTGACCTTCGTTTCGGTCACGCAGTCCTTCAACACCACCACCTCGATGGGCAGGCTGACGCTGAATATCCTGCTCAGCTTCGCCCAGTTCGAACGCGAAGTGACGGCGGAGCGCATCCGCGACAAGGTCGCCGCCTCTCGGCGCAAGGGCATCTGGATGGGCGGGGTGCCGCCCTATGGCTACCGGGTGGAAAACCGGAAGCTGCTGGTCGACGAGGAAGCCGCCGGCCATGTGCGCTGGATCTTTGCTCGGTTCCTCGAGATCGGCTCCTGCACGGAACTGGCGCGGGAGGTGGGCCAGCGCGGCCTGCGCACGCCGCGCGGCAACCGGATCGACAAGAAATACCTCTACCGGATGCTGAATAACCGCGCCTATATCGGTGAGGTGGTGCACAAGGGCGACAGCTATCCCGGCGAGCATGACGGGATCATCGACCGCGAGACATGGGATCGGGTCCATGCGATCCTGACCGAAAGCCCCCGCAAGCGGGCGGCACGAACCCGCGCCGACACGCCCGCGCTGCTGAAGGGGCTGCTGTTCGGACCGGACGGTGCCGCCTTCTCGCCGACGCACACCCGCAAGGGCGACAGGCTCTACCGCTACTATGTGAGCCAGACGGTGCTGAAACACGGCGCTGGATCTTGCCCTGTCGGGCGCATGCCAGCGGGCGAGATCGAGGCGGCCGTCATCGATCAATTGCGGGCCGTGTTCCGCCAGCCCGAGATCGTGGTTGGTACGTGGAAGGCAGCGCGCGCCCACGCCGACAACATCACCGAGGCCGATGCCCGCGCGGCTCTGCAGCAATTGGACCCGCTGTGGGACGAGTTGTTCCCCGCCGAGCAGGCACGGATAGTCGCGCTGCTGGTCGAGCGGGTCGAGATCGGCACCGAAGGGCTGAACGTCCGGCTGCGTATGGACGGACTGGCCGGGCTGGCGCGCGAAATCACCACCGACCTTGGAGCAGCAGCATGACCCGCGCCACGCCGATTCCCGACACCGTCACCATCCACGTCCCTTTCCGCATCGTGAGGCGCGGTGGGCGGAAGGAGATGCAGCTGCCCGAGGGCGCAGCGCAGCAGCGCAAGACCGACAGCGCGCTGGTCAAGGCGCTGGCCCGCGCCTTCCGGTGGAAGCGCATTCTGGAGTCGGGGGATTTTGTAACGATCAATGAGCTGGCCGAGCGCGAGGGTATTGCCGTGTCCTATCTGACCCGCGTGCTGCGGCTGACGTTGCTCGCGCCGGACATTGTGGAGGCAATACTGGATGGCACACAGGAGCCTGATGTGACGCTGTCACGGCTGCTCGAGCCCCTTCCAGCGGACTGGCGATTGCAGTGGCGCGGTCGCAACGGACTCGGGTCTGTAACAGACCTAACGCGAAGCTAAGTTCTTCGGGCCCTGGTCACCTTCCGCATCATGCGATCGCACGGGTTGGCTGACAGGGGGTTGCCAGAACGACAGTCACCACCTATGTGATCCCTCACAGGGATCGTTTTGCATTGACGGGCTAGGGGATCGCTGTATAAGCATGATGGATGAGAATCATCTCCCGGCCCAAGCTAATCGCTTTCGGGGAGCGCTTTCCAGATGCGAAAGCGCAGATCGACGTTTGGTGGGCTGAGGCAAGGCGAGCAGAGTGGAAAACGCCAGCAGACATCAAGGCCCAGTACCGCAACGCGAGTATTCTCAAGGGGGGGCGTGTGGTCTTCAACATCTGCGGCAACAAATATCGGCTGATCGTGAAGTTCGAATACGAGAAGGGGATGGGGTTCGTCCGTTTCCTAGGAACTCACAAGGAGTACGACGAGATCAACGCGGAGGAAGTATGATGATGAACGAACATCGTATTCGGCCAATTCATTCCGAGCAGGACTATGCAACCGCTCTCGCCCGCGTTGAATCGCTCATGGATATGGGGCGCTCTCCTGCGGAGGATGACGAGCTCGACGTGCTCGCAACTCTCGTCGAGGTCTACGAAGATCGGCGTTTTCCAATGGATGCGCCCGATCCCGTAGAAGCGATCAAATTCCGCATGCAGCAGCTCGGAATGAGTCAAAGTGACCTGGCCCCAATCTTCGGAAGCCGAGCCAAGACTTCTGAGGTCTTGAGCGGCAAGCGCGATCTGACCCTGAAGATGATCCGCGCACTGCACGAACATCTGGGTATTCCCGCCGAGGTACTGATCCGAGATGGGGGGGGCCTGCCAAAGGCTCCAGCCGGTATCGAACTCGACCGCTTCCCGATTGCGGAGATGGCGAAGCGAGGCTGGATCAAGAAGACAGCCGACATGAAGGATCGCGCCGAGGAGATCGTGCGTGAGTTGATAGCGTGTGCCGGTGGTCCGGCTGCTCTTCCCCAGGCGCTCTTTCGCCAAGGTGGCGGCGCTCGCGCGAACGCCAAGTCGGATGTGCATGCCCTGCAAGCGTGGTGCCTCCACATCCTCTGTGTGGCACGCCGTACTGGGCTTGCGGGTGTCTACAAGACCGGAACTATCGACCACGCTTTTTTGCGAGAGCTCGCTCGGCTAAGCACCTTCGACGAAGGCCCGAAACTGGCCCAAGAGAAGCTCGCGAAGCACGGGATCGCGCTTGTCGTCGCAGCCCACCTGCCGAAGACCTATCTCGATGGTGCCGCGATGTGGACCGTAGACAAGGTTCCCGTAGTCGGAATGACGATCCGTTACGACCGTCTCGACAACTTCTGGTTCTGCCTCCTGCATGAACTTGCGCACATCGGCCGCCATTTTCCGGATGGCAACGGCGAGGTCTTCATTGATGATCTTCAGCTTCGCGAGCGCAACCATGAACGCGATGACGAGCGCGAACGCGAAGCTGACGAATGGGCGCAGGAAGCCTTGATTCCGTCGAAGCTTTGGGACGAGCATCCAGCGCGTTTCAGCCCGAGCGTTCAAAACGTCCTCTCGCTGGCGCGCAAGGCTGACGTGCATCCCGCCATCGTCGCAGGGCGCATCCGCCATGAGATGCACAACTATCGGCTCCTTTCACAATTCGTCGGGACAAATGAAGTGGGACGGCTGCTGATGGAGGATGCCGCATGAAAGGTTAAGCGGGGCGCCCGGCAAGGCACCCCGCTTTTCACTACACGTCGGAAGGGCTTAGGCGCACCCAACTTGCGTGGCTCCGGAGACCGAAGCACTCTTGTGGTGGTACGCGAGAGATAGACGTTTCGAGTCTCCAGGGCAAATGTTTTCACCTGCGCCTCGGAGTTGCCTCAATGGCTACCATCACCAAGCTGACACCGCAGGAGGTGTCGATCATCAAGGCCCGGCTTGCCCGGGGAGACTTCCAGCACCGGATCGCTGCGGACTTCGATCTGAACCAAGGTCGTATCAGCGAGATCGCGACTGGCAAACGCTTTGCGGACGTCCCACCCGAATCCATGGGGGTGGGGCATGCCTGACAAGCTCCTCAAGCCTGGGCAAAAAGCCCCGAAATCCGGTCAGTATGAGATCACCGGCCCACGGGGTGGCGGAACCGGCGTTGAGCGCACCGTCACGCGCAACGAGCCCCTGCCTCCGCCCGAACAGAAGGGCCAGCGGTACCGCCTCGTCGATCCGACCCAGCACCGCCGCAAGCCCTGAGAGAAACTGCACGGTCCGGCATTCGCTGGGCCGTGCGCTCTATTCACCCATGTCGCAGGCGTATCGCATGAACTATGGCTGGTCGACAACCCTTCCCATCATCTGAGCCCGCATGTCCTTCCCGTCCACCGTCTTCTCGACCACGACGAACAAGCCCTTGCCGCCGCTTTTTCTCTCCCACAACTGGCCGATGGTCCGCTTTTCAGCGGTATCCGGGCCGTCGGCGATGTGGGCGCCCTTGTACTCGACGACGAGCAGGCGTCCGTCATCCATCCGCGCCACGAAATCCGGGTAGAACTTGTCGGTGGCGGTCGGCAGCCAGAACGAGTTGGGATGCCGGGCGACGTTGCGAATCCAGAACTTCAGGCCCGGAAGGCTGTCGATGGCCTGCGCGCACTGGAATTCCTCACCATTCTCCGCGCCGTCGAAGGCAGGCACATGGTCGGGGCCGAGGAAGTGCCGTCGCGGTTTCCAGCGCCCGCGATACCGGCGCTGATCCCAATACATCCCGTCCTTGAAGGTGAAAGCCTCGTCGAACGACACCTCGACCCGGGCTTCCGGCGCAAACAGGTACCGCTGATAGACGCCGTCGCGTTCCTGCTGGCGGATGGCGGCGAGCTTCTCGCGGGCCTTGCGGGCGAGGATGAACTTGCAGCGCATCAGCGCCGCGACGTGCATGCCGCGCGCGGTGATCAGGTGGCTGACGAGGTCGCGCAGCCAGCGCAGAAGTTCGCTCTGATGGATGTCCGGCTGACGCACCTGCCGGTCGAGCCACAGCACCAGCGCCTCGGGCGTCCAACCTTCGACATCGATATCCAGCGCCAGTTGCTCGGCCTCGTCGGCGAACTGATAGGTGACGCGGTTGCCGTCGAGGTCGATCTCGAAGCTGCGGGCCGTCTCGCGGATCGCGAACTCGGCCTCGCCCAGCTTCGACGAATGATCGAGCAGCGACCAGTCGTGGAACTCCATGAACACGTCGGTGTCTGCGAATTCGAACGCGCCCTGAATCTCCGACACCAGACGGGGAACCTCGAACGCCTCGCCCTGTTCCGCAGGCGACAGCTGGTCCTTCACCTCGACGCGATACTTGGTGACGGCGGCTGAGAAACCCGTCCGTTCGGTCTCGGGCAGCGCCGCGATGATCGCCTGTTCGAGGCCGCCATCGACGCGGCCGGTCACGACGATCTCGACCTTGCCATCGGCGGTCTCGCGGACGCTCACACCTTCGCGCTTCTTCAACTCGGCAACCACCTCTGGCGTCGCCGCTACCGTGTGCCGGAAGGTCGGCTTTGGCTTGTCGCGTGGGCCGAACAGGCCGGTATCGGCATCGAGCGACCCCTGCGCCGGTTCGATATTGTCGAGCGCCTCGTCCTCCTCGAAGCCCATCGCCACCAGCTTGTCGGCCAGCGACCGGGCCGCCTCGCCGAATGACGGCTCCGACAGGAACGCATAGGCGCGGTTCAGATCCTCGGCCTTGCGGCGCCGCGCATAGGGCATCCGCAGGACGCGGCCCAGCAATTGCTCCACATCCACCGCGCTCTGGATCCGCGAGACTGAGCAGAACGCATAGGCGAAGGAGCAATCCCAGCCCTCCTTCAGCGCCTCGACGGTGATGACGTATTCGATCGGGCATTTCGGATCGAACAGGTTGATCCCGTCCAGTTCACGCTGATCGCCGGTCGCGATGGCGATCTTGTGCTCGGGGATCTGCTCCACCTCCATCAGGTGCTTCTTCAGCACCTCGACCGTCACCTCCTGGTTCTTCGGCTGCGCCTGGAACAGGACGATGGGGCGGATGTAGTCGGAATCTCCTTCGGCCGTCTCGGCCAGCGACGCCCGCGACGCGATGGCGCCGTTCACCGCGTTCTGCCAGGTGTCGTGCTCGGACAGCATGATCGGCAGCTTGATCATCTCTTCCAGCTTCAGCTCCTGCGCCGTCACGCTGTGCAGGATGTTGGAATTCAGCCGCGGCGTCGCCGTGAACTCGATGATCGCGGACGGGTTCACCCGCGCCTGCATCTCGCGCGTCAGGCCGGTGACGGCGTTGTGCGCCTCGTCCACGATCATCAGCGGCCGGTGCACATGCATCAGATTGGCGAAGGAGAACTTGCACCCGCCGCCTTCCAGCGTCTCCAGCCCCGGTAGGGTCTTGGGCAGCGCGGTGAAATGCGGCTCCATGTTCTCGTTATGGGCATAGACCTTGCGCCCTTCGGTGTTCGACACGCGCAGGGTCTGGATCGTGCCCACGATGATGCAGCAATGGTCGCGGATGTCGTGCGGGCGGATATGGGTGAAATCCGCGATGTCGAACACCCGCACCCTTCCGTCGAAGGCCTCGTCCAGCGCCTGCCGATAGGGGTGGCGGGGGTTCTTCAGCGCCTCGGCGGTCTGCAGCCGGATGGTGTTCGACGGCACCAGCCACAGCACCATCGGATAGTCCTTTTCCACCCAGGCGTCGCGCGCGATGCCGATGGCATGGGCGCCGAGGATTGTCTTGCCGCCGCCGGTGGGCAGGCGCAGGCAGACGTAAGGCACGGCCGGCAGTTCGGCGAGCGGCGCGTAGGTGCCGCCATAGCGGCCGAGCCGCCGGGCCTGCTCCGGCTCCGCCGTGATCGCCTCATAGGCGCCCTTCGGACCCGCCACGCGCGCCTCCTCGAAGAAGCGGCGGAGAACGGAGAGAGTATCGGCCTGGTATTGCTTCAGCTTCATCGGATGCCCCGTTACTTGCGCGCTTTGACGTCGTAGGGCGTCTGCTTGAAGGTGATGCGCTCGCGGTCGAGCGTGGCGGGCGTCAGGCGGGATTGCTCGCCATAGACAGTCAGCGGATAGCCGGGGTTTTCCCTGACGAAATCCGGCGCGAGCCTGGCGATATCTTCCCGGATCAGGGCCAGCGTCGCGCGGGTCAGCACATTGCCGCCGCCTGGCCGCTTGTCGCCGAGAATGCCGTTGTAGAGCAGCGCATGGGCGCGGCCGCCATGGATGCCGAGCAGCGGGCTGTCGCCCTTGCCATCCCAGGGCCGGTCGGTTTCCGAGAACCAGACATGCGCCGCCAGCACCGCAAAGCGGATGTCCTGCCGGATATGGCCCTCCGCGTCGAAGACCGGCGGGCCGAGGCGGTAGAAGCGAAACCCGCCGCCGCCCTGCCAGCCGACGGCTTTCGAGATACCACCCTGTTCGCCCTCGATGACCTTTTGCAGGCGCGGGGCGCAATGGGTGCGGGCGTGCTCGCCCATCTCGATGCCGATCCAGCGCCGCCCCATCTTCTGCGCGACGGCCGCCGTGGTGCCCGAGCCGAGGAAGGAGTCGAGCACGAGGTCGCCGGGGTTGGTGGCGATATGCAGGATGCGCTGGATGAGGCGTTCGGGTTTGGGCGTGTCAAAAACGGTCGATCCGAAAACTTTCACCGTTTCTTTTTTCGCCTCGTCGTTTGTACCCACGTCAGCCGCGAGCCATAGGGTATTCGGCGTCAAGCCGGCTTTCGCCTCGGACAGGAATTTCTTTTCTCGCGGTGCGTTGTTCCCTGTGGCACCAAACCAAATCCGATTGTCTGCGATTTTCTCCTGCATCACCGGCCAAGTGTAGAGCCAACAGCGCCCGGCCGGGAGCATGTGAACTTTTCCGTTGGGTGCCGTGAAATCATAGAACTGGCTTGGAGTTCCATGCCCGCCCTGTGCGTTCACCGATACGGACTGCCATGGGCCTCGCGGGTCGTCGTCAGGATTCTTGTATCGGCCCTTCACCGTGTCGGAGAGTTCGAGATCATTTCGCGCTGCCCCAAACTTCGCAGGCTCTCGACAATAAATCATGACTCGTTCGCAATCCTCCGAGAACACTTTGCGATTTTCCCGGGTTGTCCGTTGTTGCCATGTGCATGAGGTGACGAAGTTCCTGCGCCCGAACACCTCATCCATGATGACCTTGAGGTAATGCCCCTCGTTGTCGTCGATGCTGACCCAGATCGAGCCATCCTCGGCCAGCAGCTCCCGCAGCAGTTCCAGCCGCGGCCACATCATGGCCAACCACTTCGTGTGCTCCAGGTTGTCGTCGTAATGCTCGAAGGCCGAACGTGTGTTGTAGGGCGGGTCGATGTAGATGCACTTCACCCGACCGGCGTAGAACGGCAGCAGGGCCTTCAGCGCTTCCAGGTTGTCGCCCTGGATCAGCATGTTGCCCGCGTCACCGCCGCCGGCCGACAAATCCGGGACTTCTTCCAGCAGGCGATAGGGCACGTGCTGTGCCGTGCGGATGTCCTCGTCCCGTGTCAGCCAGTTCAGTATCGGCATGCGCTACCGCTCGTCCTCTCGTTTCTTGCCAGAGGGTTCCACGGTCCGGCCGGTCAGCCGCTGGTACTCTTCGACCGCGAGGACGACCACCACCGGGCGCCCGTGCTTTTCGACCACCACAGGCTCGGCCCGCGCCTCGTCGATCAACTGGCCGAAGTGATGCTTCGCCTCACGGGCAGACACGGCCTTCATAGGCCCCTCCCTGATTTGTGGTCAGAATGGTCACAATGGGTCGGGATGGTCAACGGCCCGCGGGAATGCGGTCGTTAAATCATGGAGTTCGACGCCAGTGGCATTTCACTCGAATGGCACCGGGATCGGAGTCCGCGAGGAGGCATGAGAAAACGCATTTATGATCAGATGCTTACAAGCTGTTCACTAAATCCGCGCAGTCAACAGGTCCAGAGAATATCGGCCCGGAGAGAACGCTTCCGGGCCTCCTGGCGCGGGGGCCAGTGCTCAGCCACTCCCGCATAACCCTCGGAAACAACGGAAAAATCCAGTCGCAGCCGGATCGGGAGAACGCTTTCGCGGGGGAAAATGGCGGAGGGGATGGGCCTGATGTCCAACCTTCTCCACCCTAAGTCATTGTTTTCGTTATGACCGACTTCGCATCGCCACCGCACGGTGGCTGGTGTCAGCCAGCATCCTCCTTTCCTCCATGTCCATACAGGCTTGCGTTCTGGTGGGCCCGCTCTTGTCGCTCGAATTCCAGCGTCGAATGAGCAATGCCGAACTGGCTCTCAAGCATTCGCTTGATCTCGTCCTTGATGTCCTCGAGGCGCTCCCAAGATGCTGTCTCGATGACAACATGCGTATCGAGTGCCGCCGCGTGTTCTTGCATCTGCCAGAAATGAGCGTGGTGGATGTCCGCCACGCCGGCGATGCCGCGCACCGCGTCGACGACAGCGCCGTTGTCGATGTCGGGCGGACTGCCGAGCATCAGTGTGCGAATGGGGCCGCCGATCTCCGTAAACGCCAGGTAGAGGATGTACAGCGCGATACCGATGGTGATCGCAGGATCGACCCATCGCATGTCGTAGAGGATGATGAGCGCACCACCGATGATGACCGCAACGGAGGCCAGCGCATCCGACAGGTTGTGCAGGAACAGGGCGCGAATGTTCACGCTGCCCTTCTGCATCGAATAGGTGAGCAGCGCTGTCAGCGTGTCCACGGCAAGCGCCACACCGCCGAGGATCACGACCGTCCAGCCGGCGACCTCAGGCGGGTCGATCATCCGCATCCCGCCTTCGTAGATCAGGTAGAAGCCGACGAGGATCAACGTGGTGTAGTTGATCAGAGCCGCCACGATCTCGATCCGACCATATCCAAAGGTCATCCGTTCATCCGCAGGCCGCCGCGCGATCTTGCGTGCTGCGAAGGCGATCACCAGGGACGCCATGTCCGAGAAGTTGTGCAGCGCATCAGCAATCAGCGCGAGGCTGCCCGAGAGGATGCCTCCGACGATTTGCGCGACGGTTAGAAGAGCATTCGCCCAGATCGCGACGGAGACGCGGCGATCGCCGGACTTGGGGTCGATATGGGCGTGGCCATGATCATGCGGCATGTGCGTCCCCCTCGTGGCGGTGCCGGGCAGTGCCTGGCTTGAGAGGCAGGCGCCCATCGCGGATCCTGCGAACCCGAGCATTCATCCAGTGCCGGACGATGTGACGATAGAGCCAATCGCGCAGCTGGCCGAACGCTTGCCGGTGCACATCATAAAATTGGTCCGGCGTCTCGAATGTTCCCAGATCCCGGGCAATGCCGGTTTTTTGGATATACGTGCTGGCCCCCGTCCATTCGACCGGCGGACTGTTCAGGCACTCGGTGCCCGCACCATAGCCGCAGAGGCTGTCACTGTCGCTGAACGCCCGCTGCAACGCCGTGAGGTACGGCGCGTCGAGGATGAAACCCTCCAGGTCGATCCACGTGTCGCCGGTCTCCACCTCGATCCAGGAATGGAGGATTTCCGCGGGCGCGACCGGATAGACAAGCTCGGGGACGACACCGCGCTGGAGCGCCTTGTGAATGGTGAAGCCATGCAATCTGCACCGGATGCCGGTTCCCCTGAGCAGCGCCATCAGCAATGTGCCCTTGGTGTTGCACTGGCCGAAGCCGTCCACCAGCACCTGTGATGCCGGAATGTCGTCCGCCCGATTGTAGCCGAAGGCGATTTCGTTGCGGACGAAATCGTAGATGGCCCCGATCCGCGCGTCAGGCGGCAGAGCTTTCCAGCCCCGCGCTTCCAATAGCGCCGCGATCGCCGGACTCTCGAAATCGAGAAGCCGCGTGGGGGCGAGCAATGGGTCTGTTTGAATCATGACATCTCTCCTCGAATCGGTATGGGAGAGAGATAATTGCTACAGCGACTGCAGCTTCAAGCCCTGAATTCACGCACCGCGCGGGGCGGCCAGAATGATCGCGGCGCCAACCAGGCACACCGCTGTACCAAGTAAGTCCCACCCATCCGGCCTGTGTCCTTCCGCGAGCCACATCCACAGAACCGATGCCGCGATATAGACCCCGCCATAGGCCGCAAAGGCGCGTCCCGCAGCCACGGTGTCGACCTGCGCCAGAAGCCAGCCGAACGCCACCAGCGCGGCCACGCCAGGCACGAGCCAGAGGGCGGATGCGCCGAGACGCCACCACGCCCAGATTGCGAAGCATCCGGCGGATCTCGGCCAAGGCCGCGAGCGGATAGGCGAGCGCGGCAGGCATCTCAGGCGCCGATCTCGTCGTGGTCCGTCAGGCACTCGGAATGGTCGCGCAGCACCTCCAGCACGCGGCAATCGGCCGTCTGCCCGCCACTGCATTCGTGAACCATGCGCTGTAGTTCGGTGTGCAGGGCTTCCAGACGCGCAAGGCGCTGCTCCACCTGCTTCAACTGCCTGCGCGCGATGGCGTCGGCCTCAAGGCACGGGCGATGGGGGTGATCGCTGAGGTCCAGCAATTCCCGGATCGCTTCGAGGGAAAAGCCCAATTGTCGCGCGTGCCGGATGAAGGCGAGCCGGTCGAGCTCATCGTCGCCATAGCGGCGCTGGCCACCCTCGGTCCGGCCGGGTTCCGGCATCAGACCGATCTGCTCGTAATAGCGGATCGTCTGCACCTTGGTGCCGGTTTTATTGGCCAGACTGCCGATCGTAAGCATGGGCGCCTCCGTAATGCTTCAGTGTTGGTAGGTTTTGCCGCACCGATTGGCAAGGCCGTGAGCCGCTACACAGGTCCGTGAAGCCGCCATGACGACGGAACAAGCGGGTTGAACCTCTAGTAGCTTGAGGGTGTACACGACCACAAAATCAAGAATCACAGGCAGGCCACGCGCATTGCGACTGACATTTCTTCAAAAGATCCTCTGGGGGCTCGTGGGCGTTGCGGCGCTGGCTTTCGTCTGGTTGCTGCTCTGGGCGGACTATCGAGCCGACCAGGCTGGGGAGGGCGAGCCTGCGTTTCGTGCGGATTTCGAATTGACGGATCACACCGGAATGGTCCGGACGCAGGAAGATTACGCGGGCCGCTGGATGCTGGTCTTCTTCGGTTTCGCCAACTGCCCCGATGTCTGCCCGACGACGCTGGCCGAGGTCGCCGCCGTCATGGACGGGCTGGACGAGGATGCGGCGCAGGTTCAGCCTCTCTTCATCACCATCGACCCCGAGCGGGACACGCCGTCGGTCCTCGCGGATTTCGTGCCGAGGTTCGAGGCCGGGATCGTGGGCCTGACCGGAACGCCCGACCAGATCGACCGGACCGCCGACAGCTTTCACATCTTCTACGAAAAGGTCGAGGAGGCCGCGGCGCCCGGCGGCTACACGATGGGTCATTCCTCGCAGTTGTTTCTGTTCGATCCGGAGGGCGGTTACGTGAAAGCCTGGAGCTACGGCACCCCGGCCGAGGAGATCCTTGCCGATCTGAGGGGGCGCGTCGCCGGATGAGTCGGGGATTGACGGGAGAAGCGGCTCTGACTGCCGCCTGGGTGGTGGCGCTCGTGGCAACGCTCTCGGTGCTGTTCATCGGCGAGGTGCTGGGCCAGATGCCTTGTCTGCTGTGCTGGTATCAGCGCGCCTTCATGTTCCCGTTGCCCATCGTTCTGGGGCTCGGCCTGTGGTTGCAGGACGCCCGCGTCGGACGCTATGGGTTGGCGCTCAGCCTGCTCGGCGGGGCCGTCGCGCTCTGGCACATGGGCCTTTACGTCGGCATCATCCCGGAGCCCATCCAGCCCTGCACGGCGACCGGCCCCTCCTGCACCGACGCCAATCAATTGATCCTCGGGGTTCCGATCCCGCTCCTGTCGCTTGTCGCCTTCACGCTCACCGCGAGCCTGTCGGCCCTCTCTCTGAAGGACCCGCGCCCATGAATCGTCGCGCTATCATGCTCTCCGTTGTTGCCGTCGCCGTTGCCGTCTTTGCCGCAGCGGCCTGGTTCACGACACGTCCCGCGTCCGTCGCCGCGACCGCGACGGTTCCGCCAGAACAGAGCGAGGCGCTGCTGCGGTCTTACTCCCCGATCCTCGGACCCGAGGATGCCCCCGTCACCATCGTCGAGTTCTTCGATCCGGCCTGCGAGGCGTGCCGCGCCTTCTATCCGGTGGTCAAGGACATCATGGAAGAGCACGGCGACGCGGTGCGCGTCGCGATCCGCTACACGCCGTTCCACGGCGAAGCGTCGGAGGAAGCGATCCGCGTGCTCGAGGCGGCCCGGATGCAGGACGTCTACGAGCCCGTGATGGAGGCGCTGCTGCGCGAGCAGCCCCGGTGGGCCTCGCATGGCGCGCCGGCTCCGGGACTGATTCTGGAGGTCGCTGCGACCGCGGGGCTGGATGTGGAAGCGGCGCGCACGCAGATGCTCGCGCCGGACGTCGTGGCGATCCTGAACCAAGATCGCGCCGATGTCGAAACCATGGGTGTGCGCCAGACGCCCACATTCTTCGTCAACGGGCGGCCGCTCGATCCGTTCGGTGAGGCCGAACTGCGCGCGCTGGTGGCCGAGGAAGTGGCCGCGAGCGGCTCGTGACCCTGGCACGCACGACAAGGAGGCACTTACGAATGACCAAGCTCACCACCCCGATGCTGGCGACCCTCACCACACTTGCGCTCACCTCCGGTGTCGCCCTTGCCGGGTCGGAGGATGTGGTCGTCGATGACGCGTGGGCGCGGGCCTCCATCGGCGTCAACCGCCCCGGCGCGGCCTACATGACGATCCGCAACAACGGAGACGAGGCCGTCACGCTGACCGGCATTTCCACGCCGCTCGCCATGATGCCGGAGATCCACGAGAGCAAGACCAATGCCGAGGGTGTCAGTTCGATGGCGCCTGCGGGCGAGATAACCATCGCCCCCGGCGAAGCCGCGGAACTGGCGCCCGGCGGGCTGCACGCGATGCTCATGCAGCTACAACAGCCGATGACCGAGGGCGACAGCTTTCCGCTGACGCTGAGCTTCTCGGATGGCGGCGACGTGACAGTCGACGTGCCGATCCTCGGAATCGCGGCGCGCGGGCCGGAGGGCTGATGCGGCGCCGAACGGCTCTTGGATACGGCGCCACTGCTCTGGGTGCCATGGGGCTGACGCTGTTCGTCGGCTGGTGGCGGGTGGACGGCCCCGGCGCGCCGGAGGCTGTGGCAAGCCTTCCCCTACCGCTCACTGAAATGGACTTTCGTCTTACTGATCACGAGGGGCAGCCGGTTGGCCCGGAGACCCTGGTCGGCCGTCCGACCATGGTGTTCTTCGGCTTCACCTTCTGCCCCGACGTCTGCCCGACCACACTGTCGGACATTTCCGGCTGGCTCGATGCGCTCGGCGAGGATGCCGGGCAGATGAACGTGGTCTTCATCACCGTGGATCCGGACCGCGACACCGTCGAGGCAATGGCCGAATATGTCGGCTACTTCCATCCGGCGATCCGCGGCTGGACCGGTGCGCAAGATCAGATAGCACGCGCGGCGGAAGGGTTCCGGGCGAGCTACGAGCGTGTTCCGACCGACGGCGGCGACTACACCATGAACCACACGGCGAGCGTGTTCCTGTTCGACGCGGCCGGCGGGTTCGTCAGCATGATCGACTATCACGAACCGAGGGAGTTCGCAGTGCCGAAGATCCGCCGGGCACTGGAAGAAGAAACGGAGGGGGCGACATGAAGCTGAGGTATCTGGCAGTCGGAATCGTGACGGCGGGAAGCGTGTCTGCGACCGCCCTCGCTCTTTCGGGCACCTGGACACGGGACCCTGTTCCGCCCGGTCTTGCCGAGGCTGCACTCTGGACGCCTGAGGCCATGCCCATGCCGGCGTCCACTGAGGCCCCGGTCCTCGCGCCGACCCTCGCCCGTTCGGATGTTGCCCCGATGGTCAGCCCACCGGCTCTGCCGTCTGCCGTGGTAGTCGCGCCATCGCTTCCGAGGGTCGAGCCTTCGCTCCGGACGTGGGCACGGGAGATCGCCGCGGGCGAGACGCTCGATGCAGTTCTCGCGGAGGCAGGTCTCGATGCCCCGGTTCGCGCCGAGGTGGCGCTTGCACTTGCGGCAGAGTTCGACCTGCGCCGCTTGCGTCCGGGACATGCCCTGAGCGTCATCACCACCCCGGAGGGCAGCCCCCGTCGCGTCGTTCTGGAGGTGGACGACGGCGTCCGGATCGAGGCTGTCTTTGGCGTGCAGGTTGCGACGCGCGTTGTCGCCCCCGATCCCGAAACCGTCCACCTCGCCGGTGAAGCCCGCATCGAAAGCTCGGTCTTCGCCGCGCTCGACGCGGGCGGCATTCCGGCACGCTTCGCGGTCGATCTGGCGCAGATGCTGGGTGGCGCCGTAGATTTCCGGCGCGACCTGACGGGTGGCGAAACCCTTAGGCTGATGTGGCGCGAGGCGCGGATCGGCGACGACATCGTCGGCCAGCCGGACCTGACCTTCGCGGCGCTTGACCTTGGCGACACGCTGTTCGAGATCGTCTGGCCGGAGGATGGCTCCGGGCGGGCCACGATTTACCGTGATGGCGTGGTTTTGCGCGTCTTCGCGCAGCCGGTCGAGGGCGCGCGGCTCAGTTCCGTGTTCGGGCGCAGGACGCACCCTGTTTACGGCGATGTGCGGATGCACACGGGCGTCGATTTCGCGGCCGCACGGGGTACCCCGGTCTACGCGACCGCACCGGGCCGCGTCAGCTTTGTCGGCTCGCGCGGCGGCTATGGCCGCGTGGTCGAGATTGCGCATGGCTCGGAGACCACGACCCTTTACGCGCATCTCAGCGCTGTCCCCGATGGGCTGGCGCAGGGTGACCGAGTCGCGGCGGGCGATCTTATTGGCAGCGTTGGCGCGACGGGCACCGCAACTGGGCCCAACCTGCATTACGAGGTGCGCGTGAACGGCCGTCCGACCGACCCTCTCTCGGACGACCGCCTTGCGGAAGCCGCGGAGCGGGTCGCCGACGACGGAGCGGCTCTTGCGCGTCTTGGCGATGCGCGCGCCCGTCTCGAGGAGCGTCTCGCAAGTGCGCTCGCCCCTAATACCAACGAAAGGCTCTGACCCGTGAAACGATCCCTTGCCGCTTTGGCCCTCGCCCTTGCTCTCCTCCCGGCCGCACAGGCGCTGGCGCAGGCGACGCCGATCGAGGTCCGCAAGACCAACGGCTGCGGGTGTTGCCTCGCCTGGATGGAGCACCTGGAAGAAAACGGTTTCGCGCCGACCGGGCAGGACATGTTCGCGGGACTTCTGGTGCGCTTCAAGCTCGACAATGGCGTGCCCCCGCGGATGGTCTCCTGCCACACGGCGCTCGTCGACGGCTACGTGATCGAGGGTCACGTGCCCGCGTCGGACATCCGGCGATTGCTGGCGGAGCGTCCGGACGCGGTGGGTCTTGCGGTGCCCGAGATGCCGCTCGGGTCGCCCGGCATGGATCAAGGCAGATGGCGCGAAGCCTACGACGTCTTCCTCATCCGAAACGACGGCTCGACGGAAGTCTTCGCCAGCTATGAAGGAAATTGACACATGATCCGATCGCGCACGCCGGGCAAGACGCTTCTGCTGATTGGAAGCTTGCTGGCCCTCGGCGCCTGCGCCGTCCCAGTCGCCGAAACCGCAGACCCGGATACGGGCCTTTCGGCAGAAGTGATGACCCAGCTGAGTGCGATGGCGGCACCCTACCAGGATCTGCAGTCGGTCCGGTTGCGTCCCGAGGACGGCTGCTACTGGTACCGCCACGTCGGACCCGTCGAGACGACGCTGCTTCCGCTCCGAACGGCGGACGGTCGACCGATCTGCACACAGCGCGTGGCCGAGGCGTGATGGCTGGATCGGCGCGCCCCGGTCCCCTGGCTTCGGAGTGCGATCTCCCGCGGATCCGAAAGCCGTCAGCTGTGTGCGGTGACCGGTCCGTCGCCCGCAGCCGGGTAGAGGTGAGCGGTCACCCCGGTCTCGACCTGCTCGTAGAGGTCGTTGATATGGGCCATGACCATGCGCACGCAGCCCGAACTGGCCCGACTGCCGATCGAGCGGGGGTATGGCGTGCCGTGGATCCGGAGGTAGGTGTCCCTGTCGCCGACAAAAAGATAGAGCGCGCGCGACCCAAGGGCGTTCTGGGGACCGGGCTCCATCCCGTCGGCATACTGCGCGTAGGCTTCGGGTTCCCGCTCGATCATCGTCTGCGTCGGCGTCCAGTGCGGCCACTCCACCTTGCGGCGGATCGTGTAGGTGCCAGGCTCGTAGAGGCCACCCCGACCGATGGCCACACCGTAGCGCATGGCCGTTCCGCCTTCCTCGATATGATAGAGGTAGCGCGCGGTCGCATCGACGTGGATGTCCCCCGGAACGAGTCCGGCCCGGGCCTCGACCCGCTGCGGCAGCAGACGCGGATGCAGACCCCACGGGTTCGTCGTGGCCGGATCGTATCCCGGCGGCGTCACTTGCGCGTCCCACGCAGCCTTCTGGTCTTCGGTCGGCCAGGAGCTGGCAAAGACCGGCCCGGCGATCGGCGCAGAGAACATTGCGGCGGCCGTAACAATGAAATGGCGTCGGGTAGTCTTTTCGGTCACTTGCACCTCAGGGTCTCTGCTTCATTTTCTGCTTATAGCCGGTTCGCTTCTGAAATAGAACCGAAGGCCACGGATGTTGGTTCCGATCACGTGGGTGTGAGGTCGCTGAATATAGATCGGTCAATTCCGCGACGAATGCTTCGTCACGAGGTCGCAATGCTAACAATTCAGCCGATCCGTTTATTTTGTCAGGAGCGATCATGAATGAACTTTCGCCGATCGCGCTCGGCTTTCTGGGTAGCCTCGCGGCCGGGTCCCTGACCGCGGTCGGAGCTGTTCCGGTCCTCTTCGGCAAGGTGCCCTCGCGGTCCACGCGGGACATGGCACTCGGCTTTGCGGCCGGTGTGATGCTGGCGGCGTCGTTCTTTTCGCTGATCATCCCGGCACTGGATGCAGCCGAACCCATGTTCGAGAACGGCGCGATGCCCGCCGCCATCGTCTGCGTCTCGATCCTGCTCGGAATGGGAGCGGTCGCGCTGATGAACGAGCGTCTGCCGCACGAGCACTTCAAGACAGGGCGCGAGGGGCCGGAGGCCGCGTCGCTCAGGCGCGTCTGGCTCTTCATCATCGCGATCACCATCCACAATTTCCCCGAAGGCCTTGCCGTCGGCGTGGGCTTCGGAGCGGACGGGCTGTCTGGCGGACTACCGCTCGCAATCGGCATCGGCCTGCAGAACGCGCCCGAGGGTCTGGCGGTGGCCGTCTCCCTCCTCGGCGAGGGCTATCCCAGGGTTCGCGCCTGGGGCATAGCTGCGCTGACCGGTCTGGTGGAACCCATTGGCGGCCTTCTCGGTGCCGGGATCATAACCTTGTCCCAGCCGCTCCTGCCTTGGGGCCTCGCTTTCGCGGCCGGCGCGATGCTCTACGTCATAAGCCACGAGATCATTCCCGAGACACATCGCAGCGGACACCAGAACCGCGCAACGCTTGGCCTCGCTATCGGCCTCGTCCTGATGCTGTTCCTCGATGTCTGGCTGGGGTGACGACTGTGTAACGTCCCGGCTCTACCCTCAGTGTCCGTGCGCCAATGCCCCTTCGGCCATCCGTTCGCCCACTCGCTCACCGTCCTGGCGCGGTCTCGGCTTTCGCTCGGTCCCGTTCAGAAGCCTTAGTGCGTTGGCGACAACGACGAGCGACACGCCGACATCGGCGGCGATGGCGCCCCACATCGATGCCATCCCGAACGCAGTCAATCCGACGAACAGCGCCTTGGTCGCCAGCGAGATACCGATGTTCTGGTGGATGATCGTCATCGTCCGGCGCGAGTGGTCGATCAGCCACGGAACCCTGGCAAGATCGTCGGTCATGAGCGCGATATCCGCCGTCTCAATCGCCGCATCCGAACCGACCGCGCCCATGGCGATGCCGTAATGCGCGCGCGCCATGGCCGGCGCGTCGTTCACCCCGTCGCCGATCATCGCGACCATCGCGTGGGTCGCCACCAGTTCCTCGATGGCGGCCACCTTGTCCTCCGGCAGCAGTTCGGCGCGCACCTCGTCGATGCCGACCTCGGCCGCCACCGCCCGCGCCGTGCGTTCGTTGTCGCCGGTCAGCATGACGATGGTCTTCACGCCCTGCGCGTGGAGTTGCGCCACGATGGCCCGGGCATCGGGCCGGATCCGGTCGCGCAGTTCCAGCAACCCGCGAAGCCCGGTATCGTCGCCGACGGCGACCAGCGTGCTTCCGGCACCTTCGATCCGGTCGCGCAGCTCGGCGGGGATGGCATCGCCGAACCCCTTTTCCAGGGCAAAACGGTCCGAGCCGAGCCAGATCGCGCGACCGCCCATGCGGCCCACAAGCCCGCGGCCCGGCACCGTCCGCGTATCCTCGGCGGCGGCCACCGGCACGCCGTCCGCCGCGGCCCGCGCCAGGATGGCCCGCGCCAGCGGGTGCGACGAGCGTGCTTCCAGCGACGCGGCAAGCGCGACCAGATCGGCCTCGGAGGCGCCGCCCAGCGGATGGATCGACGCCACCTCGGGCTCGCCCATGGTGATCGTTCCGGTCTTGTCCATCGCCAAGGCCGTCGTGCGACCCGGCGCCTCGACATAGGCGCCGCCCTTGATCAGCACGCCTGCGCGCGCCGACGAGGCCAGCGACGCGACGATCGAGACGGGCGTCGAGATCACCAGCGCGCAGGGACAGGCGATGACCAGCAGCACCAGCGCGTTGTAGAACCAGTAGCCCCAGGCACCGCCCGCCACCAGCGGCGGCAGCACCGCGAGGGCGACGGCCAGCGCCATGACGATGGGCGTGTAGATGCGGGCGAATTTCGCGACCCATTGCTCCACCGGCGCGCGGCGGGCATGGGCGTCGCCGACCATGCGGATGATCCGGGCCAGCACCGTATCCGAGGCCGCCTTGGTGGCGCGCACCATCAGCGTGCCCTCGCCGTTGATCGTCCCGGCATAGACATCGTCGCCGGTCTCCTTGGGCACCGGGGCGCTTTCGCCGGTGATGGGGGCCTGGTTAACGGCCCCCATGCCCTCGGTCACCTCGCCGTCGAGCGGGATGCGATCGCCGCCGCGCACCACGAAGCGGTCGCCGATGGCGACCTGTGCTGCGGGCACTTCCTCTTCGCGCCCGTCCTCGCGGATCACCCGTGCCGTGGGCGGGGCCAGATCGAGAAGCGCCGAGACGGCGTTGCGCGCGCGCCCGACGCTCCAGCTTTCGAGATAGAGCGAGAGCGAGAAGAAGAAGGCTACCGTCGCGGCCTCGAAATACTCACCCAGCCCGATCGCGCCCGCCACGGCCACCACCATCAACAGGTTCATGTCGGGTGAGAGTCTGCGGGCCGACGACCATGCCTTTGGCGCCACCAGCCAGACACCGAACACGATCGCCAGCGCGAAGAGACCGATTTCGACCATCGGCATCGGCGCCTCGCCATGACCCGCGAACAGTCCCAGCGCGCCACCCAAACCTGTCTCGATGATATGATAAATGAAACCCGCGGCCCAGAATCCGCCGCTTGCTGCCGTAAACACCTTCTGGCGGGCGAGATGCGCGGCCTGATCCGCGGCGGCGTTGCCGGCGTCCCAGGGCCTGGCACTCATGCCCGTGCCTGCGACCAGCCTGATGATCCTGTCGTCCGGAATGGATTTCGCAGTATCGAGAACGGTCATGCGCCCGTTGATCACGTCGAAGGCCAGATGCTCCTGCCCGCCGACTGCCGGCCCGACGACCTTGTTCAGGATCGAGACCTCTTCGGCGCAATCCAGCCCGCTGACCTGGAAGCTCCGCCCAGTGACAGGGCCGGACGCGGCAGGAACGACATCCGCACAGGTAGCCGTTCCACCGCAGCAGGCGCCATTCGTGCTCTCCGACGCCAACGGATGCGCGTGGTCGTGATCGTGATCGTGATTGTGGGCAGTCTTGGACGACATGGTCGGGCCTCGGATTTCTGAGTGCCCGTCACGGATACTCCCTACAGCAACTAGAGCTTCAAGAAGAATCTTGCGATCCGCTCGGAGCGAGATGGACGGCGTCGGCCGAACGACGTTTTCTCCAAGCAGGCCACTTCCATCGAGCGCGGGGCGGTCAAGCGCACATTCGAGATCTTGATCAGAGGCAGGCTTTCGCCTGATTCCGCATTACACTGTAGTCGGAGAGCATTTCGGCAATGGCCGAGTCATCCGGCAGCAGGATCAGCTCATCAGCCGCCCGCGCCTGGAACTCTCGGCCATACTCGACCACGGGCGGACAGGCCCAGAACCCACCGCCGTCAGAACTCACCGCCGCGCAGCCGCTCAGCAAGTTCGTCGCGATCGCGAGGGCGGCGAGCAGACACTTCCAGCATCTGGCGTTGGACATCATTGGCCTTCTCCGTGGTCTCAAGGCGTTCGGCGAGGCGTCCCGCTCGCTCGCCGGACCGACGCAAGGTCAGCAGGAACAGAAGGATCGCGATGGCGATGACGCCGTGGCGAAGAGCCGCGCGCGCCCATGCCGATCCGGCGAGCGTGGCGACGAGTTCACCAATCATCGCCGCCCCCGCTTCCAGTCATCGAGCCGAGCGTAGATCGTGACCGCGATCCCGCCGAGAGCCACGGCGATGAACACCCAGCGCAACGTGTCGAGATACGGCACGAGTGGCAGGATTGCGGATTGGGTCTCCGCCAGGACGCTCTGCGCGACCTCCACGCCCGCCGCGCCCAGCGTCGCCACACCGGCTGCCCCGCCGCCCTTCATGGTGCGGCTGTCAGCCAGCACCTCGCGCGCGGGCGGCGTCTCGGCTGCAAATGCCGTCGCCCGGACCGGGAACCGCTCGCCCCACTGACGAGCGGGGCCGAGGTCGACATGCATGAACCCCGAGCGCGGGTAGAACCCGAAGCCGAGGAACCCGACCTCTCGCGCCGCCGCCTCGAAGGCCTCGGGGTCATGGTTCGACATGGCGATATCAAACGCCGTACCGTCCATGTGCTTCGACGCCCTGGCCCCGCCCACCGCGCGGTTGTGCTCGGGGCTGCGATAGGCGGACCGCACGATCAGGGGCTTGCCCAGTCGGTCACGCAGGGCCTGCAGCTTGTCGAGGGCCTCGGGGTGCAGCTTGATCTGCCCGGTGCCGCGGCAGGCGATTTCGGCGGGCGAGAAGTTCGGCCAGCGCCAGAGGGTCTGCGGAACATCGCGGAAATGGCGGTAGGTGCGGATGGGCTCGGACATGGGAGAGTTCCTTTGCGAAGGGACGACAAGACCCGCCCGCAGCGACGTGACTGCGCGTTGGCGTGGTTTGCGGGGATTGGGTTGGTCGCGGGACGACCCGGTTGGCGCTCAGCCGCCCGGGCCGAAGATCTTCAGCTTCAGCGCGATACCCGCGAGCAGCGCGAGGATGATGCCGGTGGTGACGAGATGGGCCGTGGTCTGCACCGCCGTGCGGCGCACGAAGCGGATGCAGTCGAGCAGCGCGCGCAGGTCGCGGACGTCCATCGCGGCCTCATCGCCGTCGAGCCCGGCATCCGCGAGCGCGCGCCTGGCGCCCTCTTGCGCCGCGCGTGCCAGCAGTTCCTCGAACTCGGCATCGGGCATCCGGACATGCCCCTCTCCGGAGCGGCGCGGGCTCATACCGACAGGATCCCGACCTCGTTGGGCAAGGTCAGATCACTCCAAGGGCTCGCATCGACCGGGTTCACCGACCAGCTTGAATAGACGGGCTTGGGCGCGAGGTCCGGCACGGTCTCGGGGGCGGCATCGTGGTTGACCCCGCCGATGCGCAGGAAGCCTGCCGTGGCGTCGGGCCCGACCGTGCCCGCCTGCACGATCTGCTTGAGATGCACGCCCGCGATGGCCGAGACCGAGGCGGGTCCGGTCGGGCCGGTCAGGGAGAAGGACATGCGCTGCCCCGCTGCCGTGCTGGCGACCCGGGTGGCGATATCGCCGTCACGCAGCGCGTCGATGCTGCCCACCATCTGGTTGAAGCTGGCGATGGCGTTGGGACTGCGTCGTACGAAACGCCGCCCGATGGTCGAGACCCCGTCGAGCGCCGCGATATGGGCAAAGTACCAGGTGCGCGTCGAGGCGGAGCCGTGAAGGGCTGTATTCGCAAAGACCACGTAGCGCGGCTTGCCCTTTCCGTTCGCATTCGCCGCGGTGGCCGTCGATTGCAGCACGCCCTCGACATAGAACTCGATGGTGATCTGGGCGCCGACCGCCACCCGCACGTCGATCCATTGCGGCTGGCCATTCGGGGCGGTGTAGGAGGAACTGCCCTGGACGCTGGTGTCGCCAGCCGCGATGGCGTGATAGCGATTGGTCGTCGTGACCGGCTTGATCTGGGCCAGCAGCACGTTAGTGGCACTGTAGAATTCTAGAAAACTCGCCTCGGACCGTGAGATGCTGTTCGCGTCGGAATTCGGCGGCACGTAACGGAACCCCAGCCAGAGGTCTCCCGCAGGTTCCGTCACTGCGAAGGAGAACGGCGCGGAATAGGTGCTCGATCCGGAATGCCGAATCGCGTTCACGTCGAGCGTCGGGTCGAATCCTCCGGCGGTCGTGTTCAGAAGTCCCGAGATGCCGGCGATGTCGGTGGGCTGGTGGCCCAGATGCAGGATGTAACTCATGGCAGTTCCACTTCGATGAAGAGGGCGGATTGGGCGGCGGTGAGGGACGTGCCACCACCGTGATCGAAGAAGATCGAGACGCCGCCCGAGGTCAGACGCGTGCCGCCGCCGAGATCGAACCAGGCCTCCAGCTCGCCGACGCTGAGGTCCTTGTCCCAGGCAAGCTCGATGAAGGCATGCGCCTCGAAGATGCGCAGGTCGGGGTGCTCGTAGCCGAGCGGCAGCACGCCGGGCGGCACCGGGTAGCTGAACTGCGAGGGCTGCGAACGCAGCGTGCCGCCGTCGCCGGGATTGCGGCCCTGGACCTGCGGATAGAAGGCCGTGCTCTGCGCGGCCGTCCAGGTGGCCGCCCCGCTCACCGGATCGTCACGCCAGACGCCGTTCCTGCCGATCCAGAGGCGCGCAGTGCTTGGGTCGAGAACGAACATCAGTACGTCGCCCGCCCCGAAGGTCGGCAGCCCCGTCAACTGCTGGGCGGCCGTGGCAGTGTTCGACGACCAGAGGGAGCCGTTGCCGCGATAGGCGATCGAGCCCAGCGTGATCGGGTTGTTGCCGGTATTGAACTCCTCGCGCTGCGCGGCGGAGACGACGCCCATGTAGCCGTCGAAACTGGCAGCCCCGCTGGCTGCACAGAGAACTTCCCAATAGCGTCGCCCGTCCGAGGGCAGGATCGCCTTGGCACTCGGCACCCAGCGCATATAGTTGGTCCCGCCAGAGGTGTTCACGGCGGTCTGGTTGCCATTGGACAGCGTGTAACCCGGGGGCCGACGGCTTGTGTCGAGTTGCCAGACAGTGCCGATATCGACCGGAGGGGCGGTGTCGCCGCCCTGCGCCAGGATGGCGGCGCGCATCATCAGAAGGCTCATGCGACAGCCCCCGCCAGCGCGCCCTGGATGACCCAGGCATCTGCCCCGCGTTTCACGAGGGCGGCGCCCGACCATTGGCCATCGAGGGCGACCGAGCCTCCGGTGACGCCATTGAGCGACACGCCCGGAGCCGCCGCGACCGTGGCGATCCCGGCGCCGACCTGCGTCACGTTGATGAGCGTGCCGATCTCGAAGGGCACGGTCGCCTCGACCGGGATTGTCACGGTGACGGCCGAGGAGCCGGTGGTCTCCAGGATGCTGCCCAGATCCACGGCTTCCAGCGTGTGGCTGGTCGCCGTCAGCGTCCGGATGCGTACGACGCCCGGTCGGGGCACCTCGATCCATGCGCCGCCCGTGAAACGGACATGCCGCGCTTCATCCGCGATCCAGACCTGCCAGCCTTCCTCTGGGGTGAGGTAGACCCATGCAGCCACCCCGGCTGGCGACTGGTCCCAAAGCGCGAGCGCATTGGCATTGGCGCCTGTCGCGGCGGGCACGATGGTGATCTGGCCTGCGGTGCCGGTGGCAGGAAGTGCTGCGGTCCGCGATGTGGCGCGCGCCTGCACGAGGGCCGAGAGGCGGCGCAGATCTTCGCTGAGGCTGGTGCCCCAGTTGCGCTGGCCGGGATCGTAGAAGGCGCGCAGCCCCAGTCCCGGCATGATCCGTTCGGGCATGCTTGGTCTCGCTTGTCGTGAGGAAGGTGATGGCAGGGATCAGGTCCCCCAGAGGAACCCCCAGCCGCGATCCCATCCGGCGGCAAAGGGCGCGGTCAGCCGGAACCGGCGGGCATCAAAGTCGGTGAGCCAACTGCCGCCGACCAGCCGACGCGCCCGGACGGCGAGGTCGATCTCGGCCGTCCGCTCCGGCGCGCCGGTCTCCGGGATGTCCTCCGGCGCCAGCGTCCAGCTTGTCTCCATGCCCGCGTCGATCACGATGCCAGGCGGCATGAGCGCTGCGCCGGTGTCGGGGTCGATCCAACGCACCTCGATCGCATAGCCGACGCCTGGCTCCGGCCCGATGGAGGAACCGGTGTGATCGACGATCACGGGGCTGGTCTGTGTCAGCCGGTCGCGATGGGCCCAGGTCAGCACCAGATCATTGGCGATCAGCGCATCGACATCCGGCGCATAGCTGCCATTGGCCTGCACGCGACCGGGCGGCAGGGGCCGGATGGCGCGCCGGTCGAGCGTCACGCTGTCCTCGGGCGCCAGCGCAAAGGCGAGCGTGCCACGCCCCGTTTCGGGTAGAAGCCGGATCGCGAGAGTCTCGCCTGCCGCCCAGCTGTCCTCGGTGATCCGCGCGCCCTCGTCGAAGAAGATCACTGGCGTATCTGCGGCATGCGCCCTCGGCACGGTGTCGAGGCAACCCCGACCCACGGTGATGGCGGTGGACGTGATCCCGTCGACGCGCACCAGTTCGCCGCCGATGCTCGCCAGCGTGCCGATGCCGACCTCACCGATGTCGCGCCATCCGGTGACGGGCAGGACACGCACCTCCGGATGGTCCGAGATGTCCGCAGCCAGCAGCGCCGTCGGCGCGAAGGCAACCACACCCTCCCGCGCGGGACCGGTGCCGGGGTCGATCCAGAGCTCCGCCGCCAGCGCATCGGCGCTGGGGCGCTCGCCCGTGGCAACCACTGCGCCCGCATTGGGATCCTCCGAAAGAATCCGGTCGGCCTCGGTATGGCCCAGTTCGCGGACGAGCAGCCAGTAAGGGGCTTCCGCGACCATGCGCCGGGAGAGTGCCCTCGGCGGAGCCGCGACCCCGGACCCGGTCGGCATGCGCCCACCTGCGATGGCGGTGGCGCCCAACGCAAAGACGTCCTCGGCGAGCTTCAATCGGATGCCGTTGTCGCGGCCGTCGCCCTGACCGATCTCGGAGATGCGCATGACAACATCGTCGAGCCCGAGGCGGGGCGACCGCAGCCGGATCACATCGCCTGGCCCGAGATCCGCGCCTTCGCGGTTCACCACGATCTCGCCCGTGAGCAGCGGCACCGAGAGCGCGCGTAGGTCGCGCTCGGCCACGCGGATCCCCAGCCCCTGGTAGCGGATGCCTGGATAGTCGAGCGTGGTGGCGATCACCTCGCCCATGGACTGCACCCGGGCAGTGTCGGTGACAGAAACCGCCCCCGTGTCGTCGGTCCAGGCATCGGTGAAACGCACGGTCACGCTGTTGACCAGATCCGACGGCGCGCGCCGCCCCAGCCGCCCCCAATCCACGACATTGGTCTCATCGAAGAGTGGCAGCGTTGCGGCCGTGTAGTCGGCCCGGATCAGCTTCAGTTCCCAGAGCCCGGTGCGCCGGTCGATGAAGAGTGTCGCGTCGATGTGGTCGAGAACGCTGCCGATGAACTCCTCGATGGAGCTGTCCTGCTGCCAGATCAGCGACAGGCCGAAGCCCTCGGTGTAGAGCGTGTCCGCGGCCGCCGTGAAACTCGCCCCGATCTCCACGGTCGAATAGCCCAGACCCCAGTCCCGGTTGGTCAGGCACTCCCGGATGATATGGGCCGGGTTCATGTCTGGCCCGTTGCCGAAGGCCCCGCGCAAGGAGGCGACCAGCGCCTGCGGGTTTCCCGCCGGGATCACCGGCACGCCGTCCACCGGCGTGTTGTCGATCCGTGCGGTGAAAGTGGTATTTGCGAGCGCGATGTTGAAGCCGAAGATGTCGGCCGGCGGCAGGGTGCGGATGATCGTAAGTGCTGCATCGACCGAGGAGACCGGCGCAGGTTCGCCATCGGTCACGAAGATCACGATCCGTCGCTTGGACCCGCCGCCCGCGAAAAACGCTCCCGCCTGCGAAAAGGCGGCGTCAAAGCTGGTGCCCCCCGAGGTGCTGTTCGAGAGCGCCATCATCCACGCCTCGAGCGCGGCATAGTCGTCCGGTCCCATCTCGCGGCGCTCGATCGCGCCCGCGACGCCTGCGTTCCAGAGCACGATGCGGATATCGTTCGGCCGGTCGGGATCGACGCTGGCTCCGATCTCGCGGATGAGCGCCGCGACGCCCGCTTTCTGGGCGGCCATGCGCGTGCCCGACATCGAACCCGAGACATCAAGCGCAATGTAGATCGCGGCATCCGAGATATTGGCCTCGGGCACGATGGCCGCCTTCTCGGGATACCATTGCGCCGCGCCTGCCTCGCCGGTCAGCACGCGGGTCACGCGGACCGCCCACGGCTTCAGATACGGATTGATGCCGAGATAGACCTGCCGCAGCACCAGGCTGCAGAGCCCGCGATAGCCGGGCACGTCGCCATTCATCCGAGCAGCCAGGTAGTCGTTCTGACCCTGGCCCGGCCCGCCCATCAGCACATCGACATCGCCGCGAATGCCCCCTTCGCGGCTCTCACCGCCGAAGAGGTCGGGCTTGTCGATGCGAATACGCCCACCCCCGGCACCTGCGTTGCTGGCGGCGCTGGTCGCCTCGAACACCTCGACCGCTTGAACCGGGAAGCTCAGCGCCTCGGGCAGGACAGACCAGGAGGTCACATTGGTGGCGGCGTTGAAACTGACGCCGCGCAGCGTGATGGTCTGGCTCGTGCCATTCGCCAATTGCAGCCGGTAGTCCCGGCCGATGCGCACCCCCGCGCGCGTCCCCGGAAAAGTGATCGTGGCGCCCGTGTCGCCCGCCAGCGCCGCAGTTGCCGCCATGCCTGCAACCGCGCCGATCCGCGTCTCCACGGCCGCGCCGCCGCCCGAAACGCCGCCGCCGGTCGTGACAGACCATGCGGTGCGGCGGTCGACGAGGATCTCGCGGATGGCATCGATCGGCCCGTGGCAAAGCGCCAGATGCATCCCCAGCGAATAGCGGAAGCCAACGGTCTGCGCCTTGCTACGCCCGCCCATCGTATGCCTCCCGCTGCTCTGCGATCAGGATCACGGGTTCCACCAGTGCATCCCCGGTCGCGCGCAGCCGGTCGGCCTCGATGCCGCAGTCCAGAAACGCTTGCCAGTCGAGCCCGTGGCGGCGGAACCACGGCCGCACGCCTGCGAGGCAGTAGCGCGCATCGCGCAGGTCCTGGATCGTCACGCGCGTCACTTCTTGCCACCTTTCTTCTTGATCGGGTCCACCTTCAGGTCGCCTGCCCAGACCACGTTCGGCCCCGTGATCAGTACCGTCCCGAATACCACCGGGATCGGCCGCCCTTCCTCGGCGGTGGGCAGCGAGAAATCGTCCAGCCCCGCCGCCTGGGGCTTCTCGACCTTGGGGCGCGGGCTCAGCGCATAGGAAATCGCCGAGAGCACCAGCCCGAGGACGAGCCGCGCGATGAAGGTCCAGACCATGACGACTTCTCAGACGATGGAGCTGCCGCCGAAGGGATTGCGGCCGGGGATCTCGGGGAAGCCACCAAAGTTGGCGAGGTTGCCGAACTTCGCCGCGCAAGTGGCGGCACGCAGATCGCAGCCCGGGGCGATGTCGACGAGGACTGGGATCGGTGTGCCGGTCTCCGGGTCGATCTCCGGGGAGGCTAACGCCGCCACCAGTTCCTGCATCGGGCGCGACAGCGTGAGGGTCGCCCCGGCATGGCCAGTGATGAACCCAAGCTGCGCGCCCAACCTGAGCACACCGCCCCGGTACCAGCCGGTTGGCTCGGCCGCCGCCTCGGGGATTGTGAGGCTCGAGGCGTTGCCGGATACGGCCTTCACCGTGCCGGTCAGCCAGTAGAGCGCGATGTCGAGGCCGCAGCCGCGCCCGTAAAGCGCATGGCGGCAAAGCCGCTGATACTTCGCCCGCACGCCTGCTCGGCGCAGCGTGCTGAAGATCGACTCGGCCTGCAGCAGGATCCGCTGCCCCTCGACCTCGGAGCCCACGACGCGGCCCTTCCAATGCGCGACCGTCTCCCCCAGCACCTGCTCGTGGCCCCGGAAGATGGTCAGCGTCACGGGCGTGTTGCCCAAAGGAGCCAGAAACCGCCGCGCGAAGGGATGCGAAAGCGACCAGGTCAGTTCCAGCCGCCCGCGCTCGATCTCGCTCGTCTGCACCACGTCGCCATGGGCGACGGCAGCGGGCTCCCAGGTGATCGCCGTCCCGCCGCTCCCCGCGCTGGTCCAGGCCGTGGCGCGGCTGGTGAAACGCCAGACCTGATCGCCTTCCACGAACTGGTAGAGGAAATAGGGTCGGCCCTCGGCGACCGAGGCTTCGATGCTGTCATAGGTCATGCGGGCACCTCGATGACAGGCAGCGTGACCTCGCTGGCGACAGCGCCATGCTGGATCTCGACGCGGTCGGCATCTGCGCGCATCGCGGTCAGGAAATGCACCCTCGTCGCGAGCGAAACCGGCTCGCCGAGGTTCGAGGACAGCGTCAGCCGGTGATCCGCGCCCTCGACGATGGCGGCGGTGATCGTTCGGAAGCGCAGCGCGGTCGGCATTTCCAGCAGGATCGCGCGGCCGATATAGGCCGGGAGCGACGCGACCGGGGCGACGCGCATCAGCGTGGATCCGGAGGTCATGGCCGCGCGCAACTGCAGCTCGCGCCCCCAGGTCGGCAGCCAGAAGCTGACCTGCCGTCCTCGGAGCGACCAGAGCCAGCGGCGCAGGGCGTGACGCGCGGCGGGGCCCTGCGCCTTCAGCGTGATCGTCTCCCCTCGCTCGATGATATCTCTCACCGGCTCGGCCACAACCGGGCCGAAACCGTTGTCGACGTATTCCACAGCCCGGCGCAGGCTGGCGCTGAGCGGGCGGCGCACAAGGCTCGGGTCGGTCTGGACCGGGCGGCCGAGATAGATCGGCAGCACCAGTGCGGTGATGTCCGCCGCCTCGCGCAGCAGGAAGCTGGCGTTGACCGTGCCATCTCCCTGCCTGCGGCGAGTGATCTCGACGGCTGAGGTCAGCACGCCTGCGCGGATCGGCGCGACCATGATGCGCGGCGCGGCAACCACCGGACTAGGCAGCTGCAGGACCAGAGGCTCTGCAAGGATGAGCCGGTCGGCCTGAACGCTGGCGATGGACACGGCCGCCGCCTCACGGCCATCGACCGTGATCGCTGCCAGTTCCCCGCTGCGAAAATCCGAGAGCCCCGTATCGAGCAGGATCTCGGTCGCGCCTTGCGCCAGATCGGCATTGGGCTGCAGCGCCATGTGCCAGAGCGGCACATACCAGTCTCCGGCAAACCCGGCGCGGGCGAGTTCCGCGGCGCGCGCCATCTCCAGCGCATCCAGCCTGTGCCGAAAGGTGACGATCTCGCGCGGTCGGGGTCGGAGCGCGATGCGCTGTTCGCCCGCGCGTGATGTCAGCACGTCGGTGCGCCATTCCAGAACCTCCGTGATCTCCTGCGCCGCCGGGAAGGGCCAGAACAACAGCGGCGGTGGGCCTCCCACTTCAGGCATTCAGCGCACTCCGGTTGCGGCGGATCACGTTCAGGATGGCCCGCTCGCCCGAGGGCGTGGCGAGGTAGTCGCCGACCACCGACGGGTCGAGCACGTTGATGATGCGCGTCGACATGTCCTGCGCGGGTTGGGCGGGCGTGCTGTTCATCTCGACCCCGAGCCGCCCGTCGCGCCCGCGCCGCAGCGGCAGGATCGCCTCGGGTCCGGCTTCGCCCATCAGCCCGATGCCTCGCGAGAACGGGAACACTGTGGGCCGGTTCACGACGCCGCCGCGCGCGAAAGCCGTCAGTTCGTGGCCACCTGCAAATGCGCCGCCCCTTGCGAAGCCGAAGAGGCTCGCGAAGAAACCACCCCCGCCGCCCATGCCCGAGAAGGCGCGCATCAGCGCATTCTCGATCGGCTTGAAGGCCAGCTCGATCAGCCGGTTCGCGAGGTTCTGCGCGATGCGCGAGATGGCGCTGGCGAAGGTCTCCCAGGTGAACTCGCCGGACTGCAGCGCCTCCTTGATCGGGCCGACGATATCCTGCGCCAGACCTTGAGCGATCTCGCGGGAACGCTCCTGTGCCGCGCGGACTGCCTCGGCGGTGGCCTCCCATGCACCACGTGCCGTATCGGCCGCCTCGCGCAGCGCCTGACCCGCCCCGCGACCGGCACCGCCCGCGCGGCCCGCAGCCTCGCCGGTGGCCTCGAGCGACTCGCCCAGCCCCTCGGCGGCCGTGCGCGCGCCGTTCAGCGCAGCCTCCGCGTCGAGACCGCTGCCCGTCACCGCCTCGCGCAGGGCGGCAATGGACTCGAGTGGTGCCGTCGCCGCCTCGGCCACGCCAGCCATCGTCGCACGCAGGGACTCGGCTTCGCCGCGCGCTTCCTCCGCATAAGCGCTTAGCCCGAGGTCCGGCATATTGATCGGCTCGGCAGTGAACGCTGCCTGGAACGCCGCGCGTGCCTGGGCACCGGCCTCAGTCGCCGACCCCGCGAAGGGGTTATCGATCCGGCCCAGTTCCAGATTGCCGATCAGCGAAATCCGCCGCTCGATCCCCAGCGCCTCGAGCCCGCCATTGATCCCCTCGAGGAAGCCGTTGATCCGCTGGCCGACGCCATTGAGCATCGCTTCGACGCCCGCGATCAGCGCATTCGCCGCCTGAAACGCGAAATCCCCGATCGCCGAGGGCAGCGCGCCCCAGAGCACCTTGATCGCGTCGAGCGCCCCCTGGAACGTGTTCAGCGCCCCGTTCCCGAAACCGACCACGGCTTCCAGCGATGTCTGCAGCGCCTCGGCGATGGTGGCCTTGATGTCAGCCCAACTCGCCATGATCGCCAGCCCCATGGCGACGGCACCGAGCTTCATGCGTTCCCAGACCTCGCGGGCGAGATCGCCCAGAAGTGAGAGCGCAGTGCCAAACCCGCCCGCGCCGCGCACCAGCTGCCCGAACCAGTAGATCAGCTCGCCCGCGCCCACGATCAGCGCCCCGATTCCGGTACGGATGATCGCCCCGCGCAAGAGCGTCAGCGCGCCCGCGAGGCTGATCGTGGCGACTTGCGCTGCGACAAACCCCGCAACCCAGCGCGCGGCCATGAAGCCCGCGAAAGCGATGCCGATAGCCGCCAGCCGCTCCATGTTGTCGGCGAGCCCGATCAGTGCCGCGGCCACCGTCGATGAGGCCCCGACCATCTGGTCCCAGGTGCCGACCAGTTGCAGCGCGGCATTGCCGATCAGCGTGAACGCATCGCCGATGGTCGCCGGCATGCTGTCGGCTTCCTCGCGCAGCAGTTCGAGATTGCCGATCAGCGCCGTGCGGATCACCTCGCCAGTGATCCCGCCCTCCTGGCCAAGCCTGCGCAGGCCGGAGACAGTGGTGCCAAGCTCGGCCGCCAGAAGTTCCGCGAGCCGCCCGCCGTTCTGGATCACGGTGTTGAGGTTGTCCCCGCTGAGCGTACCCAGCGCCATGGCTCGCGAGAGCGCCGTCTGCACCGAGGCCGCGCGTTCGGCACGCGCGCCGGACACCACCATGGCGTTGTTCAGCGCCTCCGTGAAATCCAGCGACTCCGCCGTGGTCAGCCCCAGTTCGCGCAGCGCCGTGGCATTGGCGAGCCAGGACTCCGTGGTCTGGCCGAGGCTGGAATAGGTCCGCCGCGCCATGGCGGCGAGCCGCTCCATGACGGCCGCCCCCGCCTCCTGGCTGCCGGTCGCGAGATCGACACGCGAGCGGAGGTCGGTCCATTGGTCGGCATAGGCCACGAGCTGCCGCGTGCTGATCGCGGCGCCGAGGATCCCCATGACGCGGCGCACCACGGCGCCGGTGATGTCGGCCTGCCGCTCGATCCGCTTGAAATTGCGCTCGCCCGCATCGCCGATCCCCTGGAATTCGGCCTTCACCTGCCTGCCGCCCTCGGCGACGAGGCGGACGGAAACGCGCTTCTGGGCCATGGATCAGACTTTCTGACGAGCGGGACTTGGCATGCGGGGCGGGTTCATCAACCGCGGGACAGAGACGCTCGGTCATCAGCCGTGCTCTGTTCATTGAACTTGCGGACCATCACGGCCTCGATCACCGGCAGGCATTCGGCCGCGATGAGCGGGTCGCCCCCGAGCGCCTGCGCCATGGCCAGCGCTGCAGTCATGTCCCAGCCGATGACTGTGGAAGCGTCCGGGCCGGTGGCGACACGCAACTGCCCCATCAGGCGCTGCGCCAGATCCCAGACCTGCCAGCCTTCCAGAGTTTCTGGCTGGTTCAACCGCGCCGGGCAATCCGGGCACGGGCCCCCGTTGCTTTCGCAGGGCGTGCAGGCTTGGCAGTAGCGATCGCCCCCGCCGAGCCACCACTCGGCGAGGGCGCAGAGACGTTTTTTTCCTGCTCGAGGAGCAGCCATTTGGCGACATAGGCGGACTGGAAGGCGTCGAAGGCCGGCCAGATGTCGAGGAGTGCGTCGATGCCCTCGGGCGTCACCGGGACCGGGTTGCCCTCGGCATCGCCGACACCCTCCCAATCCAGCACCGCGCGCCGCGCCACGGCCTTGGCCATGATCATCGCCAGTTCCTCGGGCCCGGCCTCGGGCGGCAGTGCCTGGATCGCGGCATCGCTGCGGGCGGAGACCATCAGGGCGGTCGTCAGCGGGCGAAGCTGCAGCCGCACGCCCGGCAACAGGTCGAGCCAGCGCGGCGCATTCGTCAGATCGAGTGTCAGCATCAGTAGGTCTCCCGTTCGTTCACCAGCGTGATCGTGCACATGCGGCCCGTCACCGTGTCCTTCGCCGCCTGCCAGTCGAAGCTGGCCTGCACGCCCTGCGGTCCGGAAATCTCGATGCGCGGGCGCGGCAGGTAGACGGCATGGGCCACCAGAGTCAGGCTTTCGCCCGAGGTCAGCACGTAGGCGAAGGTCATCTCACAGGGCTCGCCATTGATCGCCTGGTTGACCAGGAGCTGATCTGCAAAGCGCACCTCGATCCGGCCGGTGAGCGCAGCCATGCCCGGGTCCGCGCCATCGATGCGGCCATCCGAGCGGATCGTCTCGATCCGGTCGAGCGTGTTGGCATAGGTGATCTCGGCCGAGACGATGTTGCCAAGCGGCTGGCCATTGCGGGTGATCGCGCCGTTGAAATGGCCGAAGCGCTGCAGGTCGATCTCGGCCAACGTGCCTGCGGCGGAGGTCGTGGCGATGGCCTCGCCTTGGGCCACGAGGCTCGCGGTCGCGGTCAGCAGGCCCGAGCGCTGCATCTGCCACGACAGCGTATCGAGCATGCAACCTGAATACATCGCGAAGCGCGGCACCTCCGGCATGCCAGTCTCGATGGACATCGACGGCAGCACCCAGCCGCCCGAGCGGAACTCGTGACTGTAGGGCGCCACCGTGCCAGTAGTGATCGGCTGGCCGAAGGCCGCCTTCAGCCAGAAGCCGAAGGCCTCCGCGTCGATCGGCACGACGACATTGCCGTCCGCCGTCAGCGCGTCCTTGATCGGCGCCAGCGGATCGCGACCGTAGCCGAGCAGCTCGCTGTTCAGGAGCGGCTGCTCCGCCCCCAGCGTCGCGCTGGCGAACGGCATCCGCGTGAAGCCGCTGGCAGGTGGCGCTCCATAGGTCGTCTCGAACGCAAGCGCCATCTGCGCCCGCGCCCCCTGGGCTCGTGCCATGGTATTCTCCTCGGGTTGTCGGGATCAGCCGAGCGGATCGGCCGTGGAATAGTGAAGCACCACCGGGATCACGGCGGCCTTCAGACTGGCGGCGCCCTCGACCGGCAGATCGACCGGTCGCGGCGCTTCCGCCTCGATCCAGTCGCACCGGCCGCCGAGCGTGCGGTCGGCGGCAATCGTCGCACCCACGCTGGCACAGAGCATATCGAAGGCAGCGTCACGATTGGCACCCTGCACGACGGCCTCGATCTCGGCACGGTGCTGGTAGTGATAGGCCAGCGGCGACAGCGTCACCTCCGGCTCTCCCGGCTCGCCGTCGCGGAGGATCAGAAGGCCGGCAGCCGGCACGCGCTCGGGCAGTACCTCACCGCGCAGGGTGGTGGCGGGCAGCGCCGAGAGCCGCGCGTGCAGCGCGGTAATGGTATTTTCGCGGGTGGTGGGCATATTCACATCATTGACGAGGATTAAGGACCATCAGAATGATTGTCGTGCCATTGATCGGACATGGCAACCTTGGCAACTCTCTGGAGGGAGTAACTCATTGGCTCTGATTAGTCCCTATTCGGAATTTGGATCACGGGCATGGTAGCGAGTCTTGCCAGCATACTTGGTGGCCCCCAGCCACCGGCGCTCTTGCTGGGCAACGGCATCAATCGCCATCGAAACAATGACGAAAATTCCAGCTGGGAGAGGCTCCTGCAGATCCTTGCAGAAAGGCACGGACTGCAACTGACACAGGATCAACTTAAAGAAATGTCGAACACCGAGTTTTTCGACATTCTCGACCTAGCTCGCCCATTCGATGATCGCAGCAATCTGCAACGGGATTTCTGCGATCTAATGAAGTCTTGGCAGCATAATGATCATCATGGAACGCTGATGTCATGGGCCGCTCGAAGATCCGCACCAGTGATCACGGTCAACTTTGATGAGATGCTGTCCCAAGCAATTGGCGCCGCCTTCATCCGAACAAAGTCCGGTTTCACTGACTTCTACCCTTGGAGTTCTTACTTTTCGACGGATTCAATCGGAGACGCCCGATCCAGTTTCGCTATTTGGCACGCGCATGGAATGGCCAAGTACCCGCGCAGCATTCGGTTGGGTCTAACCCACTACATGGGCTCCGTAGAACGAGCCCGCCGGCTTATCTATGGGACGGGTGGGCTGAGATCAAAGGCGGTCACCAAACCGGAAGACTGGAAGGGCGCAGGCACCTGGCTGGAACCGTTCTTTTTCTGCCCCATCGTCGTCATTGGGTTTGCCTTCGGAAAAGATGAGAACTTCCTGAGATGGTTGTTTCTTGAGAGAGCGCGCCTTCATCGGATCAAGCCCGACATGAAAACTGACGCTTGGTTTGTCGTGAAGGGAGCCGCAGACGATGACCATCGAAGGCCTTTTCTCGAACGCATTGGCATCAAAATGATCTTCGTCGAAAGCTATGAGGAAATCTACGAGAACCCGGCTTGGAAACGATGAAGCACGGAGATCAGCTACGATTTTGGTGACATGCCAATGGGGCCGGGCGCACTGTTTGTAGGCAGTGCATTGGTGTTCTCAGAGTCTGGTGTCCACCCAATTCGTCACGATCAGCCCCGGCACAGCGTCACGCGCCCGCTCGGCATCCCGCGCGAGGTCCAGCCGCTTCGGCAGCTTGACCTGCGGCACCAGCAGGAAGATCGGCGCGGTCACAACGCCCCTTCCGGTTTTCGACCGTGACGCAACAGCGCGGCCCTTGGTGTTTAGCCGCCCTTCAGCGACCAGCAGGCTCGGCCCCGCTCGACGATAAACAAAACGCAGACGAAGGCCCGTGCGGCGTTCCCATTCGCCGGGCGTGGTCCTTCCGCCGCGCCGTGAAGTGCCTGCTGCGGGCGTGGGGATGGCAAGCCAGAACCCGGTTTTCGACCGGATCAGCGGGCCGGTGTCATGTGCGCTGACGATGATCGGTGCCTTCGACCAGACCAGCGCGGCTGCGTTCAAGCTGGGCCTGCCTTTCGGGAACTGCTCGGAGCGGATGGTCCGCGCCAGACGTGGCCCGAGACCTGCACCGGTGATCTGCGCGCGCCAGGCATCTTTGAGACCCGTCCCGGCAAGCCGCATAGCCGTGCTCACGGCCTTCTCGCCTGCCTTCGCCTCGGCTTCGAGCAGGCTGGCAATGTCGCCGACGATGTTGATGCCGAGTTTCACGCAGGCCTCAGATCGACGGTCCAGACCAGCCGCTCGCGGTCCCGGACAGGCTCGCCTTGGATTAGGAAGGCGTCGCCGTCGATCTCGATCCGGTCGCCGGGACGTGGAGCCGGAACCTCGGCCACTCTCAAGTCGATACGCGTGGTATCGGACCAGAGCCGCGCATCGCCGAAGTCGGTGATCGCATCCGCACGCCGAGCGACGACGCGCACCAACACCGGCGCGCCGCCGTCGGCGATGTAGACCGCGTCCCGGCCGATGTTCGGATCGGCGAAGAGCGCGCTCATGGCGGCGGCGAAGGCGGACATCAGAAGCTCGCGTTCAGGCGCACCCGGCCGATGGTGTCGCCCGCGCCGCTCGCCACTGCCTCGACGGCCACGCCGATGAGCGTGTTGTCGGTCGCCACCGTGGTGCAGCGCTTGTTGGTGTCGTCCCAATAGACCTTTGCGCCGACGGTCCAGGCCTGGGAGCCGACCTTGGTGATGTCGAAGACGCCGAAGAGCGCAGTCTCGACAGGCTCGGCGATGGCGGCGTCCCCGGCGGCGATGCCGAAGATGGAGCCGACGAGCAGTCCATCGCCGGAGGCGACGGCATAGGGTGCGGTCAGGGTGATGGTGTTGCCGGGCTGGACGAAGTTTTTCATGATGAGGATCCTCGTGGAAAGACGAAGGGCGGCCCGTCAGGACCGCCCGTGTGCCAGGGTTCAGCATGGGGTGCGGGTTACGCGCCCGGGTTCTTGTAGAGGCCGCGCCAGTCGATGGCCTTGGCGCCGAAGTCGAGGCGGCACTTGATCTCGACGCCATCGACGTCGAAGCCGTTGCGCGTCTCGATGTAGGCGCCCTGCTGGCCTTCGAGATAGGCGTACTCGATGGTGTCGATCTGGTTCGGGCTGGCCGCCAGATACCACGCGGTCTCGCTGGCGGCGTCGAGGCGCGGCTCGCTGATCGGCGCCAACGTGCGGATCGACTGCGGCACGACGCTGGAGGTCGCGGCGGGCACCAGGTTCTGCGCGACCAGCTGCTCGGCCTTCAGTTCCAGCGAGGCGGGCACGATCAGGAAGGCGGGGCGGACGTTCAGCACCGTCTTCTTGTCGAGCCCCGTCTGCTTGGCCATCGCCGCGCGGGCCGCACCGACGCTGCTCACATCGAGCGCCGCGCCGGTGCCCGCGAGGTTCTTGTGGGTGGTGTGGAACAGCGCGTTGCCGTCGGCCATCGCCGGGTTGGCGGTGATGATGCCCCAGACCACGTCCGACTCCAGCTGCGCGATGGAGTTGCCGTACATCGCCGGGATCCGGGTGAAGGCGTCGAGATCGTCGTTGATCAGCGTCTGGCGGGTGATGGCGACCACCCGGCCATAGGTCTTGACCTTGTAGCTTTCCTTGCTCTCGCCCAGCGTGCCGCGCTTGAACTCGCCACTTTCGCCGACCTCGAGCAGCTGCGGCGCTTCGCCGAGTTGGACCCGGTGCATCGCCTTGAAGTCGGTTGCGAGCACCTGACGGCAGAACAGCATGAACGTGCGGGGATAGGCCTCGTAGGCTTGCCGGAGGGTCTTGTTGGTGACCGCCGAGAGGATCTCGGGGAAGTCAGAGGTCGAGTGCAGCGCCCGCGTCGCCACCTCGTCGCGCGACAGGCCGCGGGTGTTCACCCCGGCATTGCCGAGGCTTTCGCGGGCGAGCTCCAGCAGCGTCATGCCGCGGTACTGGCGGGCGGCGTCCTCCAGCTGGAACAGCGTCGGGCTGTAGCGGTGCAGCAGCGCATTCGCCACGGCATCGCGGCGGGTGATGCGCTCGTCCCGGCCGCCGAGCGGCACGGAGACATGGGGGAAGGTCCGGGTCTCGTCGGATTTCGCCGCGACCTGATCGAGGATCAGGCGGCGGGATTCATCGACACTGACGCCGCGCTTGATCAGATCCTCGGCAAAGCCGCGCTCGAGGTTCAGCCGCCCGGCCAGATCGTAGATGGTGGAGACGCGGTCGCGCTCGGCCTCGCGGGCGCGGGTCGCGACCGCCTCAGTGTCGGGTGCGGGCGTTGCCTGCGGCTTCGGCTGGCTGCGCGTCTCGCTGGCCATGACCTTCGGGTCGGGCGCAGCCGAGCTCAGTTCGGTCATGGGGGTGTCCTCGGTTTCGACCGGCTCGGTCGGCTGGGTGGTGGCGGGGGTTGCGGCGTCGCGCGCCGGGGTCTGGGTCTTGTCCGTCATCGGGAATGCTCCTTGCTCTGTGGGGGCGTCCCGGCGGTGGAGGACGCAGTCGTGAAGGGGGTGCTGGGCGCGGAAGCCCGCGGCGGGGTCGGCCCCGACCGCGACGGCGGAGACCTCGAACGGCGTCCAGTCCACCGCCCGCCAGAGTTCGCGCGCAGCCTCGGGTTTCGAGACCTCGAAGCGGTGGACCTGGTAGCCGATGGAGACCGCGCGGATGTGCCCGGCCTGGATGTCGCGCCAGATCGGCTCGACATCGGCACGCTCGCTGATCCGCACCAAGGCGATGCCGCGCCCGTTCTCGATCCGGGCCGAGCCCGGCACGACCGAGCCGATCACCGCATCGAGCGTGTCGAGCTCGTGCACCTTCAGGAAGGGTGCCCCGGCATTCAGCCGGTCGAGGCGGACATGGGCGGGATCGAGGCTCAGTTCCTCGTCATAGGGCTCGCCGAAGAAGGTGGCGCGGCGCACGCGGGCCCCGGCCGACCAGACCACCTCGACGGTGCGGCTGTCGGCATCGGCCGTGTTCGGCGCAAGCTCCGCCGACCGGCGCATGGCCGGCAGTTCGATCATCGTGTCCATGAAGGTCAGTCCTGTTGGTCGGCCTGCGCCGGGTCATTGTCCGCGTCGGCGGCAGGGTCGTTCGCCGGGTCACTGGTCTGCGCGCTGCCCGTCTTGGTGACGCGTCGCGGATCGCTGTCGAGCACCAGCCCCAGCGCGTCGAGCTTGGCGTTGGTCGCGGCGATCTCGGCCAGCACCGCGTCGGGATTGCGGCCCTGCCGGGCGATCACCTCGGCCAGGGTCATGGTGCCGGAGCGGATCGACAGCAAGTTCGCCATCGCGTCCTTCTGCGGATCGACAGCCTCGAACTTCGGCGGCGACCACTCGACCGGCACGGTCGGCGACGGGATCTGCCCCGCGGCCCATGCCGCTTCGGTGAACCAGCGCCAGACCGGGGCGCAGAACATCGGGATGAACAGCTGCCATTGGACGGCGTCAATCTGTCGGCGGAACTCCACGAGCCCCGCCCGGATCGAGGAATAGTTGACCTGGCTGAGATCGCCGGTCAGCAGCTCGTAGGGCACGCGGAACCCGGCCGAGATCGTGTGCAGGCTCGCCCGCTTGTACTCGCCGTAACCGCCGGTGGCGGAAGGCTGGTTGAACCGGATGTCCTTGCCGCCCCGCGCATAGGCGATCAGCCCCGGCTCGAACTGCTCGACCCGGTTGCCGTCGGCATCGACCACCGAGGGCGCGATGCCCTGCTGCGCCTCGTCGTCGCCGAAGACGATGGCGGTGACGCAGGCTTCGGTCTTCTTGCGGACCAGCTCGGCCACCTCGTAATCGTCGAGGTCGCGCAAACTGCGGATCACCGGCGCGCCCCAGGGCACACCGCGCGCCTGCGTGCGCTGCTTCTCGTAGACATGGGCGATCTCGGTCGCGGGGACCGGGCGGCTCTGCAACCCGTTCTGCAAGGCCCCGTAGGCGTCGCCCGGATGCTCGGCATGCAGCCAGTAGGCCCGGCGCTTGCCGACCGGGTCGAACTCGATCCCCTGGACCAGCCGCCCCGCGCCGAGGGTTCCGGACTTGGTGGCGTCGAGGAAGTCGGCCTCCAGAACCTGCAATTGCAGCGGCACCGGGAGCCCGTCCGAGGATCGCCGCAGGCGGCGGCGCACCAGCACCTCGCCAGCCTCGACCATCTCGCGGCAGATCAGCGTCTGCAGGCCGTAGAAGTCGAGCTGGCCGTCGGCGTCGCAGTCCGCCGTCCAGCGCTCGAAGAGCGCATCGACCTTCCGGTCGAGCGTGTCGTCGCCGCTCGCGGCGCGCGGCATGATCCCCGCGCCGATGATGTTGTTGACCAGCACCGCCACGGCCTTGGCCGCATGCGGGTTGTTGCGCACCAGATCGCGCATCCGGTCGCGCAGCAGCGCCCCGGCGACGCCGATCTCGGTGTCGGCCGAGGATCCCGGCGCGCGCCAGCCCTCGGTGCGACGCCCGCGCGCGGCCCCGTCATAGCCCCGCGTCAGGGTCTCGAAGGCCTGACGCGCCATCACGCGGCGGGCCGCCATGCGCGGCGCCACCGTGGCGATGGCGTGATCGAACCAGGTCGCCGACATCACCGGTCCCCGCGCGAGAAGCCCGCCAGCCCGGCCACCGGCAGTGGCCGTGTCGTGCCCGCGATGGCGCGCTCGATGGTGCGGATGCGGGCGAGCAGATCCTCGGCCGAGCCGTAGTCCACCGACTTGCCGTCATAGCTGACCCGTGTCGTGCCGCTGGCATAGGCCCGGCGCAGCGCCGAGAGCTCGGTTTCCGTCCAGTCCGTCATCTTCAGAACCATCCTCCGCGCCGTCCGAGCCAGTCGGAGCGGCGCTTGCCCTGCGGGGCCTGTCCCGGCCGGTTAATCTGCCCGGCGGGATCGGTGTCGGTGGGGGCCGCCCCGAGCTGATCCTCGAGGTCGCGCCATTTCTCGTCGGGCCAGCGGTCCGCGCCCGCGATCCAGGCGGCGGCGCGGGCATAGACCCGGCAATCCAGCGCCTCGTTGCGTTCGCGCAGCTTCTGCCATTCCAGCCGGGCGAAGCCACGCTTCGTGCGCACCGTCACCAGCTGTTCGGCCACGAACTGCTTCAGCCATTCGTTCTCGACCCAATGCGGCAGGTGCACCGAGCCGGGCGGGAACGCAGCCCCCTCGGCCATCTCCTCATCGGTCGGGCGTGCCAGCCGCAGGAAGCGGTAGGTCTCGGCCTTGAAGGTCGAGACCGCCACGGTCCAGAGCCGCGCCCCGCGCCGTAGGCGTTTGCCGCCTTCGGTCGCGTCGACGAAGGTCGGGCCCGACACCGGGCTCGAGCGGTTGAACCCCTCGACGCCTTTCACCGGCGACACCTGCCCGAAGCCTTGCGCCCGCGACCAGGAATAGACCGCTGGGGCCTCGTAGCCGGTGTCGATGGCGAGCCGCGCGATGCGCAGATGCGCGCCGCGTTCATGCGGCCAGCTTCGGTCGAGCAGCGCCGTCAGTTCCGACCAAGCGTCATGCCGGTCGGGCCCGCCCTCGATCACGACGTGATCGACGAGCCACGACTCAAGACCACGGCCCCAGGCCCAGACATCGACCTCGATCCGGTCCTTCTGGACGTCGGCCCCGGCCGTCAGGAACAGCCCGCCCGCTGGCACCGTGCCGGATGTCCAGCGCTCGCGCCGGTCGTAGAGCCGCTGCCAGTCCGGGGCTTCCCCGGTCTCGACCCAGGTCTCACCGAGGATCGTGTTGCGGAACGCCTTGATCGCCTCGTCCGACCCTTGTGCCGCGTCCCATGCCCGCACGATCCGCTCCCAGCTCAGCCAGCCGATCGGCGAATAGAGCGCCGAGAGGTGATATCCGACCGTGGTCGGATCGGCGGCAACGGCATTTGCGCGCCATTCGCCGCCCTCCAGCATCGCCGTCTTGTGATGCTCGCCGATGGGCTGGTCACAGCCTTCGCAATGATATTCCGCCGTCTCCGGGCGACCCTTCTGCCAGCGCAGCCGGTCGAACTTCAGCCACTGCATCGCGCCGCAGTGCGGGCACGGCACGAAGAACCGGCGCTGGTCGCTGGCCTCGTATTCCCGTTCGATCCGGCTCAGCCCCCGGATGGTGGGCGTCGAGACCAGAAACACCTTGCGCCGGTGGGCGAAGGTCAGTGACCGCGCTTCCGCCAGCGTGACCGGATCGCCTTCCTCGTCGGCCGAGGCCGGGTAGGCGTCGACCTCGTCGAGGAAGATGTAGCGCGCCGGGGTCGAGCGCAGCCCGACCGCCGAGTTCGCGCCCGTCATGATCAGGATGCCACCCGCGAACTCCTTCGAGAGCATCGTGTTGCCCGCGTCGCGCGAGCGCGCGGGCTTCACCCGCTCGCGCAGCTCCGGGCTCTCGTCGATCAGCGGGTCGATCCGCTGGCGCGAGTTGCGCTTGGCCAGCTCGACCGTGGGCTGGACCGCCAGCATCGGACCCGGCGCCTGGTGGATGGCGAAACCGATCCAGTTGTTGCCCGCCTCGGTCGCACCGACCTGCGCGGCCTTCATGAACACGACACGCTGCGTGGGATCGCCGGGCGACAGCCGGTCCATGATCTCCCGCATGTAGGGCGTGCGCACGGTGCGGTATCGCCCGGGCTCGGCCGAGGCGCGACCCGAAAGCATCCGGTGCCGGTCCGCCCATTCCGAGACGGTCAGGTCCGGGTCGGGCCGCAGCCCATTGCCCCAGGCGCGCAGGATCTCGCCCGCGCCGTCGAAGTCCGTCAGGCCACCAAAATCAACGCTGCTCTCATCGGAAGTCGGGCCGGACCTCGGCGAGTTCGTCGAGGTGGGCGCGTACATGTTTCTCCAGCACCTTCTGCATCGCGGCTGGCTCCACGGTGATCTGATGGCCCGTCGTGTCGCTGGATGCCGCCGAGAGCTCGGCCGCCATCAGAGCCGCCGCGCGCGCGGGCCAGTTCACCCACGTGTCCCGTTCCTCCCGCGCCAGGCGGAACACCAGCGCCAGCGCCCGGGCCCGCTCGATCAACTCCCCCTTCAGCTTCTGGAGCCGGATGCGTCGTTCCTGGGCCTTCAGCACTTCGTTCGCAGTCTTGGCCTGCAGGAAGGTCGTGCCGCCGCCGACCGCCGGCACCGCCAGACCCTGTTCGCGGAGCGTGTCTCCGACCGCTGCCACCGCCGCCTCGGGGACAGGCTTCAGCTTCGGCGCAGGCGGCTTGCGGGTCTTCGACGGGTCCGTCATCTCCGCCCGCCGCGTGTCGCTGGCCGCCGCGTTGATGCTGCCGTCCGGATAGAGGACCAGCCGCTCGGCCGTCTTCGCCTTCTGGATCGCGCCGCGCGACAGCCCGACATGGACGGCGTACTGGCGCTCGCTCATGCCCTGCATCGACGGCTCCGATTATCATTCAGTTTCATGTGCTTATCGAGTTGATAAGCCTCGCCAGTGGAGCGAACGTCACTCCAACGAAGCGATGCAACTCACCAAGGAGCCACCACGATGACCCGCCGCAAGACCGACCCCGCCGCTGCCCGCGATGCCCTGATCCTCGAGATCGCGCAGCGGCGCTTTTCTCTGGAGACGCTCGAAACCCGGAACTCAGATCGCCTCGACTTTCACGATGTCGCCGTCTGGGCGATCCGCGACGCGCTCGAAGAGGCGTTTGAAGCCGGGCGGCGCGCCGCCAGCCAATCCTGAAAGGACCTCACAATGAGCACCACCACCATCCGCATTGATCACGCAGCCCTCCCGGACCATTTCGACCGCTCGCGCCCCGACGCCGTCGCCGAGGTGATCGAGGCGGCCCTGCGCGAGGACGGGATCACGGCCGAGGTTTCGGACGTCATCTCGCACCTCAAGATCGAACTGCCCACCGCGCAACTCGCCACCGCCAGCGCATCGCTGGCCGGGATGGGGCTGATCTGAGCGCGGGCAGTCAGATAGCAATCATATGGCTCTGAATTGCCTACACTTTCCAGCCAAGCAGAGCGATTCTGATTGCACAGGGACGATGCAACTCACCACGGAGCCACCACGATGACCCGCCGCGCGACCGACAACACGAAAGCCCTCGACGCCTTCATCGCCGCGAAGACCGAGATCGATGCGATGCTGGAGCGGCTCGCCGCCCTCAGCGCGGACCATTTCGAGACCAGCCCCAACGAGATCAACTGGGGCCATGTCGGCACCCTGAACCACTACCGCGCCAAGCTGCGCGAGATCAGCGATATGGCCTTCAGGGAGGGCGAACATGCCGAATGAGGCGACCCGCTCCCGGTCCCGCCCGCCGACTGGCGGGCTTGGCCTCGTAGAAGGGCCCGCATCCTGCGCGCCCCGATACGGGAGACTACGATGACCCAGCTTTCCGACACCCAAGCCCTGATCCTGAGCGCCGCCGCCCAGCGGCCCGATCACATCGCCCTGCCGCTGCCCGAGAGCCTGCGCGGCGGCGCCGCCGCCAAGGTGGTCGGCGCGATGCTCGCCAAGGGATTCTTGCAGGAGGTCGACGCCGACACGCGCAAGGGCGAGCCCGTCTGGCGCGAAACCGGCGACGGCCACGGCGTCACGCTGGTCGCCACCGACGCGGGCCTCGCCGCAATCGGGATCGAGCCCGAGGACGCGGACACCGCGCCTGCGGGCGCGACGGACGCGCCGACCGAGGAACCTGCGCCGGACACCCTCACCGAGCCCGCAGCCGCGCCCAAGACGCGCACGCCGCGCGAGGGAACTAAGCAGGCCACCCTGATCGCCATGCTGCGCGCGCCGGACGGCGCGACCATCGAGGAGATCATGGTTGCAACGGGCTGGCAGTCTCACACGGTGCGCGGCGCGATGGCCGGGGCGCTGAAGAAGAAACTCGGGCTCGAGGTGGCCTCCAAGAAAATCGAAGGGCGCGGGCGAGTGTACAGCCTGCCGTCCGCCTAAACACCAATTCACGGATTCTTACTACTGAGCCGTATCGAGGTGCGGCTCAGCCCCACCAATATGGTTTTCTGCAGATCCTTGGCTCGAATGGCTGGACAACTACGTCGCAATGATCGCGTCCGGATGAAACAAACGCCTTCCGCACTTGATTACCGTGTTCAGGTGTCTCGACCCATGCACCCAGAAGATAGTCAGGGTGGACAGGGTTCATGACCTGCACTTCGGCGTCTGGGAATGTGGGCCAACCCGATGGTAGGCCATGCGCCTCTCGGAATCCTGTCCCTCGTGGATCCATCAAATTGGAGCAATCGTCAAAGAGCCGTTCTAGAGCGAACCCGCCGTACCTTTTTCCGTGCTCGTATTTGGTTGCATTTGTCGATGCACCATTCCGGTAAAACAGACAGTGATAGTTCCACAATAAGCTCGGGTCGAACGCAAGAATGACCCACGGCGCGTTGCCAGAGCGAAAGCGCTTCGCGTCGAACATCTTCGGATAGAAGCAGGAGATTGACACTGAGATTGCGCCATCCTCACCATCCAAGCGATCCGCATCGCTGGCAAACACGGCGTAGTCCGCTTCTCGAAGGATCGATCGGCTGAGGAGCCCATTGCTTAGAATGCCCGGTAGATTGTCTAGCAGCGTGAAGTGCAAGACATGTTCGATATTTCGGGCCTCAACCACCGCAGCGATGTGATCCGCGATCTTCTCGCCATAGGTCTTTTTTCGCGCCATTTCTTGCCCTACCACCTCAGCAGTAGTTGCTTACGAAATACGAGGCCGCGCGTGAAGCTGCTTTAGTTTTTCGCAGCTCAAACCTTCGAAACGTGACGCAACTACCGCTGCTTCAACCTGCCTTGTTCAGGGATGCTCCGCGTCCGGATCGCCTCGAACAGCCGCCGTAGGACGTAGGACCGCGCTATGCTCACCACGGTGAACACCGCGCCCATCTTCAGGTTCTGCGCCAGCGTCGTGTGCAGCCCAAAGACCGGGAAGATCAGGATCTGCGTCACCACCGCGACGCCGTAGCCGACGATCACGTTGGCGACGGACTCGACCAGCGACATGAGGCGGGACTGCTTCATGTCGCCGCCTCATCCATCGGCCAGCAATTCAGCCGCGAGAGTTCGCAGCGCATGCGCTGCAACCAGCGGGACCACGCCGTTGCCACAGAGGCGAAGCCGGTCCACCCGGTGGGCCAGCCCATCAGTGCCTCGACGAATAGCGGGTTCAAGGTCCGGCGCGGCTCGGAGGTATCGCTCCCAGCCATCGGCGTCACCAGGACCTGGCGGCCAAGCAGGCCGTTCACCGGCGTGTTCGCGAGTGTCGTCGCTCCGTCCTTGTGATCCCGCGCCGTCGGCGTCATCCACATCCCCGCCGCATGGGTCAGGTCTGCACTCCTGCGGTTGCCCGCGCTCGGCTTGCAGCCGTCGTTCGCCATCGGCGTCGGCCAATCCCGCGCCATCCGGTCCAAACCCTTCTCGTCGCGCCTTTCGCCGCCCCGGCTGCGAAAGCTGTCCGTCTGCGGCGTCGGCCACATCGCGGCCGTCGTCGCGAGGTTCATGCCGTGCTGGCCCGCTTCCTGCGATGGCGTCGGCTTCGTCTGCCGGTTCTCGTTGGCGCTGGCCCTCGGCGTCGGCCAGAGGCGCAGCAATTCCGTCCGGTTCCCGCCACTCGACCGGATGCCAGAGCAGGCGCGCGGGGTCGGCCATGTCGTCCCCGTCGCGGATGGCGAGGATGAAGAGCCGCTCGCGCTTGTGGGGCGCGCCGACTTCCGCCGCCGTGAAGAGGCCTGCCGCAAGGCGGTAGCCCATGCCGACCAGTCCGCTGGCGACTTCGGGGAAGCCGAGGCGGAGATGATGGGCGACATTCTCGAGGAAGACGAAGGGCGGTTTGATTTCGCCGATGATGCGGGCGACATGGGGCCAGAGGTGGCGAGGGTCGTCCGCACCCCGGCGCTTGCCAGCGACGGAGAACGGCTGGCACGGATAGCCCGCAGTGACGATGTCCACCGCGCCGCGCCACGGGCGGCCGTCGAAGGTTCCAACATCGTCCCAGACAACAGCCTGATCCAGGGACGCGTCTTCCATCCGCGCCACGAGAGTGGCTGCGGCGAAGGTTTCCCGTTCGACATGGCCCACAGCACGATATCCGGGGATGGCGATGGCGAGCCCGAGATCGAGCCCGCCCGCGCCGGAGCAGAGGGAGAGGCCGAAAAGGCACGCGTTTCCGGTTCCGGAAGCGCGTCCGGAGGAAGGTAAAGCCAGGTCATGCATGTCACGCGGCGGTCTTGCGCTTTCGCGCGGGTTCGGGGGCAGCGTCCGTGTCCGGCGTATCGGTGTCGTCGCCCAGCCGCTCGGTTCTCACCTGCGCGAAAGTCCGACCTTCGCCGTCGAGGATCGCCTCCTTGCCGGTTTCGGCCTGCCAACGCTCCACGGCGACATCGACATACGCCGCGCTGATCTCCATTGCGAAGACGCGGCGGCCATTGGCCTCGCCCGCCATGATCTGCGACCCGGAGCCGGAGAACGGCTCATAGCAGAGGCCGCCCCGCGCCACATGCTGGCGCATCGGGATCCCGAAGGCGTCGAGCGGCTTCGGCGTCGGATGGTCAGGCCGGTCATCCTTGGCGAAGCTGGGAAGCGCCCATGTCGATGGCAGCGTTTCCTCGGCCACCTTCGGCGGGCGGTTCGGGCGACGCCAGCCCATGAAACAGGGTTCGTGTTTCCAGAGGTAGTGGGACCGGGTCAGCACCCCGCGGTCCTTCACCCAGATGATCTGCTGGTGGACGAAGGCACCCGCCTTTTCCCAGCAGGCTTCCAGCATCGCCTGGCGGCGCGAAGCGTGCCAGCAGTACCAGGCGGCATCTTCGGTGATCGCCTCGGCCACGGCCGCGGCGATGAAGCCGTCGTAAAGCTCGGCCCCTTGCGAGCTGTCGTCCCAGGTCGTGCCGTAGGAGGCAGACCAATCCTTGTTGCGGGTCGGATGGTTGGAGCCGTCGTAGTCGACGAGGTATGGCGGGTCGGTGGCGAACAGGATCGCGCGCTCGCCATTCATCAGGCGGCGCACATCGGCAGCGCTGGTGCTGTCCCCGCACAGGAGGCGATGGTCGCCGAGGATCCAGAGATCGCCCGTCCGCGAGGCTGGATTACGCGGCGGCTCGGGGATGGTCACCGGCGGCACGGAGCCCCCGGCGCCACCTTCTTCACCGTCGTCTTCCGCGACGTAGGCCAGCAGCTTGTCGAGTTCGCCATCGGAGAAACCCACGAGCGACAGATCGAAATCCTCGGCCAGCAGGTCGTTCAGTTCCGCCGAGAGCAGCGCCTCGTCCCAGGTGCCGAGTTCGGTCAGCTTGTTGTCCGCGATACGGTAGGCCCGTCGCTGCGCCTCGGTCAGATGGCCCAGCACGATCACCGGCGCCTCGGTCAGCCCGAGCTGCGTGGCGGCCAGCACGCGCCCGTGGCCCGCGATCAGCTCGCCGTCCTCGGCCACGAGGCAGGGCACGGTCCAGCCGAACTCGGCCATGCTGGCGGCGATCTTCGCAACCTGGTCCGCGCCGTGCGCCTTCGCGTTCTTCGCGTAGGGTTGGAGCTTGGCCAGCGGCCAGGTTTCGATCCGCTCGGGTGCGAAGGCGAGGGACATGAGGTGGCTCCTTGTCGTGCAGGCGACGGTAAAAGGATCGGCACGTCAGGCAGTGCTTTTGTTTCTCGTCGCGGTGGGCCACTCTGACCAGGCGCTACGGACTGACGGGAGGACAGAGCATGTGGCCCGATCGACGGATCCAGGACCTGTTCGGCATAGAGCTGCCAATCATTCAGGCGCCGATGGCAGGCGCCGGACTATCGGATCTGGCCGTTGCGGTGGCCGAAGCGGGCGGGCTCGGATCGCTTCCCTGCGCACTGCTCACGCCGGACCATCTGCGCAACCAGTTCGGCGTCATTCGCCAGCGGACCGCGCGACCGATCAACGTGAATTTCTTCTGCCACCGTCCGGCCACGCCCGATGCCGCGCGGGAGGCGACGTGGCGGCGGAGACTGGAGCCGTACTACCGAGAGTTCGGTCTCGACCCGAACGCACCGGTTCCCGCGTCCAACCGCGCGCCTTTCGACGAGGAGTTCTGTGCGCTGGTCGAGGAGCTGCGCCCGGAGGTCGTCAGCTTCCATTTCGGTCTGCCGGAGCAGCGCCTGCTGGACCGGGTAGTCGCGACGGGCGCCAAGATCCTGTCCTCGGCTACCACCGTTGACGAGGCGCGGTGGCTCGAGGCGGAGGGATGCCACGCAATCATCGCGCAGGGTGCCGAGGCCGGTGGGCACCGCGGCATGTTCCGCACCGAGGACATCGCGACGCAGGTTGGGACGCTCTCGCTCGTGCCGCAGGTCGTTGATGCAGTGCGCGTGCCGGTGATCGCGGCGGGCGGCATCGCCGACGGGCGCGGCATCGCCGCGGCCTT